>CALFUF010000112.1 GCA_937916405.1 uncultured Prevotella sp.
TCAAACTGTGAACATAGTCGTATTTCAACTCGACGATAGGATCCTCTATCTTCTCGGGATAGACATCGCATATCTCCATCGACACCTTACCGCCAGCCAACTGCTGACAGAGGATAGCGGCATACTTCAGTGCCTCGATGATGCCATTGGGATCGATACCACGCTCAAAACGGAAGGAGGCATCAGTAGACAGCCCATGACGACGTGCGGACTTACGAATCCTGGTGGGATGGAAATAGGCACTCTCCAATACCACGTTCTTGGTGGTCTCATAGGTGCCACTACCCTTACCACCGAACACACCGGCGATACACATCGGCTCCTCAGCGTTACAGATAGCAAGGTCACGGTCAGAGAGTTTATGCTCCACACCATCCAACGTCTGGAAAGGGGTTCCCTCCGGCATGGTCTTCACCACAATACGATGACCCTTTACCATGTCTGCATCGAAGCAGTGTAAGGGCTGTCCAAGTGCCATCATCACATAATTGGTGATGTCCACAATATTATTAATAGGACGCAGTCCAATGGTTGTCAGTTTGTTCTTCAACCACTCAGGGCTTTCCTTCACGTCACACCCGGTGACGCTCACACATGCATAACGCTTGCACGCCTCTGTGTTCTCAATCGTCACATCAATAGGAAGGTCGTTATTGTCTACCTTGAAATCGGCTACTGACGGCTTATGGGTTGCTGTCTGATAACCATTCTGCTTCAACCATGCATACAAGTCACGAGCAACACCCCAATGACTCAAAGCATCCGCACGGTTTGCCGTGATATCCACCTCAATGAGCCAGTCACTCTCCAGATGGTAATACTCAGCGGCAGGCTGACCAACTGGTGCGTTTTCTGGTAAAACAATAATGCCGGAGTGGTCGGTACCAATACCTATCTCGTCCTCGGCACAAATCATACCGTTGGACTCGACACCACGCAATTTGGACTTCTTAATGACAAACTCCTGATCACCGTCATATAATACGCAACCTAAATCAGCTACGATGACTTTCTGACCAGCGGCGACATTCGGAGCACCACATACAATCTGAGAGGGCTCGCCCTTACCTAAGTCAACGGTCGTCACATGAAGATGATCGGAATTAGGGTGCATCTCACATGTCAGCACCTTACCCACATACAATCCTTTTAGTCCTCCTTTAATACTCTGTACCTCTTCGAGTGCGTCAACTTCCAGACCCGTTGACGTCAATGCGTCACACACCTGCTGTGGTGTGAGGTCAAAGTCCACGTACTCCTTCAACCATTTATAAGATATATTCATTGCAATGATTTATATTATTTCGAAATTGAGTGCAAAGGTACAAATAAGTGAAGGAAAAACCAAATTTATTTGAGTTTTTCTGAGTAAGCAACACTCATTATCTCAATTTCATTTGTTGCCAACTATTCACCAGTGATTGCGAGGGAATGACAGTGGGTGTCTGCTTCTTGTTGTTGATGACCACAGACTGGCGCTTGACCTGTTTGGTCACATAATCCGTCAATGTCCCTAAGTCGACTTCTCCTTTGGTAGCCTGCAGTTCCTTCAACAGATAATAGGTGAACAAGCCATGATGCTTCTCTTCCAACTGATGCGCCGTCTCGTCACCCTGGGCAGCGGAGAACACCACCATATTACCCCGTGGGGCTTCCTCCTTCACCTTGATGGCGACACCACGACCAGAGGCAAGCATCTGATCCTCGCGCTTGGCGCCACTGAAACAGGCATCAAGGAAGACGACGGACGATTTAAGTTTCATCTGTGACAACTCCTGATAGAGTTTCGCCAGGCTATACCCTGTCGTCGTGATATCCGATGCATTGCCGTCAACAGGCAACAGATAGGCGCTTGACTGTTTCTCATCAGGGAAACCATGTCCCGCATAGTAGAAGATGATGCTCGCATCACCTTCGTAAGCATCAGCAACGGACTTCATCTTGTCCACCGCTTGGATGATATTACCAAAGGTCGCATCTTCATAGAGGTTGATGTTCTTCTCGGGCAGTCCCAACGCCTTCTGACAGTATTCCTTGAACATCCTTCCATCGTTCAAAGCATAGGGAACAGGAGCATCCGCATAGTTCTCGTTGCAGATGATAAAAGCAAAGGTAGTTTCTGCCTTCTGAGTGGCGACTGGGATATTCTTATCCACATCAGAGTCAGGCGCAGGATAGCGGGATACGGCAGGTCCCTTCTCCTTTTTCTTGTTGGAAGCCAGTACGGTCTCCTCCGTCTTAATCTGGGAGGCATCCTTCAGCGGATTCTTCAGCATCTTCACCTCACCGTCCTGTTTGACCATTGCCACATCGTTGGTGAAAGGCTTGGCGTCATCGTAGATGCAGGGAATGATCTCCCTGCCTTGGGCATAATAGCCCCACTTTCCGTTCTTCATGACAAGGAAGATGTCGTCTGCCGTCAGTTCGAATCTCTCATACTCACAAGGCAGCAATACTGTTCCGTCATAATTATAGGCTCCAACTTGGTCTTGCTGATTCACTACCTTCACATATCTTTCTCTATCACTATATGCGCTCTTGTAGATGCATGGAACCATGACCTTGCCCTCAAAGGTCATGACACCACATTCGTTATTGAAGTTCCCAACTCTAATACCCTCTTTGTAAAGAAGGGTAGAAGGGTTGACATACCGATATTGACAGGGAATGATGATATTTCCCTCATAATCAGTAAGCCCCATCTTCTTGTTGGCATCTGTAATGGCAATATAGTACAGGTGCTTATTTGAACCTAGGTTCCGCCTCACCTCTTCTCTGGAGTCCGCAAGATATGCAGACACCGTCTTACAGGTATAACCTTTCTCCTTCAAACGTGGTATCGTAGTATGATACGCAACGGTAAGAGGATCTTTCTCCTGTGCATAGACACTACCGAAAGTACAGGTCAGCAGAAGAAGTAACAAACGTCGTCTCATACACTCTTAGAATTTTAGGTTTTGCCACTTCTCCTCCATATCCATAGAGACAGACTGTTGAGGAGTCTGCATCTGGTCGTAGCGTTTCAGCACCTCCTTGCGTGTCCATTTTGAAGCATTGTCAATGAGCGCCTTGGCAGTTATCTCTCCTTTGGTTTGTTGCAACTGCTGCAGGATGCCGAAGGTGAAGAGCCCATGTCCATAGTCCTGACTGGCGTATGCCGTCTCATCGTCCATACTACTCATGCAGATAATCGTCTTCCCTTGTGCTGTCAACTGCTTAGGTGCAATCTGCACGCCACGTGCCTCTGCCAACATCTTACCGTTGCGGTCTGTATTCGAGAATGGAGCATCGAGGATGGCAAGGGTATAGGCTGTGTTCATGCCGTTCAATGTCTTCTGCAGTTCCGACACTTGATAGCCCGTTGAACCCAGTGTTGCCTGCGAGGCATCAGAGGGTAGCAAGTAGCGTTCCTTCGTCTGGTTGTCGGTGGCACCCAGTCCTGCGAAGTAGAAAATAATCTTTGCCTCGCCCTCATAGACCTCAGCGATGTCCTTCATCTTCTTCATGGCACTCACGATGTTGCCATACGTCGCATCCTCAAAGTAACGCACGTTCTTCTCCGGTACACCAATCGTCTTCTTACAATACTCCGCAAATACCTTGCCGTCGTTGATGGCGAAGTCGGCGCCATTCAGATGAGTATAGTTCTCGTTGGCGAAGATGAAGGCGAAGAGGTTCTCGTCGCTCTTCGTGGTCTGGGGGATATCGGTATCAACACCTTTTCCTAACGAAGCCCCGCCTGCCACCTTCAACGACGTTCCCTTCAAGGGATTCGTCAGCAGAGAGGTCACACCGTTTTTGGTCACCTGAGCCACTCCGTCGCTGAAATCCGTCACTTGCTCATATTCTGCTGGTACGACGATCTTACCTGTCGCATCCATATATCCCCACTTATTACTGTTAGTGCAGAAAGCCGCCAGTCCGTCTGCAACATAGTTTATCATTTTATAGTCAAACCCTGTCATAAAGACTCGCTTCCCTGCATCAAAAAGGGCATAGCGGGCACTGCTGGGTGCTTGCTCCCAGAATTTATCTTCCTTTGTCTTAAAACGACCACCTTCACCTATCACATAGATATTGCTACGTCTGTCAGCACTATCCAACTGTACAAGGTAGGTGTATTTCATCTCCAATATTTCTTTTCCATCCCTTCCGAGCAGCCCCACAGCGTCATCGTCTGTCCATCCACGCCCTTGCTCGAAGTTCTTGCCTATCATGACATAATCCTTGGTCTGAAACCCAAAGAAATCAAGATGACCATATTTGATGGGGGTAATCTCCTTCTGTTGGTTGATATCATAAAGTCCTGAGAACTTATTGCCTCGTCCACCATTTTTCCTGACTATCCAAATTCCTTTTTTAAACCATTCAGTATCTTCATCGTTGAGTTGCATAAAATCCAAGTAGCGGCAAGGTATTACTTCTTTCTGTTTGCCATAGTCATACACACCTCCCTGACCCCATTTTGCCACTTGGCACAATGTCGTTCCTTCAATCAAGAATGAGCCTAAATCGTATTTACAAGGTACTATTTCCCGATGTGCAACAAGGTCATAGACTCCCCATCGCCCATTTTTCGCAACTTCAACGTACCGTTCCTCCAACATTTCTTCAATGCGCTCGTAGGAGCCTAATGGCAACACCGTTTCACCCGTTTTGGACACCACACCCATCTTCCCGTTTTGGACCAGAATCGAATAGTCGGCTGTTTCCTTCAAGGGGTATCTTCCATCCTGAGGTACTTCCGGCAATTTAATCTCTTTTTTTAGTTCTGCCAGCGTATGTTTTATGCTTCCATCTTCATCTTTATCTCCATTGATCAATGCCTTCTCAAACCAGTTAATCGCCTGCGGATAGTCGAGTTCCGCACCATAGACATCATTACTATATATAAATCCCAAGTTCGCCATGGCACCTACATTTCCTTGGTCTGCGGCCTTCTTAAGCCAATAGATGGCTTTTGAGGGGTCTTTATCTACACCTTCGCCTATCACATACATGTAGCCTATTGTTTTTTGAGATTCAACATCACCCTGATTGGCTGCCTTCTCGTACCAATAGGCAGCCTTCGATGCGTTCTTTTCCGTTCCGTTTCCGTCACGGTACATTCCTGCCACAGACCACTGTGATGCTGTATTGCCACCCTCAGCCGACTTCAGCCACCAGTAGAAGGCCTTATTCTTGTCTTTCTCTACGCCATAACCATTACTGTAGCAATATGCCAACACATTCTGGGCACCTTGGTAGCCATGCTCTGCAGAACGGGTCAGCCAATAAAGATATCCTTTCGATGGAAACACATGACTGTTGGCAACCCTTTCCTCTGCGACAGCATCACCAGCCTTGGCGGCAGTGATATATTGGTCGTACTGCTCTTGCTTCTCTATCTCACCCACCGACGAAGGAGGAGGGGTATTGGAAGTGGGTTGTTGCGACTGAACCGTCCGTTGCAGTATTGTTTGAACAGCCTGCTGACTGCTGTTGGTCGTTGTCTGCTGTACACCACGTTGGCGTTTCTTTGCCTGCCCCATCGCCACCGATGTGACCATCATCAATGCGATTAGTAAAAATAGTTTTGTCTTCATCATTATCTTCAATTCTAGGTTATTGTCAGTTTTGTTTTGCTTGCAACTCCCTGACGACCTCGTCTACCACATACAGGTCACCATAGAGATAAAGACCAGATTCCGGCTGGTGCAGTCGATTACAGGTGTTGCTATTATAAAATATGTCAAATGCCTGTTCTGGTGAGACATTCAACCGCTCCGACAGGCGAGCGATAATACGCCCTATTTTTGTCCATAGTAATGAGTCTTGCAGCATAATCCTATTTTGCTAAATCGTTTAAAGGTTCACTAGTTACAAAATGCAGACATTCATCAATAATGTTCTGGTTCAAAATACATATTTGATTATTAGGCTGGTGCATGGACAAACGACGAAGAGCCATCTCCTCAGTAATATCACCGTTGAGATAAAATTCTATAGTATCCACCACACGGTCATCTGCCACACCTCCTTCTATAATGTCATAATCACTCCAAGGTTTTAGCCCGTTCCTACTTTGAGCAATAAAATGCAACCAGTCGGCATCATAGGCTACAAATTGTTTATATCGGAATCCTACAAGTTTACGGTTATCCAACTCATAGATATTCAGCCACTGAGGAAGACCAATGTTGGCAATACGGGTTGCCCACTCAACGGCTTGTTGGCGCATCTCCGTCAAATAGAATCCTTTGCCGAAGTCAAGATTATCACGCCCCACTGCACAAAGAGGCTGAGCGACGACAGATGTTCCACCATGGTAGACCTTTCTCATGCTGTAGCCTCCTTTCTCATAGCCTCCAATCTCTCCAAGGTCTCTAGTACCTCATTGACAACATACTCACGGCTCTGGGTATGTACGGGATCAAGTCGCTTTACATACTCCTGTATTAATCCTACTCGCTTCATACGGTCAAACATTTCCTTAAAAGTCGCACCTGTCTTCTTCGCCGTTGCCTCTATACATAAAGACGCAAATGCCAACCGCACTTCCAATTCCGAGAGTCCTATTCTTTCTGTCATAGTACCAAATATAATTTCTTGATGGCAAAGTTACGAATAAACGAAGAAAAAAGCAAGAGAATCTTGACTTTTTTAAGTGAGGGTATTTAAGACTTTAGTCTCTTTGTATAAACCCATAGGGCAATGCCCAAAAGGATGATGATAGCGTATAGAATCAAATAACGCATCTTATTGCCTGCCTCGAAAGAGAGGTAGAACCAAGCGAGGTTCAGGAGAAAGATGACAAGACCGCCACAGATACAGATGACACTTGACAGAACCGTACGGTTTAATGGGGTGTCAGAAGTGCGGTACTTGAAAACCTCCTTGAAGATATAGACGGTGGTGGTGAGGGAGACGAGAGCGCACACGGCAAAACCTATCGTCCATTTCAGTTGTCGCTGCTCTTTCTCCTCGGTCAACCGCTGCCGCAACTGTTCATGTTTCTCAATAAGTGCGCGTTCGTCGTCAGTCAAATACGACCCATACAGGCTGTCCAAATTGACTTCCTGCGCTGTCGCCATCATGGCTACCATCAATGACAAAAGAAATGTCTGTAGCCTTGTTTTTATCATCTCCTCCTATTTAAGTATTATGTATTTTCTGCCTTCATAAATCATGCTACTTGAAGTTCCATTTCTTCCAATCCCCTGCACCTTCAGAGGGAATAACCTGAGGTGTCTGCATCTTACCGTTGATTACTACACTTTGCCTCATCACCTCATTAGTCACATAATCAGTGAGTTCGCCCATAGTAATATCCCCTTTCGTATCCTTCAACTTCTTCAGCAGATAGTAGGTAAACATACCATGTCCCTTTTCTTGATAAGGATAAGCCGTCTCATCACCTTGCGAGGCAGATAGTATGACCATTTTGCCCTTTGGAGAACTTGGTTTCGCTTTAATGGCAACACCTCGTGCAGAAGCAAGCATACTACCATCACGATTGGCACCACTGAAACATGCATCAAGAAAAACAAACACTGATTTAGCTTTCTTCTTTCCTAACAACGCATAAATATCATCCAAGCTATAACCTGTTGTGACATCTGAGCCATAACCGTCAACGGGCAAGAGATAAGAGGAATGATTGCTCTCATCTGGAATACCATGACCTGCATAATAGAAGATGATATTCGCATCATCTTTAAAAGCATCCATCACCTGACTGAGCCAATTAAATTGGCGTTTCATTTTGTTAAGTGTGGCATCACCCACAAAACGGACATTACTCTCAGGCAATCCTAACGTCTTCTTACAATATTCCGCAAACACCTTACCATCGTTTAACGCATTGGGGACATTGGCTACTTCCATATAGTTCTCGTTGGCTATGATCAAGGCAAAAGTATGCATTCGAGTCAGCTTACCCATCGGAATATTCATATCAACATCCGACTTCTTTTCTTTTGCAACGATTTTGTTGTTTTGTTGGGGCTGAGTGACAACAATTGGCTGGGGCTGTACGTTCGTCTGCCTCTTCTGAGTGTTGTTGACAGTATTCTGAGATATCTGATTGGCTGGAGCACCATCATTTCCATGAGGATTCAGCGCATAATTCTTTTGATGTTTAACTCCCTCGTTATAGATAGTAATGAGGTCGGTCAGCACGAACTGTCCTCCCTTCTTGTTATAGCGTTGTAGCCATTCTTTCTCTCTCGCAATGTCCTGCGCCACAGCAATGCCGTCCCTGTAGAAAGAAGAGATGTTAAACATCGCGTCGGGAAGCCCACGTTCGGCAGCTTTGCGATACATCCGGAAAGCTTCAGCAGGGTCTTTCTCTACACCAATGCCATGCTCGTAACAAACCCCCACATAGAATTGCGCCGCCAAATCATTAGTGGCTGCTAATTTCTTCAACTCTTCAAAACCATATTGTATATAACCTTTCTGGATATATCCCAAGGCTATAGAAGTGCGCTTGTCAACATCAATAGCCTTGATGGTTTGGAAACAGAAGAACGAGCATATTATAATAAATAATGTCCGCATATTTTAATCATCTTGACCAGTATCCATGATGTCATTAACATAGTTGAGCTTCCCCCAGTCTGAGGTAGCACCGTCGAAATGGATAATCTTCTTATAAGCGGTCTCACTAAGAGGCATATACCACATTGCTCCAAAAGTGAACAAACCACCAATGAATCTTCCTAAGAAATTGCCTTTCTTCTTTAGTATCCAAGTAGGAGACATTGTGAAGGTGCCCTTCTTGAAATTGCCCTCCCAGTCACAGACAATCATAGGTGACTTATCCTCGTCGAACTCAAACGGACTATTTGCCCTGATGTGAATAACAGCTGGTGAAGTCTCCTTCACACCAAATCCCTTCTTATCTTTCTTCTTTAAATCACTTGGCATCTCTACATAATAAGGTGCAAAAATAACATCACTAACCCATGTGGACAACGAGATATTCGTCCAGTCTTCTGTCTTTTTGTTGAAGGCATAAGCGACAGAGGCGCCAATATTGTTGATGCTCTCGTCTTCTGTCAGATGACGCACAGCCGTCCCTTTGTATGCCTTTCCCTTGGCATCACCCTCCAATGACTCAGTCACCAACTCCTCGACGATAGTCAGCATTCGTTTGTCGTAATCAGTAAAATCATCATCAGTGGTCTCTGTTGTAGAATATTTCTTGTAGATAGATGTTGACATATTGCATATATATGTCTCATTCTGTTTTGCGCCTATATTAGGAGCTATCGTGATATACTCATCGTCTTTGGTACTGACACCTTTCTTTGAGGCTTTCTTTTCATCTCCCTGCTTGTTCTGTGTCGGGTCGAAGAGCGGCTTTGCTTTGCCGTTGTGGAAAGAGAAGCACTGAGCTAAATCAATAAAAATCGTTTTCTTGGTCTTATTAGTAGCCCACAACTGCTCATCATAAATCTCCAACTTAATATTATCGTCCTCATAAACACTGTTCGCCTGTGAATACGCAAGAATCAGCGCATTGCGATAGTCGGTTTTAACACCACCAGCGGTCATACTAATTGACACAAGGCAGAGAGTAATAGTAAGAATAAATACTTTTTTCATATCCATAAGATTTTAGTGATTTATTATTTATTGTCTAATTTTTTTATCATAATTGGTATTCTGCGCAGATTCATCTCCTTATCATACTTACGGCACTTGGTGAGCCATTTCTGGAACTCATCAAAGGATAACTGACGCGGTAGTTCCTCCTTAGTAGAGATATCTGCAGCCTTTGTAAACTGGTTAGGAGAAAAAACAACATAAATCAAGTTATGTTCTTGAGAGGACTCGCATGTCATGTAATACTCATCAAGGAACGAACGTTCCGCTTTAGACGCATCCTTTTCACTGAAAAACACATAGCGGCGGTTTGCCTCTATAGGATAAATACCCCTATCCTGACCACGATAGGGTAAAAGGCAGAAAGCCATGTTATCGTCCGTAACAAGATATACAGCAAGATGTCCGCTGACAGGTGACCGAAAAGACAGATATAGGGCATCTCCACTCTTGAAATCATCATCCTCAAACTTGTCGTCAGTACCATTTCTCAGAACATGGGCACGAAAATCTATCTGAGCAGAGACTATCTCACGAGCTTTACCTTTTACCTTACAAGTTACAACGAGTGTGTTCTCCACATAAGAAATCTCGTAATCAGGCTTATCAGTCGTTTCTAACCACTCCCCTTTCACCTCGCTGTCACCTAATGTGAAAAAATCTGTTGAAGTCTTACCATCTGTACTATGAATCTTAGTGACATTAGTCTGTTGGACGATAGTGCCAAACTCATCGGCTAACGCTTGTATCTTAGCGCGTTCCAACGCTATACGCATAGCCTGTTCCTTTGCCACATTCTCAGGAACATAATAAGTATATTCACCTTTCACTGTCTTTACTTTCTGGGAAAAGACAGGCAATGACGCGAAGAGAATTAATATGATGAATAATTTCCTCATTTTTTTATAGTTTGACTGCAAAAATACAAAAGAAAATTAGAAAAACAATGAAAAAGGAAGAAAAAAAATAAAGAAACTATAAGTTTCATTACGACAAAAGAGGAGTTTCATTACGAGAAACTCCCCTTTTGTTTACTATTAACTATTTCTTAGAAGAACAGGTAGCGGTTGTCCACTACATTAGCCTTTAAATATAGTTCGTTCATGAAACGGCTGGCTGCCTGAAGAGCCTGCTGCTTCAACTGTGTCTGCTGGGTCTTAGCATCGAATTTAGTGTTCTCACGCTGCTTCTTAGCAATGACCTTGAAAAGGAAGGCACCACCATTACCCTTGATGGGGGCTGCACTGAACTGACCAGCCTTGGCTGAAGCAACAGCACCACTCAGAGCGGGCTCACTGGTACCAGTAGCCTGTACGAAGACTGGAGCTGAGAAGGTGATCTGACGAACACTGTCAACAACGGCACCTTTCTGCTTAGCGGCATCAAGAGTGTTGACACCCTTCAGCATCTCAGCAGCCTTGGCAAACTTCTTGTCACGGATAACCTCCTGCTTTACCTGATCCTCTACCGCTGAGAGGTCACGATAACCAACAGGATGAACCTTTGTAAGTGCGATGACCATCAAATGATCGTTATTGCCACACTCATAGAGTGGAGAAACCTCACCTGCCTTCGCATCGAATATCCATTTCATAGCATCACGGGTTGAACGCAGACCAGCCACATTATGCTCGGAGTTCATAAGATCCTTACGCTCCTGCACCTTATAACCGAACTTCTGGGCATTTTTCTCAAGTCCCTCGAGAGTCTTGTTCTCGCTGACATACTGGCTGAACTTATTATAAGCCTGTGAGTATGTATCCTTTGAGAAGTCAATGGTATGCTTAATGACAGCAGCATCATACTTAGTAACCATCGCCTTACGGTTGGTAACCTGTACGATAATGTTGCCTTGGGTAAACTCTACGTTCTGCAACTCATTAGGTGCCAATGTTGTGAGAGCTGTGAGATAAGCCTTTGAGTCCGCATCGATAGATGGAGCATTCTCATACATAGAGGAAGTTAGCCACTGTTTTGAGCCATCTTGACCATATTTCTTAGCAAGTGCCTCAAAGTCTGCACCACCCTTCAGTGCTGTGAAAATGCTGTCAGCTGTCTTGTGAGCCTCTTCAGCAGTTGCACCACCAACCTGAATCTGACGATACTCAACAGAGTCAGGTGCCTGTACCTTATTAATGAGTTTTATGATATTAACAGTGTTATCATAGGCAGTCTCGAAAGGAGCACTAACCTGTCCAACCTGCATAGAGTCAAGCTTGGTGGCGATATCAGGAGCGAAGGCACGCTTGGTTGCGGCAATACCCGTGTAAGCAACCTGTGACTGAGCCTTGCGAACGACCTCAGCAGGTGCAGCACCACTCTCCAACTTCTGACGAGCGTCATTGATGGTCTTCATCAAGGCGGTGCGGTCAGCGGCAGAAGCAACAACCTGGAAATCTACATACTTGATATCACGGCTCTCGAAGTACTGCTTATACATCTCCTTCTCCTCGTCATACTTAGCTTTCAAGTCAGACTCACTGACCTCTACATCGCTATCCTTGATAGCAGAATAAGGAAGAGTAGCGAGCTGGATATCACTCTCCTGATTCTGAGCATCAAAAGCCATCTTTGCAGAAACAGGGTTGGAAATCAAGCACTGTGAGAGCAATGTCTGGTACTTCATTCCCAGTGTATTCTGACGAAGTTGCTTCTCAATGAACTTCCAATAGTCATAAATCTGCTTGTACTGCTCAGCAACCTGTGCCTGCTGTGGCTGTTCCTGCATCTTCTTATAGTCTGCAAGGAACTTAGTGAGCTGCGTCACATCGAAACGTCCAGTCTGCTGATTAACGAATGGAGTCTGCATCAGCATGGGATTTGTTCCAGCCTTCAGGATATTCTGGAGCTCTTCATCAGTAACGGTAAGACCAAGCTTCTTTGCCTCAGCCTCCATAATGGTATTGTTGACATACTGCTGCCATACCTGATCCTTTACCTGATTCAACTCTTCTTCTGTAAGATTGTCACGACCTTGAGTCATTTTGATCACTGACTGATACTCGTCAACCAAAGACTGAAAATCCTGTACAGATATTTTCTTACCTAACACTTCACCGACCTGCTGACGCTTCTCGTTGCTTGTAGCTTCACAAGAGCGGAACATTTCCTCGGCAATGAATGCAAACAGGGCAAGACCGATCACAGTAGCGAGAACGGGCCCCCAGCTTCTAATTTTTCCAATTGCTGCCATTTTATGTTTTTATTTATATTTTGTTTCTAATTTCAAATTCAGCCGACAAAATTACAAAAATTAAATCAAACGGCGAAAGATAAAACGAAAAAAATACCTTATTCCATCACTTTTAACCGTACTAACTCGATTTTTGTCATCGTATTTTTAATAATCTTGAACTCAAAACACCCAATCTTGATGATTTCATTGAGTTTCGGAAAACTCTGATACTCATGCAGTATGAGACCACCTACTGTCATATAGTCATCACTCTCAGGCAGGTCGATTCCAAACATTTCATTGACTTTCTCTATCTCCAAACGAGCAGAAAGCATATACTCACCGTTGCCTAATTCCCTAGCGACATATTTTGTATTGTCATGCTCGTCTTCTATTTCTCCGAATATTTCTTCAACAATGTCCTCCAAAGACACCAAGCCACTCGTACCGCCAAATTCATCAATCACAACAGCAAGGGATTTTTTCTGTTGCAGGAAAGTCTGCATCAACTTGCTTGCGGCCATCGTCTCCGGAACATAGGGCATTTCACGGACTAGTTGAGAATTAAGAGAGGAGAGTTGGGATTTGTCTCTTGATAGTCTGAAGAGGTCTGAGGAATGGATATAACCGATAATATGGTCGATGTCATCCCGATAGACGACTATCTTAGAATGACCGCTTTCCACAAAACGGTTCTGTAACTGTTCCATCGTACAGTCCTCAATATCTACAGCCTCTATCTCTGTACGAGGCACCATACAGTCACGTACCTTCGTCTCTGAAAAGTCAAGGGCATTATGGAATATCTTCACCTCGTCTTCTATCTCGTCCTCATTGGTCGCATTATCAATACTCGACTGTACGAGATAGTCGAGGTCAACTTTCGAGAATTCCTTATCTTGTTCTTCCTTAGGTATTTGCACACCAACCAACCGCAATAATCCACGAGATAGCATCGTCGCAAAACGGGAGATTGGATAAAGCAGGACATAACAGACAAAAGCAGGAACAGCAAAGACATTCAACATAGAGTTAGGACTTGACTTAAAGATAGTCTTCGGCAAAAACTCACCAGTGAAAAGTACCACAACGGTTGACAACAAAGTATCAGCAGTGACACGGAGTCCGTCACTCAAGCCATAGAAAAGTGTGGAATCAAAGATACGGGCAAAAAGGATACCGTAAACTACTAAAGCGATATTGTTGCCCACCAACATCGTACTCACGAAATTATTAGGATGCTGATAGAAATAGGCAATAGCTCGTTGTGACCATCCGTTTTTATCACGATCCATCTCTGCGCGAAGCCTATTACTCGACACAAAGGCTATCTCCATGCCAGAGAAGAAGGCGGAGAAGATCATGGAGATGATAAGTCCTATGATAAGATTCGTCATCGTTGTACAGGTTTTGTTGTTGCTTTTTGGCGTACAGCAGCCGGACGGATAGCTTTCTCCTGTTTTGCCGTATCAGCGGGAGTGTTCTTCTGTTCCTTAGCCGGTTCTTCCGGTTCTGGTTCCAGGTCTTCCGACTGGAACGATCCGACACTGTTCGTCACCTCATAATGACGCATGTGCTCATCACTACGGAAATAGGTTCCCTCCAATTCTCGTTCAGGTGTGACAACACGAGAATATTTATGAGAATAGAACTCATGCTTAATACCGTCCCAAAAGAGTTCCTCACTGCGGAACACCAAACCATTAATATTACGGATACGAACTCTGCCACGTAATTCCCAGAGTTTTAATTGGTCATAATACCATGCTGTGTCAGCAAAGATATATCCCTCAATATGGAATTTATCATCAAACTGTTCTAGGAAGATACCACGCTCAAATGTCCAACGAGAAGGTTGCTTAATCGTGTTGACATCCCACCGCTCTGTCACAATACGATACTTAATAACACCCGAATCGGATATCAAAGTATTGACTCCGTAAGTCGTCATCATCGACACGGAGTCACGTTCATGGATAGCTGGAGCGGTATGCTCCTTGGGCTGTTCACACGAGGCAAGCAGCACAAACACCAAAAAGGTTATAAGAATACTTAGTCGACTTTCCATTTAGCAAACCAGCGTTCATTGAAGGTCAATCCTATCGTGACACGGAAAGAATTCTCTGTGACTAAGTTCTTGGCTGATTGATTCGCCCACTGGAAACTGACATTAAGCACAGAACGATTGTTCCAAGAATTGACTAATGGAATACCGAATCCTGCACTCACAGTCATCTCCCTTGGTCCATCCTGACCATTTATTTTATAATAAGGTGTAGCATATGACGCACCAATACGGTAATGGATACGTTTTAAGAAACCACGAGCTAACGGATTAGGATTAGGAATCCAGTCCGCACCAACAGTCACCTTATGGCGATCTTTATAATAATTATTCACTAACTCATAATCATTCGTGTTCTCATTGACAACAGGGAATGACTCTGCCCCCCAGCGCATCAGTTGATAGTCAGCACCAATGGTCAATGATTTATTCCTGCTATAAGCGATACCACCACCTATGGTCATGGGAATTGATAATCCATTATAGACCGTATCGACAGAAAGACTGGTAACACCTGTCTGCGTATCAATATTCATCACTGACAAGGTCGGGTCAGCTCCAACTTTATGTCCCAATCCGAAAGTAGCTCCAAAGGTCAGCAAGTCTCTCTTAGACAACTGCCACTGATACTGCGCACCGAAGTCAAGCTTGTAACTGCTGATATCCGCTTCATAGCTCTTTGTAAGCGTATTGACATAAGACTCACTGCTCAGCACAGTGATAGAACGGTCATAGTCTCCCCAGAAATAAGAGACATTAGCACCTAAAGAGAATCCTTTAAAAAACTCATAGCCGAGACCTAAATACACCTGACGAAGTCCACCTTTCCCTTCAAAACTCATGGTAGAAGTAGTAGAAGAAGTCCCTATATGCTGTGTGGTGGAATAGGAATACCCAACATTAGTATAAGGAACCAATCCTATGCTGACGCCAAACTTCGGAAACACACGAAACAATGCCGTGATATACTCAAAGTTCGCTGTCTTGGCATTCACGCTTGCACCACCTTCCTTGAAATTAGTAATCTGTCCTGACACACCCAAGTCAACTATCATACTCAAGGAGTCAACAGCAGAATATGAGGCAGGGTTCTGCATATTCACCTGATTACCACTACGAAGCCCCTGAAACAAGCCACTCATTCCACGATTAAAACCTTGCGACTGATCGGAAAGAATGCCTAGTCCATATTGGCTATATGGCGATTTCGTACCACTCTGGGCTACCATCGACATGGTACCGAAACCCAGTAAAATGCTACCTAAAAGGAATCTCTTCATGAACTTTTAAATTTAATCATTCGATTTCGGGTTGCAAAATTATTGAAAAAAAACGAAATAATCGAACGTTAAGTGGAAAATATAGGTTAATTTTGCATCGTGAAACATTTAAAAAAGATTTTTAATGCTCTGAAGGGGGGCTGTCTAGGACTCATTTTCCTTTCTTCTGCGCCTATCGCGGCGCAGTCAGACTCACTCAGGATGGACTCCGTAGAGATTAGTCTGCTTACCTGTCAGCCACACGATGAGATATATAGTTTATATGGTCATACTGCCATCCGCTATCATGATTTACGCAAAGGTGGACTTGACATGGCTTTTAATTATGGCGTCTTCGATTACCGAAAGTCCTTTTTCGTCATTCGTTTCGTGTTTGGTATTACGGATTATGAGTTAGGAGTCTTCCCCTATCGTCTGTTCCAGGAGGAATATCGCCGTTTCGGAAGTATGGTGACTGAACAAGTACTCAATCTGACGGATGAGGAGAAAGCTGTCCTTCAACAGGCGCTTGCCATTAATCTGGAAGAAGAGAACCGCATCTATCGTTATAACTATTTCTATCATAATTGTACGACGAAGGCCCGGGATATTATCGAGCAGAGCATTCAAGGAAAAATAGAATATGAGAAGCGGGAAGACTATACCCCATCCTATCGGGACATGGTTCATGAGATGACCAAAGAGAATCCATGGGCAGCATTCGGCAATGACCTATTACTTGGTATACTTGCCGACCAAAAGACAACGAGGGAGCAACAGGAGTTTCTTCCTTATAACCTCATGTATGATTTCGACCATGCAAGTATCTATCATCATGGAGAATACCGTCCATTAGTGAAAGAGCGCAGGATTGGTGTTCCTGCTGGCATACAAATACGCAAACAAGGATTTCCCCTGCGTCCATTAACCTGCTTTCTCATTCTGTTAGGAGTTGGTATTGCTATTTTCCTATGGGAATGGAAGAATCGTAGAACACTCGTTATCTGGGAGATTCTGCTGATGGTGACAACAGGAACCTTTGGTATTACGCTCTTTCTGATGCTGTTCTCCCAACATCCTACCGTGAACCTGAACCTGCAAATCATTTTGCTGAATCCGCTCCCCTGGTTCTTCCTTTGGAAGGTTATTCGAGGCAAGCAGACACGCTATTGGCAGATAACCTCCGTATTGTGTGTGCTATTCCTCATTGGCAGCCTGTTCCAATGTTACGCTGAGGGTATCTTTAGTCTGGCATTATGTTTGCTGATGCAAAGTATACTCCATATCAAAAGATTAGATCAATGAGAAACAGATATATCTATATCACGCTATTGTCGATCTTAGGTTTCAATGCAGAGACCTATGCACAGGCTATAGCCCAAGCACCTAGACTGGTAGTCAGCATTACCATCGACCAGTTGCGTACGGATTATCTGGATACCTATGCTCCGCTTTATGGACATGATGGATTAAAGCGCCTGCTCACTGAGGGTAAAGTATTTACCAATGGAGCTTATAACTTCACACCTGTTGACCGTGCTTCTGCGATTGCCTCCTTACACACTGGTACTGTACCTTATTATAATGGTATTACCGCAGAGGAATGGCTTGACAGGCAGACCCTTCGTCCACAAAACTGTGTAAGAGATCAGAAGATCGGCTATTCCCCTCAATTCTTAGGAACCTCGACCGTCAGTGATGAGTTGAAGATGGCAACCAATGGGATTGCCAAGGTATTCTCGTTTGCCCCAACCGCTGATGCTGCCATTCTGTCAGCAGGGCATGCTGCTGATGGTGCCGCATGGATTAGTAGCGGGAAATGGGTTACTACGACATACTATCGCCCTTTGAACCAATGGCTGAGTGGATATACCCGCCTTTTCCTGCCAGACGCAGATGTCAACAAGACGGTGACAGATGCCGCACTGAAATGTGTGGAACAGGCTGGTATGGGTAATGACGACAAGACCGATCTCTTAAGTCTGACCTATGAAGCAGGACTTCAAATGGAGTCGTATGTCGAGTTAGACCGTCAGATTGCCCAACTTCTTAACGGTATCGAGCGACAGATACCTCGTGACCGAATATTATTTGTCATCACAGGAACAAGTAGTCGAGAGGAAGAAGAGGAAGGCAACCAAGAACGTTACCGTATTCCTACAGGAACCTTTTATATCAACCGGACAGCCAATCTACTGAACATGTATTTAGGAGCCGTCTTCGGTTCCGCTAAATATGTTGAGTTCTGCCACAAGAACCACATCTATTTCAACCACCAACTCCTACGACAAAAGAATATCCATTTGGGGGAGATTTGCAGTCGTTCCCAAGAGTTCTTACTGCAAATCTCAGGAGTTCGTAACGTATATACTGCCAATCAGTTACTGACAAGTGATAGTTATTTACTTGAAAGCATCCGTAATGGTTTTAACGTGGAGAAATGCGGTGACCTGATTATCGACGTCGCACCAGGTTGGAAACTCATTAATGAAGACACCTTAGAGAAGTCATCCTCCCGTTCGGCACATGTTCCCTTCCCTATCATTGTCTACGGAGCTGGAACAAAAGCCGAGCGTATTCAGACCCCTGTTACTGTCGACCGTATCGCACCAGCTATTGCTCGTGCCATACGTATCCGGGCACCGAATGCTTGCTCATCCGAGCCACTTTTTTAATATTAATAAGGTAAAAAAGTAAAAAGGCAGGCAAAAGTACGGAAATTAATTCGTACCTTTGCAACCGTTTATATATAAATAAGGTAAAAAATAAAAAGAAGATATGAATTTAACTAAGATTTTGACCTCGTTGTTTGGCAACAAGTCAACTCGTGACATGAAACTGATACAGCCTCTGGTGGAGAAAGTGAAAGCCGCTTACCCAGAGATTCAGAAGCTCGACAACGACCAACTGCGCCAGCGTACCAAGGATATCCAGCGACAGGTGCAAGACTCTGCGAAGACGCAGAAAGAAGAGATAGAGCGTTTAAAGGCAACCATTGAGGACACGCCTATTGATGAGCGTGCAGAGATCTTTGCCCAGATTGATAAACTGGAGAAAGAAGCACTGGAGGTTTACGAGGGTGTACTGAATGAGGTGATGCCGGAGGTGTTCAGCATCGTCAAGGAGACGGCACGCCGTTTTGCCGAGAACGAGGAGACGATTGTCACGGCAACAGATTTCGACCGTGAACTTGCCGGTGACCCGAAGAAAGACTTCATCACCATTGACGGTGACAAAGCGATTTATTATAACCACTGGACCGCAGGAGGTAACGACCTGAAATGGGAGATGGTACACTATGACGTGCAGTTGTTTGGTGGTACGGTACTGCATCAGGGTAAGATTGCCGAGATGGCGACTGGTGAGGGTAAGACCCTTGTCGCTACCCTCCCCGTCTTCCTCAATGCGCTGACAGGTAACGGTGTACATGTGGTGACGGTCAACGACTATCTTGCCAAGCGTGACTCCGAGTGGATGGGACCGCTTTACATGTTCCATGGCTTGTCTGTGGACTGTATCGATAAGCATCAGCCTAACTCAGAGGCTCGTCGTAAGGCATACCAGTGTGACATCACCTTCGGTACGAATAACGAGTTCGGTTTCGACTACCTGCGTGACAATATGGCTATCTCGCCACAGGATTTAGTACAGCGTGCCCATAACTATGCCATTGTCGATGAGGTAGACTCTGTGTTGATTGACGATGCCCGTACCCCGTTGATTATCTCCGGTCCTGTCCCAAAAGGTGATGACCAGATGTTTGAGGAGTACCAACCACTGGTAGAGAAGCTCGTTGGTGTACAGCGACAGCTTGCCACCCAGTATCTCGCTGAGGCAAAGCAAAAGATCGCTGAGGGACGAGAGAAGAACGACAAGAAACTGGAGGAGGAAGGTTTCCTTGCCCTCTTCCGCTCTCATAAGTGTCTGCCTAAGAACAAGCCCCTCATCAAGTTCCTCTCGGAAGAAGGTATCAAGTCGGGTATGCAGAACACCGAGAATACCTATATGGAGAATAACAACCGTCGTATGCCGGAGGCTGTGGAGCCCCTATACTTCGTCGTTGACGAGAAACTGAACTCCTGCGACCTGACGGATAAGGGTACGGCATGGCTTGCCAAGCAGGTGAACGATGCCGAGTTGTTCGTATTGCCAGACATCGCCAGTCAGCTATCTGCCTTGGAGAACGAGACAGGACTCTCTGACGAGGAGCGCCTGAACAAGAAAGACGAGATGCTCAACCACTATGCCGTACAGAGTGAGCGTGTGCATACCCTCCAGCAGTTGCTGAAGGCATATACCATGTTTAACAAGGACGATGAGTATGTGGTAATTGACGGCGAGGTGAAGATTGTCGACGAGCAGACGGGTCGTATCATGGAGGGACGCCGTTGGAGCGATGGACTCCATCAGGCAGTCGAGGCAAAGGAGCATGTGAAGGTGGAGGCTGCCACCCAGACATTCGCCACGATCACTTTGCAGAACTATTTCCGTATGTACCACAAACTGGCAGGTATGACGGGTACTGCCTCCACCGAGGCTGGTGAGTTCTGGGATATCTACAAACTCGATGTGGTGGAGATACCCACCAACAAGCCTGTTATCCGTGACGATATGGACGACCGTGTCTATAAGACCGCCCGTGAGAAATACCGTGCCGTTATCGAGGAAGTAGTCCGTTTGCGTAAGGCAGGACGTCCTACCCTGATTGGTACGACTTCCGTGGAGATCTCTGAGTTACTGAGCCGTATGCTCGATATGTATGTCAACCCGGAGACTGGTAAGCGTGAGGGTATTCCTCATCAGGTGCTGAACGCCAAGCTCCACCAGAAGGAAGCTGACATCGTGGCACTTGCCGGACAGTCTACCAACGGACTGGGTGCCGTGACGATTGCCACCAACATGGCTGGTCGTGGTACCGATATCAAGCTGTCACCCGAGGTAAAGAAGGCTGGCGGTCTTGCCATCATCGGTACGGAGCGTCATGAGAGCCGTCGTGTCGACCGTCAGTTACGTGGTCGTGCCGGTCGTCAGGGTGACCCGGGTAGCTCTCTGTTCTTCGTCTCTCTGGAAGACAAGTTGATGCGTCTGTTCGGTTCCGAGCGTATCGCTACCGTGATGGACCGTCTTGGTTTCAAAGAGGGCGAGATGATTGAGAGTCCGATGATCAGTCGTCAGATTGAGCGTGCCCAGAAGAAGGTGGAAGAGAATAACTTCGGTATCCGTAAGCGTCTGCTGGAGTACGACGACGTGATGAACAAGCAGCGTACCGTGATCTATGAGAAGCGCCGTCACGCCCTGATGGGTGAGCGCATCGGCATGGATATCTCTAATATGATGTGGGACCGTGTGGTGAACATCATTGAGAACAACGACTACGAGGGATGCAAGGAGGAGTTCCTGCATATCTTTGCCATGGAGGTACCATTCTCCAACGAGCAGTTCCTCAACGAGCAGCGTGAGCAACTGGAGGAGAATGCCTTCCAGCAAGTGATGGAGACCTTCTCTCGTAAGACGGAGCGCATCCGTGAGGTGGCACAGCCTATCATCAAACAGGTTTACGAGAACCAAGGTCAGATGTACGAGCGTATCATGGTTCCGTTGACAGACGGTCGCAAGATGTATAACATCCCTTGCAACCTGAAAGAAGCTTACGACACTGAAAGCAAGTCAATCGTCAAGGAGTTTGAGAAGCAGATGCTGCTGCATATCATCGATGAGTCATGGAAGGAGAATCTCCGTGAGCTTGATGAGTTGCGCCACTCCGTACAGAACGCCAGCTACGAGCAGAAAGACCCGTTGCTGATCTTTAAGTTGGAGAGTGCCAAGGTTTGGGACACCATGATTAACGAGATGAACAACCGTATCGTCTCCATCCTCATGCGTGGTGCTATTCCTGAGATGCAGCAACAGGATGTCCGCGAGGCAGCTCCTGAGCAGCGCACCCAACGTCAGCAGTATACCGAGAGTAAACAACAGTTAGGTTCTGAGCAGTTGACAGATCCTAATCAGGCTGCCGCCGCTGCCCACGACACCCGTGCCCAGCAGCCACGCACCCCGATTATCAAGGACAAGCTGCCTGGACGTAACGACCCATGCCCCTGCGGTTCTGGCAAGAAATTCAAGCAATGTCACGGTAGAGGGATTGTTTAAATGAGGTATTAGTAATTAGAAATGAGGAATGAGGAATTATGATTACTATTGAACTTCTCAAAAAGCAGTTCGGTGAGACCGTAGCTTGCGATATCGACCAGTTTACCATTCAGGATGGGGATATCCTCGGACTGGTGGGCAATAACGGGGCGGGAAAGACAACCCTCTTCCGTCTCCTCCTCGACTTGCTACAGGCTGACGGGGGAACGGTCAGTATCAACTATATCAACCCGGCAGAATCTGAGGAATGGAAACAACAGGTGGGAGCATATATCGATGAGGGGTTCCTCATCGATTTCCTCACCCCTGAGGAGTATTTCGCTTTCTTAGGTAAGATATCTGGTATGACGCAGCAACAGGTAGATGAGCGACTGATGGACTTCGAGCAGTTTGCCGCTGGTGAGGTCTTCGGACAGAAGAAGCTCATCCGCAACCTCTCTGCCGGTAATAAGCAGAAGGTGGGAATCATCTCAGCACTCTTCCGTCGTCCGCGGATTGTCATCCTTGACGAGCCTTTCAACTTCCTCGACCCTACGAGTCAGCTCACATTGAAGCATGTCCTTACCGATTATGCTCATGAGACAGGAGCTACTCTAATCATCTCCAGCCATAACCTGCAGCATACCGTCGATATCTCGACACGTATCGCCCTGTTGGAGCATGGTGTTATCATCCGTGACCTTCCCAATAGCGAGGGCAGTGCAGCCACAGAACTGGAAGAGTATTTCGGTGGATAAGAATATTAAACTTCCCTGTCAAGAAAAACGACAGAACACTTTTAATAATAGAAAAAGGGGAGACTTGCACTAACGGCAGGTCTCCCCTCTCCTATTAATATTTAATTTTAATCAAGTCCGAACAAAGTGCGCAGACCACCGTCTACACCAGAGAAACCCATGAAGGCGAGACTGAGCAGACCGGCGGAAAGCATGACGATAGCCATACCACGCATACCCTTAGGGATGTTCACCAGTTCGAGTTGCTCACGCATACCAGCGAAGACGGTCAGGGCTAGTCCGAAACCTATTGCCGTAGAGAAGGCATAGACGACAGACTGCAACAGGTCGAAGTCCTTCTGGATCACGAGGATGGCAACACCCAGCACGGCACAGTTAGTGGTAATCAGAGGCAGGAAGATACCTAATGCCTGATAGAGTGCCGGTGACACCTTCTTCAACACGATCTCCACCATCTGCACCAGTGAGGCAATGACGAGGATGAAGGCGATGGTCTGCAGATACTGCAAGCCGAAAGCGTCAAGCACATATTTCTGTACCAGCCATGTCACGATGGTGGCAAGGGTCAACACGAAAGCCACTGCCGCGGACATACCAAGTGAAGTGTCCACTTTCTTAGAGACACCCAAGAACGGACAGATACCCAGGAACTGTGACAACACGATGTTGTTCACAAAGATAGCGCTAATGAAAATCAATATATATTCCATATTCTTTCGAGATTAGGAGATTACGAATTACTGCGTAAGCGATTGACAATAGCAATCAGGAAGCCGAGGGTGATGAATGCACCCGGAGGCAACACGAAGAGCAGGATGTTATAGGTCTCTGGTACCAGCGTGAGTCCGAAGATAGAGCCAGAGCCCAGCAGTTCACGACAGATACCTAACAAAGTCAGACCGATGGTGAAACCAAGTCCGATACCGATACCGTCGAACAAAGAGGCAACAGGACTATTCTTTGCCGCAAACGCCTCGGCACGACCCAGGATGATACAGTTCACCACAATCAGTGGGATGAACAAGCCCAGTGCCGCATCGATATCAGGCAGGAAAGCCTTGATGACAAGTTGCAGGATAGTCACGAAGGCGGCAATCACCACGATGAACACAGGGATGCGCACCTTATCAGGGGTGATACTCTTCAGACAAGAGATCACGAAGTTGGTACAGATCAGCACCGCCATGGTGGCAAGTCCCATAGACATACCATTCATAGCCGATGTGGTAGTGGCAAGTGTAGGACACATACCCAGCATCAAGACGAACGTAGGGTTCTCCTTGACGATACCATTCTTAATAATATCTATATAGTTCATAGCTTATTCCTCCTTATTTTGTTCGGTAGCACCCGTGGCAGCATCAGCAGGTGTTGCCTTGTACGCCTTGTAAGCATTATTAATCGCCAAGAGAAAAGCACGGCTGGTAATGGTAGAGGCGGTGATGGCATCTATCTCACCCTCGTCGCCCTTGGTGACACCAATGCGATTCTTCTCAGGATGTTTGCCGATGATATCACCCTTCTCTCCCTTCTGGAACCATTTGTCCGCCTTGGCGCCCAGTCCTGGAGTCTCCGCATGCTCCAACAGAGTATAGCCGAGAATATTTCCCTCGGGATCGAAACCGACCAGCACTTTCAGGTCACCACCGAAACCACCTGTGGTACTCTCGACAGCGGCACCAAGGTCTTTCTTCTGGGCATCCTGTATCTGATAGATAATATAGGTGAGTTCCTTACCCTTGGCATCGTTCTGTTTGACGGTGTCTGTCTTGGCGACAACGAGGTCGTTGCAAACCATCACCGTCTTGATACCATCGGCGAGTGCCTTGGTCTTCTGCTCGTTGATAGGACCTTCCGTCAAGTGGTTGACGAAGGCAAGGATACCACCCATGATGACGGCTACTCCTGTGAGTACCAACGCCATATTCGTTAAAGATGATTCAAGTTTCTTCATACGTCTTTCCTCCTCTTACTTTTTGGCAGGCACTTCACCGAAGCGCTTGGGTTTCACATAAGTATTAATCAGCGGTGTGAACGCATTCATAATCAGAATGGCGAACGACATTCCCTCAGGATATGCACCCCAGTTT
>CALFUF010000113.1 GCA_937916405.1 uncultured Prevotella sp.
AGGAGGGCAAGTGTCTCTCCTGCCGAGGTGTCGGCAAGACCCCCGACGGCCGCTATACCTGCACCGTCTGCAACGGCACGGGAGGACTGGCCATCCAACTCTTCAACACAAGACCAGAGCAAAAGAGTTTTGAACTATGCGTTGACAGCCTCAGCCATCAAGAATAATATCATGGGAGACTTCAACCTATTGACAGAACAGGAAGTGCTGGACACAATGGAGGATGTGCTAAGCGACTTTACTCCACGATAACGTCGTCCTTATTGATAAAGAGATAGTCATGCCCTTTCTTGAGGACGTAGTAACCGTCTTTCAGCAGTTCATACTCATCGGCGATGATGGTACCTTTCTCCACAAAGCCATAAGGAACATACTTGGGACCTTCATCAGCGTAATTGTCAGTATATAATGACGTTATCTCTTTCTTTGCCACCAGTTTAGGCTGACCATTACGGGTATACCAACCCTGGGTACCCATATACTTGGTATATACCCAGCCAACAATATTCTCAACCCTTACCTTGCTCCATCGCTTACCATACTCCAACAGAATGCCACGTCCTAAACCATGGAATTGCATAGGGAGTGTAGTCAGCACGTCAGCCTTGCTGGAAGGTTCTGCACGGACATTCAGGAAACCATCATCTGAGGTGGCATAACACACGATCAACTCATTCTGTGCCCAAATTACACTGCTCACGAGGAACAGACAAAAAGAAAAAAGAATTCGTTTCATAAGTGTTTACGATTGAGGTTTGACGATGCAAATATAAGTATTTACAATGAATTTCCCAAATAAATTTGTTTTTTATCTATAAATTTCGTAACTTTACACCCCATGAGAGAGCTGAAAGTCACCATCTATGAACACGCCAAAGAATTGCCAAGCATTCCAGAAGGCAATTATTTCCACAGTCCTGAACTGATGGAGCTCTGCGAGCGTACACCTCGACAGAAGCCTTTGATGGCAGTGGTGTCACAGGACGGTATGGTGGTGGCTCACATGCTTGCCATCATCTATTACAGAAGATCATGGCTACCACCTTATTTATATTTAAATGTCAGAGTGATGGGTGAAGGGGTCTATCACCTTAAAGATGAGGAGCATAACGAGCAACAACTCTTCGGACTGATGGCAGAGGCAGTCACT
Source organism: uncultured Prevotella sp. (assembly GCA_937916405.1). Classification (GTDB taxonomy): domain Bacteria; phylum Bacteroidota; class Bacteroidia; order Bacteroidales; family Bacteroidaceae; genus Prevotella. The sequence goes on from CALFUF010000113.1 coordinate 1,151, forward strand.
GAACGGATGCAAAACAAGGCTTTATATATTGAGTTCAGCCATTTCTCCCAGAAAATGTTCGGATATAAAGAACTAAAACACTTGGGATTCTTCCATGTGAAATGGATGAATATCCACAACTCACTGCATTCCCGTACACCAGAAGAACGTATCACAGAACGGCAGATGAAACGTGTCGAAGCAGCTCGGGAGCGTGGAGCCACCACCAAAGTAGTGGAGACAGACGAGGAGTTTCAGGAGTTCTCCAAGCTATTACGTCGCCATAACTGGTTAAAGCCACGACGCTATCTGCCTGTTGATGATTTCTTCCGAGGGATGATGGACAGTCTGCGATGCCGTCTGTATATCACGAAATATCATGAGAGGGTGATAGGTTGCTGTGCTTGTGTCCATTCTGACGGGGATATGTATTTCTGGTATTCTGCCTCCAGAAGGAAGAGTTTTGCTATGCTGCACCCTAATGCCACTACGATATGGAATGCGATGAAACATGCTCATGCTGAGGGAATGCAACATTTCCGCTTCGTAGACGTAGGACTACCCTTCCGTCGCAATCCCTATCGTGACTTCATTCTCAGTTTCGGAGGCAAGGAGGTGACAGCATTCCGTTGGTTCCGCATCAGCATTCGCTGGGTCAACGCCCTTGCGTCATGGTGGTGGAGAGAATAATGTAATAAATCCCATTTTTATGCGTTATATAGGAGTATGAGTCGACAATATCATATTCTGACACTATGTATGCTACTCTTTGGTAGCATGACACTGCATGCACAGTCGTTTACACTATCTGGCGTGGTAAGCGACGAGGAAGGGAATGCTATTGAGCTTGCCACTGTGAGCTGTCTGGATCAAGGTGCAGTGACAGTAGCAAACCTCAAAGGTGAATACTCGCTGAACCTGAAATCAGCAGATTCCGTCGTCGTGAAATTCTCGATGATAGGTTTTCAAACTCGTACCCGTGTACTTCGCAATCCGAAAGGCAAACAGCGACTGATAATCACCCTGTATCCCATGAAGGAACTTGACGAGGTGGTAGTGACAGATAAACGCCGACAGACAACAGGCACAGAACAGCTGGACACCAAAAACCTCAGGAACACCCCCTCAACTACAGGTAATGCTGTAGAGGAATTGGTACAGCAACAGGCTGGTGTATCCACCCATAACGAGCTGTCCAGCCAGTATAATGTACGTGGTGGCTCCTTTGATGAGAACTCTGTCTATATCAATGGAACAGAGGTATATCGTCCCCTACTCATCCGTAGCGGTCAGCAGGAAGGACTGTCTGTCATCAACAGTGATATGGTAGAGAAAATCGGTTTCTCGTCTGGTGGCTTTGAAGCGAAATACGGGGATAAGATGTCTAGTGCTTTGGACATCCAATATCGAAAGCCTACCCGATTGGAAGGTAATATTCAAGCATCCCTGCTAGGTGGCAGTGTGTTCTTGGGCTATGGCAACAAGAAGTTCTCAATGAGTCATGCTGTACGCTATAAAACGAACCGCTACCTATTAGGCTCTTTGGAGACCAAGGGTGAGTACAAACCCAACTTCCTCGACTATCAGACCTATATCACATGGCATCCTAACAAACGATGGGATTTAGAAGTTATTGGCAATATCTCTGAAAACCATTACAATTTCTCACCCAGTGACAGGGAGACATCCTTTGGTACGATGCAGGACGTGAAATCTTTCAAGGTTTATTTCGACGGACAAGAGAAGGATATCTTCCGTACTTTGTTTGGTACAGCGGCTATCACATATCACCCTACAGAGAAGACACATGTGAAGCTGCAAGCCGCCGCGTTCCATACCAAGGAGCAGGAGACATACGATATCCAAGGACAGTATTGGCTGGATGACACACAGACATCCGAGAACCTTGGGGTTGGAACTTATATGGAGCATGCACGTAACTATCTCACTGCTAATGTGGCAAGTGCGAAACTGACTGTCAACCACAAGGCAAAACACCATGACATTGAAGGCGGTCTGACTATGAAATGGGAGGAGATTGAGGAGAATGCCAGAGAATATGAGATGCGTGACTCTAGTGGCTATAGCATTCCCCATACGGGAAAGCGACTGGACATGATCTACTCCCTTGCCTCTAAACAAAAGATGTCATCAACTCGATTGGAGGCATTCCTTCAAGACACCTACCGCTTCCAGACCGGCAATGCGGAGAAGCCCAATCTGTGGACGCTGAATATGGGGGTAAGGCTCGCCAATTGGAGTTATAATAAAGAGACGATTATCTCACCACGTGTCTCACTGGCGATGATTCCAGGTTTCAATGAGAACATGACCTTCCGTCTCTCCACAGGACTATATTATCAGGCACCTTTCTATAAGGAATTACGCGATACCACCACAATTAACGGAAGAACCATTGTGACCCTAAACAACGATATCAAGAGTCAGCGTTCCATCCATATCGTGGGGGCTTTCGACTATCGATTCCGCATGGCTAACCGTCCATTCCGTTTTACCGCCGAGGCATATTATAAGATCATGAACAATCTCGTGCCATACAATGTGCAGAACATGAAAGTGGTATACTATGGCGAGAACCTTGCGAAAGGCTATGCGGCTGGACTGGACTTGAAATTATATGGCGAGTTTGTACCTGGAACGGACTCTTGGCTGACCTTCTCCGTGATGAGTACACGCCAGAAAATCAATGGTGTCAGCATCCCTATGCCCACAGACCAGCGATGGGGTGTCAATCTGCATTTTACGGACTATTTCCCTGGGACAGAACGCTGGAAGATGACTTTACGCCTTGCTATTGCTGACGGATTACCCTTTGGTGCCCCACACCGTGGACTGGAATATCAACAATTCCGTGCTCCTGCATATAAACGAGCTGACATCGGTATGAGTTTCCTCGCCTACCATAACGAGGAGCGCAGCAATTTCGGACTACGACGTATCTGGCTGAGTTTGGAAGGACTCAACATCCTAGGCATTTCCAATGTCAATAGTTATTATTGGGTGACAGATGTAACCAACCAGCAATATGCCGTTCCTAACTATCTAACAGGTAGGCAAATCAACGGAAAAGTGATTGTTGAGTTTTAATTAGCGTTAATTATCAACGCCGGATGCACTTTTCTCATTTAAATGTTGTAACTTTGCAGCTTAGTAATTTAAGACTCAATTTTATACAATATGAAGATTTCACACATTGAGCATCTGGGCATCGCAGTCCAGAGCATTGAAGAGAGCCTGCCATTCTTTGAGAATGTATTAGGACTGAAGTGTTATGCCGTTGAGACGGTTGAGGATCAGAAAGTTAAGACCGCTTTCTTGAAGTGCGGTGAGGTTAAACTCGAACTCCTAGAGCCGACATCTCCTGAGAGCACTATTCAGAAGTGGATTGACAAAGGCAACAAGGGTGTACACCACGTAGCTTTCTGCATCGAGGATGGTGTTGCCAACGCACTTGCTGAGGTCAGCGAAAAGGGTGTTCGTCTGATTGACGAGAAGCCTCGTAAGGGTGCCGAGAACCTGAATATCGCCTTCCTGCATCCTAAATCAACAGCAGGTGTATTAACTGAACTTTGTGAACATTAATAAGACAAAACAACAATGAGTAAGCAATTAGAGAAGATCAAGCAGCTTATTGAGAAGCGCGAACTGGCTCGCCTCGGTGGTGGTGAGAAAGCTATCCAAAAGCAGCACGACAAAGGAAAATACACAGCCCGCGAACGCATCGAGATGTTACTTGACAAGGGCTCGTTTGAGGAGTACGATATGTTCAAGGAACACCGTTGCCATAACTTTGGCATGGAGAAAAAGCAGTTCCTTGGCGACGGTGTCGTAGCAGGTAGCGGTACGATTGACGGTCGTCTTGTTTTCATTTTCGCACAGGACTTCACCGTACATGCTGGTTCTCTGTCAGAGACGATGAGCCAGAAGATCTGTAAGGTGATGGACATGGCAATGAAGATGGGAGCTCCTGTGATTGGTATTAATGACTCAGGCGGTGCTCGTATTCAGGAAGGTATCAATGCCCTTGCAGGATATGCTGAGATCTTTGAGCGTAATATCCTCGCATCAGGTGTGATCCCACAGATCTCCGGTATCTTTGGTCCTTGCGCTGGTGGAGCAGTGTACTCCCCTGCCCTTACAGACTTTACCCTGATGATGGAGGGAACGTCATATATGTTCCTGACTGGTCCTAAAGTAGTAAAGACTGTTACTGGTGAGGATATTGACCAGGAGCATCTTGGTGGCGCCAGCGTTCACGCCTCTAAGAGTGGTGTGACCCACTTCACCGCCAAGACTGAGGAAGAGGCTGTGGAGATGCTGAAGACCCTGTTGAGCTATATTCCTTCTAATAATATGGAGCTGGCTCCCCGCAAGCAGTGCACAGACCCCATCGATCGTCTGGAGGACTCTCTGAACGAGATTATTCCTGAGAACCCCAACGAGGCTTACGACATGTATAAGGTGATCAGTGCCATCGTCGATGATAATGAGTTCTTCGAGGTACAACCTAAGTTTGCCAAGAACATTATTGTTGGTTTCGCACGTTTCAATGGTCAGAGTGTAGGTATTGTGGCTAACCAGCCCTCATGCTATGCTGGTGTGCTTGACGTGAACGCCTCTCGTAAGGGTGCCCGTTTCGTCCGCTTCTGCGATGCTTTCAATATTCCTATCGTATCACTGGTTGACGTACCAGGATTCTTGCCAGGTACTGGTCAGGAGTACAACGCCGTCATCCTGCATGGTGCTCAGTTGCTCTATGCTTATGGAGAGGCTACCGTGCCCAAGATCACCGTTACCCTGCGTAAGTCATACGGTGGTTCTCACATCGTGATGGGTTCCAAGCAGTTGCACACTGACCTCAACTACGCATGGCCTTCCGCAGAGATCGCAGTGATGGGTGCTTCTGGCGCCGCTGCCGTACTCTATGCGAAGGAAGCAAAGGCTAAGAAGGAAGCTGGCGAGGATGTTAAGGCATTCATCGCAGAGAAGGAAGAGGAGTACAACGAGCTCTTCGCTAATCCTTATCAGGCAGCTAAATACGGCTATATTGATGATGTGATTGAGCCACGCAACACCCGCTTCCGCATCTGTCGCGCTCTGGCACAGCTTGCCACTAAGCGTGATGCCCTGCCAGCCAAGAAGCATGGTAATATTCCAATGTAATAATATCTCCGCATATGAAAAATGAAGTATATGCAGCTATAGCCCTTGCTCTTCATGAGTTCAAGGGGAATAACGTTCACGACAAAGAGCCTGGTATCATCACCATTCAGGAGAAGCAGACTCAGTGGAACGGCTATGCTCAAACTATGACAGAACATCCATAAAACGAGATTATTATGAAAAAGGAATATAAATATACCATCAACGGTAATAAATACGAGGTTGCTATCAGTGATATCGCTGAGAACATTGCCACTGTCACTGTTAACGGTGAGGAATACAAGGTAGAGATGGAACCAGAGCCAGTAGAGGAGAAAAAAGTGGTAGTACGACCCGTTGCTAATACGTCAAGCTCTACCAGTAACTCTAATGAGTCCAGCAATGCTGGTGCTATTGCCTCTGGTAATGCAGTCAAGGCTCCCCTACCTGGTGTTATCACAGAGATCTGTGTCAACGAAGGTGACGAGGTCAAGGCTGGCGATACCGTCGTTGTTTTGGAGGCGATGAAGATGGCTAACAACATTGAGGCAGAGAAAGACGGTAAGATCACCGCTATCTGTGTGAAACCAGGACAGACCGTCATGGAAGACGATCCACTGGTTGTCATTGAGTAATCATCTTGACGTGACAACAATACGAAAAGAGGATGCGTTCGCATCCTCTTTTTTCTTTCTAAAGAATCTCAAACCACTGTCAGCACACTTGTTGACTTAGAGTCAGCAATCTTGTCGACTGGAGTCAACAACCGATTTAAGCCTTTGTTATCATTGAGAAGTGCCATGGTTTGCAATGAAAAGTGGCATGGTTTTCAATCGTTAGAAGCATCCTAACCAGCGGTTGACTCCAGTCAACCGATCGGTTGACTCTAAGTCGAACGACTGGTTGACTCTAAGTCGAACGACTGGTTGACTCTAAGTCGACCAGTGAAAGAACGGTTCCTTTCCTTTTATAGACGGTTACCAGCTTTGGGGAACACGACGGTAGGCTGGAAGGTCTTCGCCTCCTCAAAGTCCATCAAAGCATAGGAGATGATAATAACGGTATCACCTGGCAACACCTTGCGGGCGGCGGCACCATTCAGACAGATACAGCCACTGCCCCGCTCGCCCTTGATGATATAGGTCTCGAAACGCTCCCCGTTATTGTTATCCAGCACTTGCACCTTCTCACCAGCGATGAGATTGGCGGCATCCATCAAATCCTCATCAATGGTAATGCTCCCCATATAGTGGAGATTGGCCTCTGTCACCGTCACGCAATGAAGCTTGGATTTCAATACCTCTATCATCATGATTCCTTATATTTTATATGATCAATTAAACGAATAGGTGTCTTACCACAATAGACGGTAATACATCCCACAACATACGGAGAATCCTCCCAGTTGTCGATATCCTGCAAGGTGTTTCCATCTACAATAGAGAAATACTCGACATCGAGTCCCTCCACCTTGTTAATATCACTAACAACCTTGTCGTGAGTCTCCTTAACTGTGTGTTCCTCAGCGTATTTAACACTCGCCTTCAAGGCTTTATAGATATTCGGGGCTATTGCTCTTTCATCTGGTGAAAGCAAGGTGTTACGGGAACTTTTTGCCAGTCCGTCCTCATCACGGACAATGTCACACTCTACTATCTGAACACCCAAGCCAAGATGGCGGACCATCGCTTTGACAACAGCAATCTGCTGCCAGTCCTTCTCCCCAAAATAAGCACGGGTAGGCTTGACGATATAGAACAAACGACTAACGACCTGACAAACGCCATTAAAGTGGCCAGGGCGGTGAGCACCTTCCATCACAGTGGAAACGGGAGGATATTCAAACTGTCGGGTGTCAGGGACAGGATACATCTCCTCTACAGAGGGGGCAAGCACATAATCCGCACCACATTGGTCTAACAACTCACAATCCGCATCCAGTGTACGTGGATAGTTCTTCAAATCATTCTTATCGTTAAACTGAGTCGGGTTGACAAAAACGGACACAACAGTTATCCCATTCTCTTTCACGCTCCGCTTCACAAGTGAAGCATGCCCTTCGTGTAAAGCTCCCATGGTGGGAACCAAGCCTATTTCTTTTCCTTGCTTGCGATCTTCAAAAAGCTGGTTCTGAAGGTCAACAATCCTATTGAATACTTTCATCTTTCTCTTATTGGTTGTATACAAATCGGGTGCAAAATAACAACATTTTTGGCAAATAAGAAAAAAATATCGTAAAAATATGCCAAATTCGTGACTAAAATTCCTTAAATATGCACGATTCTGCCGTTTTGTGAATTATTTTTCGTACCTTTGCATGGTTAAAATATACCAATATGGCTAAGAAAATATTGTTCATAAACCAAGAGATTGTACCTTACGTACCTGACAGTGAACTCTCATTGATGGGAAAAGCTCTCCCACAGGTTATGCAGGAGAACGGACACGAGATTCGCACCTTTATGCCCAAATGGGGTACGATTAACGAGCGCCGTGGACAGTTACATGAGGTTATTCGTCTTTCTGGGATGAATTTGATTATTGACGATACAGACCACCCCCTTATTATTAAGGTGGCATCTATCGCCCAGACCCGTATTCAGGTGTATTTTATCGACAATGAGGATTACTTCTCTAAACGTCAGATGATTGTAGATGAGAAAGGAGAAGACTATCCCGACAACGGGGAGCGTGCGATTTTCTTTGCACGTGGCGTTCTTGAGACAGTCAAGAAACTACGTTGGATTCCTGACATTATCCATGTTCAGGGATGGATGGGCGCTGTTGTTCCTCTGTATATCAAAACTGCTTATCATGAGGAGCCATCTTTCGCTAATACGAAAGTGATCACCTCTCTATTTACTAAGAGTTTGAATTCTGACTTTGGGACAAAATTCAAGAAATGTGTCGAGTTCCGTGAGGCGAAAGCAGACTTGCTGGATAAATACAATGACAACTTTGATTTCGAGGAGTTAGGTAAACTCGCTATTGATTATAGCGATGGTGTGATAGCCGCCCACAAAGATATTAACGAAGAGTTATTAAAATACGCACAATCGAATAACATTCCGACCTTGGCTTTCCCAGGTGACGATTTTGGTCCTGCGTATGAGGAGTTCTACAACCAGATTTGCACAGAATAAACTGATTAAAAAGGATAATATCATTAAGATTTAAATACTTCAATGATGAAAAGAATACTACTCGCAGGGATTGTAGCTTTGATGATGATTACAATCTCTTCATGTGACGAGGATACCGTAGGAGTTGGTAAGACTTTGACAAGTAATGTGGACTTGTTTACGATAGAGACTGATACCTTTGATGTCACTACAAGATCCATAGCCGTTGACGCTGTACTATCACATAGTAATTACACTTATCTTGGACGTATCAAAGACCCAGAGACCAGTGCTTATATTACAGCGGACTACATGACACAGTTTGCTATTTTGGAGAATGTCAAAGACAGTCTCTTCGTTCCAGAGAAATATGTGCTCTCTCGTGACAACAACGATAGGGCGACAGCAGACTCTTGTGTCGTAACTCTCATTCTTAATAATTATATTGGTGACTCATTAGCTGCCATGAAAATGACCATGTACGAGTTAGACAGACCTGTGGAAGAAGGAAAGAACTATTATACCAACTTTGACCCAGAGGCAGAAGGCTATCTTAGAGCGGATGGTATCAAACAAAATGTCATGTACAGCATCACGAATATGCAAGACAATGATAGTACCAGAAATGCTGATGCCACTAGCGGCGAACTGACCATCGATATTGTTTTAGATAAGCCTTATATTGACAAGAACAATGTCAAATATGACAATTTTGGTACTTATCTGTTACGTACTTATTACGACCATCCTGAGTATTTCAAGAACTCGCAGACCTTTACAAAAAAGGTATTCCCTGGCTTCTACTTCAAAACGACAGACGGTGTAGGTGTTATGTCTGAGATTGTTGCCACCCGTATCGCTGTATTTTATTTATATGTGGACGAAGATGAAAGTACTGGTTATTATGACAGTTCTCTTTTATATAGTACTGAGGAGGTTTTACAGACCACTCATATCACCAATGACGAGACTCGTATCTCTGAAATGGCGGCGGAAACGGATTGTACTTATTTAAAGACTCCTGCAGGTATCTATACTGAAGTAACACTTCCCATTGACGATATTAAGCTGAACCACGAGACTGACACATTATCATCAGCAAAGGTGGTGTTCCATAAGATGAATGACAAAACAGAATTGGCTGAGAAGCTTCTGAAAGACCCCACCACCCTTTTGATGGTTCCCAAAGACAGTCTCACCGGTTTCTTTGAGAAGCACCAGACACCAGACAATGTGACTTCTTATCTGGCTACTTTAAACACTTCGTATAATTCATATACTTTCAATAACATCTCTACATTAATAAATGTATTATATGAGAGAAAGAATGAAGGTGGAACCAACTATACCACAGAGCATCCTAATTGGAATAAGGTTGTTTTGATTCCTGTACAGACTTCCACAACAACATCGACATCCAGCTATAGTACATCAACAACGATTAGTGCTGTGAATAACGAGATGTCAATAACCAGTTCCCGACTTGTTGGTGGACCAGACAATCCACGTGATCCGATTCGGATTAGCGTGATTTATAACAAGAACAAGTAGCATGGCTGACAATTTCTTGGAGAAGCACTTTGAGGATTACGAAGTCCGCAAAGCCGCATACCTACGAAAGAAAAAGCATCTACCAAAGATAAAGCATCATCTTCCTGAACGTCCGGAAGATGATGCTTTATAATATTATATTATTTCATCCAATAATCGTATATTTTGCGAATTTCAGCAATAGCTGTTTGGTTCCGGCATTCTTGAACTCAACAGTTGCTTTGGTATTCTCACCAGTTCCTTCAACCTTGATCACTGTGCCCACACCAAAACGCTGATGCTCAATAATATTACCTTCTTTCAGTCCAATATCACCTATAGCAGACTGTGGTCTAGGGGCTTCCTGCCGTACAGGGACTAATCGTGGTTTGGGATCTGCAATAAACTGTGTGGCTACGGGACGTGGATTTTGCATTCGAGAGACAGGACGCTTGGCGATAGAGACAGCTGCCATTCCACCAGCTCTGGCAGACTCCACATGCAAGAGACTTGGATCAATATCTTTGATGAAACGTGAAGGGGTATCATACTCCATTCTCCCATAACGCCAACGATTCTGAGCGCAAGTCAAGTTACAGTGTTTCTCCGCACGAGTAATGGCTACATATAACAGTCTGCGCTCTTCCTCTAACTCACGCATAGAATTGGTACACAGAGGAGACGGAAAAATATTTTCCTCCAGCCCTACAACGAATACTGTTGGGAACTCCAAACCTTTAGCACTATGAATAGTCATCAATGTCACTTTATCATCCGCATCACCATTGTCACTATCAAGGTCTGTCAACAAGGCTACCTCCTGCAAAAAGTCGGAAAGGAATATCTGGTCCTCCATGTCTTCCTCTTTTCTGCCTTCCACGAAATCCTGCATACCTCCTAAGAACTCCTCCAGGTTCTCCTGACGAGACAAGTCCTCTGGATTACTGGAACTATATATATCCTTACTGATACCACTCTCCATGATAATAGAATGTCCCAACTCGTAAGCATCCTCTTTGTCAATACGAGCAGCCCATCCTTCTATTAACTGGCGAAATGCTTCTATTTTGGCGGCTGTACCTTTCGATAAAGAAAGTTGAAAGACCATGGGTTGACAGATAACCGTCCATAGACTAACGCCATGGGTGTTCGCAACCTCTACGATTTTATTGACGGTTGTGTCGCCAATACCTCGTGTCGGATAGTTGATGATACGTCGCAGTGCCTCTTCGTCATTAGGATTAGAAACCACTCTATAATAAGCTATCACATCCTTGATCTCCTTTCGCTGATAAAAGCTCAGTCCACCATAGATACGATAAGGAATACCATCTTTACGCATCTGTTCCTCAAAAGAACGGCTCTGTGAATTAGTACGATACAGAATAGCGAAATCACTATAACGACACTGGTCTTGTCGCTTGATACGCTTAATGTCATTGCATACTATGATAGCTTCCTCCTTGTCGCTATAGGCAGGCTTTAATGTCAGCTTCTCCCCGTGCTCATTTTCACTAAACACATCTTTAGGTATCTGACGTTCATTATGACGAATGAGACTGTTGGCAGCCTGTACTATCAGTTGAGTAGAACGATAGTTTCGCTCCAACTTAGAAAGTTTTGCCCCTCCATACTCTTTCTGAAAATTAAGTATATTATCAATATTCGCACCTCGGAAGCTATAGATACTCTGGGCGTCATCACCAACCACACAAACACGTCCATGCTCTTTGGTTAATAAGACGACTATCTCCTGCTGTGCGTAATTGGTATCTTGATACTCATCCACTAAGACATACTGGAAACGCTCAATATATTTCTGTCGGATATCCTCATGATTCTTAAACAGTATATAGGTATACACCAGCAGGTCATCAAAGTCCATGGCATTCGCCTGCTTACATCTTTCGCTATACCTTATATATATATTCTTCAAGGCTGGACGTTTATGCTGCGCATCATCCTTTGCCCATGCACTCTGTGCATACGCCTGTGGCAGCAACAGATGGTTCTTCGCCATTGAGATACGATCGGCAACGGATGCGGGCTTATAGATCTTATCGTCTAATTGCATCTCTTTGATGATATTTTTCACCAACGAACGCGAGTCACTCTGGTCATAAATCGTAAAGTTAGACTGGAAACCCAATACGGAAGCCTCTGCTCTCAATATTCTTGCGAACACAGAATGGAAAGTACCCATCTGGAGGTAACGGGAGCGCTCCTCTCCTACCAGCCTTCCGATACGTTCCTTCATCTCACGAGCAGCTTTATTCGTAAAGGTTAGTGCCAAGATATTCCAAGGATTCATCCCTTGTTGCAAAAGATAAGCAATCTTATAAGTTAATACACGGGTCTTGCCAGAGCCCGCTCCAGCAATGACCAGTTGGGGACCATCACAATAGGTGACTGCCTCACGCTGCCCTTCATTCAGTTGTTCTAAGAGATTCTCGTTCATCATCATCATTTTTCGGATAGAATGAGCCCTCGATTCGCATCGGGGGCTCATAACAACACAAACACAAAATAAACACAGTCAATCATGACTGGTTATAGGTCTACTATTGAATTCCTTCCTCGCGTAGTTTCTTCTGCCAATTCCAAGCACTCTTCAAAGTGTCTTCGAGAGAAGTCTCAGCTTTCCATCCAAGTACCTTATTAGCTTTCTCCGGGTTGGCCCATACTTTCTCAATATCACCTGCACGGCGGGGCGCATAAGTCCAATTGAGTTTCACACCTGTTGCCTTCTGGAAAGCATCAACGATTTCCTTTGTGGTACAACCATGTCCAGTACCAATATTGAACACTTCCAGTTTATCACTGTCTGTATCCAGCACACGAGCCATTGCCTTCACATGAGCCTTTGCCAAGTCAACGACATAGATATAGTCACGGATACATGTTCCGTCAGGTGTATTATAGTCATTGCCAAAGACTTTCAGTTGCTCACGGATACCCATTGCCGTCTGTGTCACATAAGGAATCAAGTTCATGGGAACACCATTAGGCATCTCACCTATAATAGATGATGGATGAGAGCCAATAGGGTTGAAATAGCGCAACAGAATCGCCTTGATAGGAGCACCACTATTGATATCGTCACGGATGATCTCCTCATTGATCTGCTTGGTATTTCCATAAGGACTCTCAGCTGGTTTGATGGGTGCGTTCTCTGTTACAGGCAGATTCTCAGGGTCTGGCTGACCATATACAGTACAACTGGAAGAGAAGATAATACCTTTCACATTGTATTTGGGCATCAACTCCAACAGATTCACCAAACTAACAATATTATTACGATAATAAAGTAATGGCTTCTCGACACTCTCACCTACCGCTTTGGAAGCTGCGAAATGAATAACACCCTGGATATCCGGGTATTTCTTTAACACATTCTCCATAGCCGCTAAATCGCAGCAGTCAACTTTCTCAAATGCAGGACGGATACCCGTTATCTTCTCAATGCCGTCGACCACATTCTCATTAGAATTAGAAAGATTATCCACAATAACGACTTGATAGCCGGCATTCTGTAATTCTACGGTGGTATGGCTACCAATAAAACCCGTACCTCCCGTCACAAGAATTGTTTGTTTCATGATTATTATAGTATTTTATTCGTTTTTCTTTAATGGAATCAGCACGCTAAACGTAGAACCCTCACCTAATACAGACTCCACCATAGCTTCACCACCATTCTTTCGAGCAAAGTCCTGACAGAGTTGGAGCCCAAGTCCGGATCCTTCCTCGCCACTAGTACCATAAGTTGTCTCTCCCTTATGGAAAATAGTCTCCAAACGATCTGGTGCAATACCTACGCCATGGTCACGAACACTAATCTTGGCGAAAGCTCCCTCACGTTTACAGAACACCTCTACACTCTTATCTTCTGGAGTAAACTTGACTGCATTGGATATGAAGTTACGGATAATCGTCTTGACCATATCATTATCAGCATGAACGATTAGTTTTTCTTCACTGGGTAAGTACTTCAATTTGATTTTCTTCATCTCTGCAATCATCATGAAGATATCAACAACGCCAGGAATAATATCATCTAAATCAATATCCTGATATACTACATTCAGTCGACCAGTCTGACTCTTTGTCCACTTCAATAGGTTATCCAACAGGTCATGGGTCTCCTCTGACTCGCGGTTTGCCTTATCCAACAGCCCGAAAATCTCCTCACCAACGACATCTGGGGATACTACGTTTACGGCAAGATTCAGCACCATACGGATGGATGCCATTGGAGAGCGCAGGTCATGGGCAATCACAGAATACATCTTATCACGATTGGAGATGGTACGCTTTAACTCTTCATTCTGCTGGACGATAATGCGTTTAGCAGCCACCAAACTAATCTGGTGCATCACACGCATCACCAATTCTTCCTTGTTAAATGGTTTTGTCAAAAAGTCGTTAGCGCCAACCTGGAAACCATGTACCAAATCACCAGGGTTATTCAATGCAGTTAGGAAGATAATAGGAATATCCAATGTTTCAGGATCCTTTTTTAAGATAACAGCAGTTTCAAAGCCACTGATATCAGGCATCATCACATCCAGCAGTATCAAATCAGGATGCTCTTTCTTTGCCTGCTCAATACAGGTATAACCATTGGAAGCAGTACATACCTGAAACTTCTCGTTAGTCAACAAAATCTTAAGCAGCAAGACATTGCTGACCACATCGTCGACGATAAGAATCTTATAATCACTACGGTTTATCTTAGATTCAAAGGTATCACTAAACTCCATTTTATTGCAGTTCTTTAGTTATTTATCTGCAAAAGTAGCAAATATTTGGCGAATCGCCAAATATTTGCATAATAATTTATTAATACTCACTCCATGACTTAATATCTATCTCATCCAATTTCACGGTACAGAAGGCAAAAATGAAAGCAGAGGCAAGACGACTATTGGTGATTAGAGGGACATTCAAATCTATGGCTGCACGACGAATCTTATAACCATTCGTCAACTCATGAGTCGTTAGATTTTTAGGAATATTCACCACCATATCAATCTTGTGGTCATGCAATAAATCCAGTGCTTGTGGCTGTTGGTCCGGTTCACTGGGCCAATGTACGAGTGTGTTCTCTATCCCATTATCTGTCAAATACTTAGAGGTACCGCCCGTCGCATAGAGCTCATACCCATTCTCAACCAGCATACGGGCTGCGTCCAGCATCTCCGCCTTCTGTTTGGCACTACCTGTTGACAACATGACGGTTTTCTTCGGAATACGATGTCCTACACTAAGCATGGACTTTAATAGGGCTGTTGGTGTATGATCGCCCAGACAGCCGACCTCTCCTGTCGATGCCATATCAACACCCAATACTGGGTCTGCTTTTTGCAATCGATTGAAAGAGAACTGACTTGCCTTGATACCAACATAATCCAAATCAAAGAGATTCTTATGCGGTTTCTCAACCGGCAGTCCAAGCATCACTTTCGTCGCAAGCTCTATCAAATTCAGTTTCAGCACTTTCGACACAAAGGGGAACGAGCGTGAGGCACGCAGGTTACACTCTATCACTAGGATATCATTGTCACGTGCCATATACTGGATATTGAAAGGTCCGTTGATGTGCAGTGCCTTGGCAATCTGTCGACTGATACGCTTGATACGGCGAACCGTCTCAACATAGAGTTTTTGTGGTGGGAACTGGATAGTAGCATCACCTGAGTGAACGCCGGCAAATTCAATATGTTCAGAGATTGCATAGGCAAGTATCTCACCATCTTTTGCCACCGCATCCATTTCTATTTCCTTAGCATGCTCGATGAATTTGGATACGACGACTGGATGGTCCTCACTCACATTGGCAGCCAATTGCAAGAAACGCTCTAACTCCTCTTTGTTTGAGCAGACATTCATGGCAGCGCCACTCAAGACATAGGAAGGACGTACCAAAACAGGGAACCCTACCCATTCCACAAAAGTATCAATATCCTCCATAGATGTTAATGCTCTCCATTCCGGTTGATTAACACCTATCTCATTCAGCATCTGAGAGAACTTCGCACGATCCTCAGCACCATCGATATCCTGAGCCGATGTTCCAAGAATCGGTACATGCTGTTCATTCAACGACATCGCCAGATTGTTCGGAATCTGTCCACCAGTTGACACGATGACACCATGTGGCTTTTCCATATCAATGATATCCATCACCCGTTCGAAGGTCAACTCATCAAAATACAGACGGTCACACATATCATAGTCGGTAGACACAGTCTCGGGGTTGTAGTTAATCATAATGCTCCTCCACCCTTCTTTACGGATGGTGTTCAATGCCTGTACGCCACACCAGTCAAACTCCACACTCGAACCGATACGGTAGGCACCAGAGCCTAACACGATGATACTCTTTCCGTCGTGCTCAAAGGGGATATCACTTGACGTACCGCTATATGTCACATACAGATAATTGGTCTGAGCAGGATATTCCGCAGCAAGAGTATCTATCTGTTTGACGACAGGTAGAATTCCCTTTTCTTTACGCATCTGACGCACTTTCAGCATTGCCTGATGCATATTCCCCACCTCATCTTCTAGTCCAATAGCCCGTGCTATTTGGAAATCAGTAAAACCATAAATCTTTGCCTCTTTTAGTATTGAGGTATTCAAAGATTGAAAAATTGAAGGAACATCATCCTCTCCTGACTTCAATTTTTCCATCCTTAAACTTTTCAACCTTTCGTCAATATCAATAATATGCTTGAGTTTATACAGGAACCATTTGTCAATCTTCGTCAATTCATGGATACGCTCAATATCATACTGGGGCAGATGCATCGCTTTGGAGATGACGAAAATACGCTTGTCAGTTGGCTCTCGAAGGGCTGCATCCACATCTGCAATTGCCAACTCCTTGTTCTCTACAAATCCATGCATACCCTGTCCTATCATACGAAGTCCCTTCTGGATAGCCTCTTCGAATGTACGTCCGATCGCCATCACCTCACCCACAGACTTCATCGAAGAACCCAGTTCTTTATCAACACCATGAAACTTTGACAAGTCCCAACGCGGAATTTTACATACCACATAGTCAAGGGCTGGTTCAAAAAAAGCTGAGGTAGTTTTCGTCACAGAGTTTTTCAACTCAAACAAACCATAACCCATACCCAGCTTGGCTGCAACAAAAGCCAATGGATAGCCTGTCGCTTTGGAGGCAAGAGCAGACGAACGACTCAGACGAGCATTAACCTCAATGACACGATAGTCTTCCGACTGCGGATCGAAAGCATACTGCACATTACACTCTCCCACGATACCGATATGACGTATAATCTTGATGGCAAGGGCACGCAACTTATGATATTCTGAGTTGGTCAGGGTCTGCGAGGGAGCGATGACGATAGACTCACCCGTATGGATGCCCAGCGGATCAAAGTTCTCCATATTACATACCGTAATACAATTGTCATAACGGTCACGTACCACCTCGTACTCTATCTCTTTCCAACCCTTCAATGACTTCTCCACCAATACTTGGGGAGAGAACGAGAAGGCTTTCTCTGCAAGTTTGTCCAGTTCCTCTTCATTATCACAAAAGCCTGAGCCTAATCCTCCCAATGCATAGGCGGCACGAAGGATGACAGGATAACCTAATTCCTGGGCGGCACGACGAGCTTGCTCTATAGTTTCGCAAGCTTCACTCTTGATAGTCTTGACGTCTATCTCATTAAGTTTCTCCACGAATAGCTCCCGGTCTTCCGTGTCCATGATAGCTTGTACGGGAGTACCCAGTACCTTAACACCATATTTCTCTAATACTCCACTTTTGTAAAGTTCTACGCCACAGTTCAGGGCTGTCTGCCCTCCAAACGCCAACAGAATGCCATCAGGACGCTCTTTCTCTATCACACGCTCTACAAAATAAGGTTGAACAGGTAGAAAGTATATCTCATCCGCAACACCTTCTGAAGTCTGCACCGTAGCGATATTCGGATTAATGAGCACGGTTTTCACCCCTTCCTCACGCAATGCCTTCAATGCCTGTGAACCAGAATAGTCAAATTCACCAGCTTCTCCTATCTTCAAGGCACCAGAACCTAGCAACAGGACTTTTTTAATATTATCGTATTTCATATTATAATGCTTCTATAAAACGGTCAAACATAAATTCGGTATCCACAGGACCAGAACATGCCTCTGGATGGAATTGGCTACTAAACCACGGATTGGTCTGATGACGGATACCCTCATTCGAACCGTCATTCATATTCACAAACAACTCACGCCATTCTCTTCCTAACGTAGAGGCATCCACTGCATAACCATGATTCTGACTGGTCACATAACAACGGTTGGTACCAACTTCCCTGACAGGTTGGTTATGCGAGCGGTGTCCGTATTTCAGTTTATAGATAGTGGCACCGCCAGCTTTCGCCAACAACTGGTTACCCATACAGATACCACAGATGGGCTTACGACTCTGTGACATCTGTTTGCGGATAATACTCACCGCATCCTCACACATATCCGGGTCGCCAGGACCATTGGCAAGAAAGAGTCCGTCAAAGTCTAAATCGGTATAGTCGTAGTTCCATGGTACACGAATCACCTCAACCCCACGCTTGATCAGACAACGGATGATGTTAGCCTTCACGCCACAGTCTACCAATACCACTTTCTTACCTGCTCCTTCATTATATTTTATCATGTCCTTGCAACTGACACGATCGACCCAGTTGATAGTCTCGTATGCGGTGATGTCATCGTTGCATACAGAACCCTCAAACTCCAGTCTTCCCATCATCACGCCATGCTCACGTAGCACCTTCGTCAACTGACGGGTATCGATACCTGTCACCCCAGGTACTTTCTCTCGTTTAAGCCAGTCACCCAAGCTTTCACAGGCATTCCAATGGGAATACTCCTCACTATAGTCGCTGACGATAATAGCAGAAGCGTATATCTTATCGCTCTCCATAAACGTCGGCAACCCATTCTCTTCGATGGAGAAACGGGGTACACCATAATTTCCTACCAGCGGATAGGTCAGCACCATCATCTGCCCAGCATACGAGGGGTCTGTCAGCGACTCAGGATAACCCATCATCGCAGTATTGAACACCACCTCTCCAGAAACAGGAGCGTCATATCCAAAACTCTGTCCTTCGAATCTTGTTCCGTCTTCCAGAACCAATGTCACATCTTTCATTCTATTTTGCATTTGTATTATTTCCTAAAAAGAAGGGCGAAACGTCAATGACGAATCGCCCTTTATATCACTCAACGGTAACACTCTTAGCAAGGTTTCTCGGTTGGTCAACATTGAGACCTTTGCAAACGGCAACGTGATAGGCAAGCATCTGCAAGGGTATCGTTGCCAATAATGGTTCCAGACATTCTATCGTGTCTGGCAATGCGATGACCTCGTCAGCAATCCTGCTGATGGTATCGTCACCCTGACTAACAATGGCAATGACCTTACCTTTACGAGCTTTCACCTCTTGTATATTAGAAAGCACCTTCTCATACATACCATTATGGGTTGCGATAACCACCACTGGCATATCGGAATCTATTAAGGCTATTGGTCCGTGTTTCATCTCAGCAGCGGGATAGCCCTCTGCATGAATATAGGAGATTTCTTTCAGTTTCAAGGCTCCCTCCAAGGCAACAGGATAACTGAAGCCACGCCCCAAGTACAAGAAGTTACGGGCATAGGTAAAGGTACGACTCAAATCAGCGATGCGGTCGTTGAGTTTCAACACCTCTTTAATTTTAGCAGGTATCTCATGCAACTCCTTAACGATATGCATATAATCGTCGCTAGAGATAGTACCCTTTTCTTTTGCCAAGGCAAGGGCAAGCATCGTCAGTACGGTAACCTGTCCTGTAAACGCCTTCGTGGAGGCGACACCAATCTCGGGACCCACATGGATATAGGAACCTGTATCTGTAGCACGAGGGATGCTGGAGCCAATAGCATTACATATACCATATATAAAAGCACCAGCCTCTTTTGCCAGTTGCACGGCAGCAAGGGTGTCGGCAGTCTCACCACTCTGCGAGATGGCTATCACCACATCCTCTTTCGTGATAACCGGATTGCGATAGCGGAATTCAGAAGCATACTCCACCTCAACAGGTATCCTGCAAAGTTGCTCTATCATCTGCTTTCCTATCAGACCGGCATGCCATGAGGTTCCACAGGCAACAATGATAAAGCGCTTCGCCTTCAGGAGTTGCTGCTTATAGTCTATCACTGCGGAAAGGACGACATTATCCGTGTCCACATTGACACGTCCTCTCATACAGTTCGTCAGGCAGTCAGGCTGTTCGAAAATCTCTTTCAGCATGAAGTGTGGGAAACCACCTTTCTCCAATTGTCCTAGGTTAATATCTACCTTTTTGACAACCAGTTCCTGCTCCTCACCAAGGATACTGACGACTTTCAGATCTTCCCCTCTCTTCAGTACAGCGATATTACCATCCTCCAAATACACCACCTTGTCGGTATATTCTACGATAGGACTGGCATCCGAGCCGAGGAAGAACTCGTCATCCCCGATACCTACGACCAGCGGACTCTGCTTGCGAGCTGCGATAATCTGGTCGGGATGACGTTTGTCGACAATAGCGATGGCATAGGCACCGATGACCTGATATAGTGCCACCTGTACGGCAGTCAGCAAGTCGAGTTCCTTGCGATCCATGATATACTCGACGAGTTGCACCAGCACCTCCGTATCTGTATCTGAGCGGAACTTCACACCTTTTGCCTGAAGTTTATCCTTCAAGTCGGCATAATTCTCGATGATACCATTATGGATAATCGCCAGATTCTTCGACTCAGAATAATGAGGATGCGCATTGACGGCAGAGGGCTCACCATGAGTAGCCCAACGAGTATGGGCGATACCCACCGTACCACTGACATTCTTGTCGTTGCAATACTCCACCAGATTGTCTACCTTTCCTTTAGTCTTGCAGACATTCAGATTACCATCATCATTAATTAAAGCGACACCCGCAGAATCGTAGCCACGATACTCCAAGCGTCGCAAACCTTTAATCAGAATAGGGAAAGCATCTTTCCTTCCTAAATATCCTACTATTCCGCACATATTATTCTCTCGTAAGTTTGTGTTGTGTTGTTGTTTGTCTCTTATCTTTATTTCTTAGGATCATAGCGGACTGATAGGGTCGGTTTGTAGGTATTCTCCAATATCACGGAGATAATACCATCTTCGGCATCAAACCTTGCCACCTTATGGTCGTCCTTCAGGATAGGACAGTCGGGCCATGCATTCAACTCCTTCTCGAGTCCATCACGAAGTTCCTGCCATAACTGACGAGTACTATCATTGGTTGAAAAGGAATAATTTTCCTGCACCGCAGCAATCTTATCATTTTGGAAAGCCATCAGCACCCGATATTTCTGTGCTATACTTGCAAACACGACGGTACGTCCACTATCTGAAGCAGCACTGTCAACGGCAAAGCCACGAGCCTGCATGGAGTCAACAAACTGAACTGTCGTCATTGACAACGGTAAGCCACGATAATTGAAAGGCTTCTTTGTTTTAGAGCAAGCCACCAACATCATCACGGCTATCAATAAAAAAGCGGTTTTCTTCATCTTGTTTCGTTTTTGACGCTGCAAAGTTACAAATAAGTGTGCAAAAAAACAAATAATCGTTTGATTTTTTCAACTCAAGGAAGAAACCGCTCTGTACTTAGTATGTGGCATCAAGGACTGGAAAACACAAACAACAAAGAAGGTGAGTCAATACAGACTCACCTTCTTAACGTATAATAACTATGATTTGCTTTACAGCATGGTTATTCTTCTGTAGCAGGTGCTTCTTCTGCTGGAGCCTCCTCAACGGGAGCCTCAACAATGGGAGCAGTCTCTTCCTTCTTCTCCTCAGCAGGAGCGTTCTCTGCAACCACCTTAACGGGGATAGCGATCTCAACATCCTTGTGGAAATGAACGGTAGCTGTGAAGTCACCTACTGTCTTAGCGTCTGTCATTGTGATGATCTTGCGATCGATGTCATGACCGAGTTTCTTCAACTCATCAGCAACGATTCCAGCATTTACTGAACCATAAAGCTGACCTGTAGCACTCACCTTAGCAGCGATGCACAGAGCAACATCTTTGATAGCCTCACCCTTCTTCTCAGCCTCAGCCTTGATAGCGGCGAGTTTATGAGCCTGCTGTTTCAAGTTCTCTGCGAGAATCTTCTTAGCAGAAGGAGAAGCGATAACAGCCTTACCCTGAGGAATCAGGTAGTTACGACCGTAACCAGACTTTACGTTTACGATATCGTTCTTATATCCCAGACCGATAATATCTTCTTTCAGTATTAATTCCATATTGTCGTCCTCCTCCTTATTTATTTCAACATATCAGTTACGTAAGGAAGCAGTGCAATCTGGCGAGCACGCTTAACAGCCTGAGCCACACGACGCTGGTACTTCAGCGAGGTACCTGTGATACGGCGGGGAAGAATCTTACCCTGCTCGTTCAGGAACTTCTTCAGGAACTCGGGATCCTTGTAGTCTACATATTTAATACCACTCTTCTTGAAGCGGCAATACTTCTTCTTCTTTGTGTCGATAGAAGGAGCTGTCAAATAGCGAATTTCTGTTTCTTGTGCCATAGTTATGCCTCCTCTTTTTTAGCAAATTTGTTACGACGCTTCTCAGCATACTCTGCTGCATACTTGTCGAACTTCACTGTCTGGAAACGGATAACTTTCTCGTCACGACGGAAAGCGGTCTCCAATGTCTTAATCACTGATGGCTCAGCTTTGAACTCTAGCAGGAAATAGAAACCTGTAGACTTCTTCTGAATAGCGTAAGCCATCTTCTTCAATCCCCAGGCCTCTTCATTCACAATCTCTGCACCCTTATCGGTGAGGACTTTCTTGAATTTATTGACCGTTTCCTTTGTCTGCTCATCAGACAAAACGGGAGTTAAAATGAAAACGGTTTCGTATTGATTCATACTACTTAAAAAATTAATAAAATTGTTATTTTGCAAAATTGCGGGTGCAAAGGTACGATTTTTTACGCAAACCAAAGCACTAATTCCCAATTATTTCTTATCTTTGCAGCAAATTTTAACGATTCAATGAGAAAAAGGGCTCCACTGATAGGTTTATTACTGATAGTAATTGGCACGTTGTTACTCTTTGTCTGCTATTTCATGCACCAGACAACAAATCTTTTGCTGTTAACTGGTCTCGCCTTGATTATAGCTGGTATCATTGGCTATATCCAAGGTATGAAGCACGCCAATGATTTTTAGTGTTTGATAGCCTCTGCTACTTGTTCCGCAATCTGCCGCATTCCTTTTTGTGAGGGATGTCCCCATTGCTTGTCTATGTCATGTAACTGGATGTAGGAAACATGATAATGGTCGCAGATCGTCTTCATAGAAACAGTGACATCTTCTGACAGTATATCATTGATAATCACAAAGATCTCCGTACCAGGATAGCGGTTCTGAAGATTTGCAAGCACATACGCCATGGCAGGACGGAAGTTGAAGAGGTCATGGCGACTCCAGTTACTGTACTGGAAGTCTCCTATTGGTGATTTTGCCCAAGTATCGTTCGTACCACCAAACACCAGAATAATGTCGGGTGAACCTAAATACCAAAGGCGTGTACAATACGAACGATCACTATAGTCCTCACGGTTATATCCCGTATGACAGATCGTTGCCCCAGAGAAAGAGTTATTCTGACAGAGCCGATAGCCATGTTCACGAATCAATTGGTGCCACCATAATTGTTTAACATCCTGGACATCGTTATTTTCAGCCTTTTCCTGCGGATACCACACATAATTACTGTCTGGCAGCACATACCCTTTAAACGTACTATACGAATCACCCAAAATAGAAATACCGGGTTTTGACTGTGCTTGTACTACTACGGCAACCGTAATCGTCAAAAAGAAAAAAAATAATCTTCTCATAATGTCTTGTGGTTAGTGAAACAAAAAACTCACTGAACTACTGATTCAATGAGCTTTCCTTTTGCGGTGCGTACGAGACTCGAACTCGTGACCTCCTGCGTGACAGGCAGGCATTC
>CALFUF010000114.1 GCA_937916405.1 uncultured Prevotella sp.
CAAACAAAAACCGTATCGTCGACGTACTGCGTAATTTCGGCGTGGAGATCAGCAGCATCAAGGCAACGGTAGGTCCTACCATTACCCTTTATGAGATTACCCCTGCCCCAGGTGTGCGTATCGCAAAGATTCGCAACTTGGAGGATGACATCGCGCTCTCACTGGCAGCCTTGGGCATCCGTATCATTGCTCCTATCCCTGGAAAGGGAACGATAGGTATCGAGGTGCCGAATGCGAAACCCAGCATCGTCTCGATGGAATCAATACTTAATTCCAAGAAATTCCAGGAGTCTACGATGGAACTGCCTTGCGCAGTGGGTAAGACGATTACCAATGAGGTCTTCATGTTCGACCTCGCCAAAGCACCTCACCTGCTGGTAGCTGGTGCCACAGGTCAGGGTAAGTCTGTCGGTCTGAACGCCATCATCACCTCCTTATTATATAAGAAGCACCCCGCTGAGTTGAAGATCGTACTCGTCGACCCGAAGAAGGTGGAGTTCAGTGTCTACTCTTCCATCGACAAGCATTTCTTGGCGAAGGTACCTGAGGAGGATGCGGATCCCATCATCACTGATGTCACAAAGGTGGTACGCACCTTGAACTCACTGTGTAAGGAGATGGATACCCGTTACGACCTGCTGAAGATGGCGCAGGCTCGTAATATCAAGGAATATAACAAGAAGTTCATCGGCCGCCAGTTGAATCCAGAGAAGGGTCATAAGTACATGCCGTACATCGTGGTGATTATCGATGAGTTCGGTGACCTGATCATGACGGCAGGTAAGGAGGTGGAGCTTCCTATCGCCCGTATCGCCCAGCTGGCTCGTGCCGTGGGCATCCACATGATTATCGCGACCCAGCGTCCTACCACGAATATCATCACTGGTACTATCAAGGCTAACTTCCCGAGTCGTATCGCGTTCCGTGTAGGTGCCATGATTGACTCCCGTACGATTCTCGACCGTCCAGGTGCCCAGCAGTTGATCGGTCGTGGTGACATGCTCTACCTCAATGGTGGTGAGCCCGTCCGTGTACAGTGTGCCTTTGTCGACACTCCCGAGGTGGAGCGCATCAACCAGTTTATCGCCCAGCAGCAGGGTTATCTCTCTGCCTTCGAGTTGCCAGAGCCTGACATGCCTGACGATGACATGGGTGAGGCTGCCGATGTGGATATGCAGCACCTCGACCCGATGTTCGAGGATGCCGCCCGTCTGATTGTCATCAACCAGAGTGGCTCGACGAGTCTGATACAGCGTAAGTTCGCTATTGGCTACAACCGTGCCGGTCGTCTGATGGACCAGTTGGAGAAGGCTGGTGTGGTAGGTGCCGCCCATGGTTCCAAGCCTCGTGAGGTACTGATACAAGATGAGATGAGTCTTGATAATTTATTAAGTCAATGGAGAAAATAAGGATAACATGCATGATGCTGCTCTTTGCGGTGGCATCATACGGACAGACGGCAACGTCAGTCCTTGACAAGACGGCTAAGGTCGTCTCTCACAAGAATGGCGTTCAGGCATCATTTACCATCAGCAGTAAGCAGTATGGTAGCACCATTGGTACGATAGACATCAAAGGACGGAAGTTCCATACAACGACCAACGAGGCTATCGTCTGGTTTGACGGTAAGACACAGTGGACGTATGTCAAGCAGAATGACGAGGTGAATGTCAACAACCCTTCTGCCGCCGACTTGCAGGCGATCAATCCCTATAACTTTATCTATATGTACAAGCAGGGGTATACCGCCACGATGACGACCAGCGGGAATCATTACGTCGTGACCTTGAAAGGCAAGGGGAAGAGTATCTCTGAGCTGGTGATTACCATCAACAAGCAGACTTACGTGCCATCCCAGATCCGTATGTTGCAGAACAAACAATGGACCACCATTAAGGTATCGAACTTCAAGACAGCGAACCTGTCGGACGGTATCTTCCGTTTCAACCCCAAGTCTTACCCCAACGCAGAAATCATCGATCTGAGATAACATGAATAAGTTTCAACTATTTCGTTTGCTTCGGAAGAACAACAAGCTAAGCGAGAAACGTAACGTGATGTTTGAGGCAAACCAGTATGGTAAGTTCTTTGCCTATCTGGGACTAACGTTCTTCGTGGTATATTTCATTGCCATCGGCACTTTCTTAGGATGGGTAGCAGCTACCGAGGATGAGTACGAGATGGTGTTCATCATCCTTCCCTTCATCCTGCTCTTTGACTTCTTCGGACGTTTCATGGCGCAACAGACACCCGTCATGCTTGTCAAGCCGTATCTGCTGATGCCTGTCAGCAAGTATACGGCAGTCGATTGTTTCCTGGTGTCGCAGCTCTTCGACAGCAGTAACCTCATCTGGATGTCCCTGTTCCTGCCCTTCACATTCATCTGTGTCTGTGGCAGCATGACATTGCTGCAAGGACTGGGCATGCTGTTGTTACTCCATCTGATAATACTGACGAACAGCCAGTGGTACTTGCTGGTGCGCACACTGGTGAACCGCAGCATCTTCTGGTGGGCGTTACCCATCGTTGTCTATGGCTCTTTCGTGCTCCCCTTCTTCCTGGTGTCCGACAAGTCTGTAGAGAAACTCCTCGACCATGTATTCGATTTCATCGGGGAATACGCCTTCTCTTGGTATACGTTCGCCCTCTTTGTCATCCTTTTCCTCGTCTTGTTCCTCATCAACCGCACGTTACAGATGCATTTGATCTATGATGAGATATCCAAACAGGAGAAGACCAAGTTAAAACATGTATCGGAGTTTACGGCACTCAACCGCTTCGGACAGATTGGTGAGTATCTCAAGTTAGAGATTAAGAGCACGATGCGCAACAAAGCGATACGTACCCGTTTCATCCAAGGGGTTGTCATCATCACCATGCTCTCCTTGATAATTGCGTATACCGATGCCTATACGGGAGGTTTCGCCCGTAATATGTGGTGCCTGTATTGTTTCGTGTTCTTCGGAGCCGTCAACCTCGTCAAGGTGATGGGACCGGAAGGCAACTATATCGACCTGCTGATGGTACATGAGGAGAATATCCTGACGCTCTTACGTGCGAAGTACTATTTCTATTGCACCATCGTCCTGTTGCCATTCCTCCTGCTCCTGCCCACGATTATCTCAGGTAAGTTCTCCTTGTTGATGGTCCTCGCCTACCTGTTGATTACCACAGGACCGGAGTATTGCCTGCTGTTCCAATTGGCAGTATACAACAAGCAGACACTGCCTTTGAATGATAAGATAACGGGTAAGAACCAGTTTGAGAACAAGCTCCAGCTGATTATCGAACTCGTCGTGTTCTTCGTACCCGTAGCCCTTGTGCTGATATTACAGGCTCTGTTCAACGAGGAGGTCTCCTTCATCGTCATGATCGTCATCGGTCTCGCCTTCACCCTTTCCAATCCCTATTGGATGCGCCATATCTACAAGCGGATGATGCGTCATCGCTATGAGAACTTAGAGGGTTTCCATTCAACAAGATAAAGACTAATAAAAGATATGTATTTCAAAGGTATTATTATTGCTATCTGCACGTTCCTGACCATCGGGATATGGCATCCTATTGTGATAAAGACAGA
>CALFUF010000115.1 GCA_937916405.1 uncultured Prevotella sp.
TATAGGTCCCCACCCTTACAGTCCCACACTCATGCAGGGCTTCGGTATGAGAACATTGCAAAGATACAAATAATTTGTAAAACCACAAAGGATTCAAGGAAAAAAGTTAGAAAAGCCCTCTCCTAACCTCTCCCATTTGAGGGGGAGGGAAGACCCCTCCTAACCTCCCCCTGCTTTGGGGAAGGAAAAACAAAAAAGCCGCAGGTCCTATGATCTGCGGCTCAGAATTATTAAACGCTTGTTATTTGTTCTCTAAATCAATCTTGTTGTTGACGTGCATAGCCTCAGCAACAGAGATGGCTAAAACAGCCAGTGCAAATAATGTAATCATCATACTTTTCTCTCAATTACTTCAAACCACGGTTGTTCATCGTTACGTTGAGCAGCATCACATAAGTCTTGTACTGATCACGGTTGAGCACGTAGTTCATAAAACCAAGATCTTTCTTAATAGCAGCGTCAACACGCGCATCACGCTCCTCTTTACCATACTGTGTAGCGAACACCATCTCTGAGCAGAAGGTTTTGTGAATCTCGGCTACTGCCTCAATCTGGTCGTCTGCAAGATTCAGTGCCTTGCTCAACTGGGTCATGTTCACGCTCAGATCATAAGCCTCTGCGTTGTTTACACTGTTCATGTTCTCGTTCTCAGCGAATGTGAGCGTCATGCTCAACATGGCTACTACAGTTAAAAACAATCTTTTCATTTTCGTTACCCTTTCTTTTCTTTAATTCTACTTATGCCCCTTTTCTTGTTTGTGTTTACCTTATTATTTATTAATGCGGGGCTGTTATCCTTTAATCTTTAGTCGCCCAGATTTCTCTGATTGACGATGCAAAGGTACGGCAATTTTCGTCATCCTCCAAACTTTTCAAGGTGTTGTGTGCGGAAACAGCCCTAATTCTTGACCTCAGTCAAAGAATCGCCCGAAAATGGAAAAATTAAGAATTTCGCATTAAACAGCGTCTATTTTTGCCTATTTCAAAATAAATTCGTACCTTCGCAACCAAATTATAAACTAAAGCAGACTATGAGTGAAATGATCCATAAATACATTGCCGTGAGCTACAGTTTGTTTATAGACGGTGACAACGGCAAGGAGTTGGTGGAGGAGGCTACGAAAGAACAACCTTTCTACTTCCTCACAGGTTTCGGCATCGCATTGGATGCCTTTGAGAAAAAACTGATTGACGTTCCCCAGGGGGAGGATTTTGATTTCTCACTGGAAAAGGAGGATGCCTATGGTGACTACATGTTGGAACATGTGGTGGAACTGGATCGTGAGATTTTTACCATTGACGGTAAGTTCGACCATGAGCATATCTTTGTGGATGCGGTAGTACCCTTGCAGAACGAGGACGGCAACCGCTTCTATGGTAAGATTCTGGAGATTGGCGAAGAGAAGGTGAAGGTTGACTTGAACCACCCACTGGCTGGTGAGACTTTGCATTTCGTGGGTAAGGTACTGGAGAACCGTGAGGCTACTGAAGACGAGGTTCGTAGCATGATAGCTCGCATGAGTGGCGGCTGTGGTGGTTGCGGAGGCGGCTGCCAGAAAGACGGTTGCGGCAGTGATTGCAACTGCGGCAGTTGTGGAGGATGTAACTAATATAATTATATGAATACATTTGGCAACATATTCACACTGACGACGTTCGGAGAGAGTCATGGCGAGGCGATAGGTGGTGTCGTGGACGGCATGCCTGCCGGTATCGCTATTGATGTTGACTTCATCCAGAGTGAGCTGAATCGTCGTCGTCCAGGACAAAGCAGTATCACGACCAGTCGTCAGGAGGGGGACGTGGTTGAACTACTTAGTGGTGTTTTCGAGGGACGTTCGACGGGATGTCCTATCGGCTTTATCGTGCGTAACACCAATCAGCACTCTCAGGACTACGAGAATATGCGCCAACTGTATCGCCCCTCCCATGCTGACTATACCTATGCTACAAAATACGGCAACAGGGACCATCGGGGCGGAGGCAGGTCGTCTGCTCGTATCACCATCAGTCGTGTGGTGGCTGGAGCTTTGGCAAAACTGGCTCTGCGCCAACTGAATATCAGCATACAAGCCTACACCTCGCAGGTAGGGAATATCCAACTGGATAGGGACTATCGGAAATACGACCTATCAATGACAGAGACGAACATCGTACGCTGTCCAGACCCAATGAGAGCTGAAGAAATGATACAGCTTATCTCACAGCTGAGGGCTGAGGGCGATACCATAGGTGGTGTTATCACTTGCGTGGTGAAAGGATGTCCTGCCGGGCTGGGAGAACCGGAATTTGGAAAACTACATGCCGCTCTGGGATCGGCAATGCTAGGTATCAATGCCGTGAAAGGTTTTGAGTATGGGGAGGGCTTTGACGGTGTGACGGCTCGTGGCTCGGAACAGAACGATGTCTTCGTGAATACCAATGGACAGGTTGCGACCCTGACAAACCATAGCGGAGGTATTCAGGGAGGTATCAGTAACGGACAGGACATCTATTTCCGTGTGGCTTTCAAGCCTGTAGCTACCCTACTCCGAGAACAAGACACGATTGACATCAATGGCAATGCCACCAAACTGACGGCAAAAGGTCGCCATGATCCGTGCGTCCTTCCTCGTGCCGTTCCTGTGGTGGAAGCGATGGCGGCAATGACCATTTTAGACTATTATTTGCTTAATAAATCGACAAAGTTATAGGATTTTCGCATTAAAATACAAAAAAAATCGACCTGTAAGGTTGAAAATGCCAGAGTAACTATTCAGCGATTAGTTTATCCTGACCACAAATAGCCTTCCTCATCTAGCCAATGGATTATAATCCCGTATAGGGGTACGAGCGTTTTCTTTCGTCGGATTCTCGGGAGTCTGATTTTTGCAATCGTTTGATTATCAGTAAAATACATTTAAAATAATTGCCAAAAAGTTTGGTAGTCTCAGATATTTTTCGTACCTTTGTACCTGTGAACGAGAAGGTTACGGACATATCGGAG
>CALFUF010000116.1 GCA_937916405.1 uncultured Prevotella sp.
TGACCCCCATCCAAGAGGAACTCACCGAGGGTAAGTCATCCTCCTTCATGGACTGCCTGCGTCTGTTGGACAAGCCCATCGTTTTGTTGTCGTTCCTTGCCATCATGTGCCATGTGGGTATTGACGTGGGTACCAATACGACGGCACCGAAACTGCTGATGGAGCGTGTCGGTATGACCCTTAACGAGGCAGCCTTTGCCACCTCCCTGTACTTCATCTTCCGTACCATCGGGGCGTTGACAGGCTCTTTCTTCCTGCGTGTGATGAAGACCCGCTGGTTCTTCATTATCAGTGTCGTGCTGATGGCGGCAAGTATGATCCTCATGTTCAGCGGACAGACTAAGATGGTACTCTATGTGGCTATCGCCCTGGTAGGTTATGGTAACTCCAATATCTTCTCCATGGCATTCTCCGAGGCACTCCTTTCCGTACCCGATAAGCAGAATGAGGTCTCTGGTCTGATGATTATGGGACTGTTCGGCGGAACGGTGTTCCCCCTCATCATGGGTGTCATGAGTGACACCATGGGACAGGCTGGTGCCGTTGCGGTGATGGCTGTGGGTGTCATCTATCTATTTACCTATATCAAACAAGTCAAGAACTAAAAACATAAAAAACTATGAAGAATCTGATTATCGGACTGGGCGAGGCATTATGGGACATGCTGCCCGAGGGAAAGAAACTAGGGGGTGCTCCTGCTAATTTCGCCTATCACGCAGGACAGTTTGGACTCGACACGCTCGCTGTCAGTGCGTTGGGTGAGGATAAACTCGCTGATGAGACGATTGAGGCACTGGAGCTGAACGGACTGAAATACCTGATGCCACGAGTACCGTATGCTACTGGTACCGTACAGGTGACCTTGTCAGGTGAGGGTATCCCCACCTATGAGATCAAGGAGAATGTCGCATGGGATAATATCCCTTTCAATGACGACATCAAGGAGGCGGCAAAGAACTGCCGTGCCGTATGCTTCGGTTCTCTTGCCCAGCGTAACATCGTCAGTCGTCAGACCATCCAGCAGTTCCTCGATGCTACTCCCAAGGAGTGCATCAAGATCTGTGATATCAACCTGCGTCAGCAGTTCTTCTCCAAGGAGATACTCGAAGAGTCGTTCAAGCGTTGTAGTATCCTGAAGATCAACGATGAGGAACTGGTGGTCGTTACCCGTATGTTCGGCTATCAGGAGTTAGACGATGCCAAGATCTGCGAGAAGATGGTGAAGGAATACAACCTGCAGATGCTCGTCCTGACCTGTGGTACCAACGGCAGCCATGTGTTCACAGCCGATGGCAAGCACTCCTTCCAGCTCACCCCGAAAGTAGAGGTAGCTGATACCGTAGGTGCCGGTGACTCCTTCACAGGTTCCTTCTGCGCCGCCATCCTGAACGGCAAACCTGTTGAGGAGGCACACCGTATAGCCGTAGAGGTAAGTGCCTATGTCTGCACCCAGAACGGTGCCATGCCGAAATATCCCGCAGAACTGGTGGCGAAAGTGAAATAGGAATCAGTTACGTAAGTCGTGGTCTGTCATCGCACAGACACAGGAGTCACTCCATACGTTAACCGCTGTCTCCACCATATCAATAATGGTATAGATGGGGAGGATGATGCCGAGGACGGCGATGGGGGCATGGATGCCTGACATCAGGGAGAGAGTCAGGAAGTAACAGCCCATCGGTACCCCGGCATTACCTATTGCCGATACCACCGAGATGAGCAGCCACGACAGCATGGTAGTCCATGTGAGTGGGATGCCTCCCTGCTGCATCACGAACAGACTGGTGACGAGGATAAAAGCGGCACATCCGTTCATATTGATCGTCGTACAGATAGGCAGTACGAAACGTGCTACTTTCGACTGTGCCCCTAACCGCTGCTCTGCCGTCTCCATCGTGACAGGTAGGGTGGCGGCACTGCTTTTGGTGAAGAGTGCCATCAAGACAGCAGGCATCATCTTCGACAAGGTACGGACAGGATTCAAACCACGTAACAACAGGAACAAGGGCAGTACCACAAAGAACTGAAGCAGATTACCTCCCAAGACAACAGCGACATACTTTCCTAACGAGTCTGCGATGACTCCTGCATTGAGTTGTGCTGACAACTGTGCCGCAAAGGCAACAATACCTACCGGCAGGGTCCAGATGAGTCCACGAATCATCATAAACAACAAGTCTTGTAAGCCATGAAGGAACCTCACGACCACCGCTTTCTGTTCTGTCTCCGGCAATCGTGCCAAGGCGATACCAATGGCTGCAGCCAATAGCAATAACGAAAGGACATTCCCCTCCAGGAACGGTTTGACGATGTTGTTAGGGATGACAGATAACAGATGGTCGATATAGGTGAGTTGAGTATCAGGGGTTGAGCGTTGAGCGTTTGCTGCCACTGTCGAAAGGTCTAATCGTCCTGGGGCGATGATGACATACAACAGGAGTCCTACCGCTGCCGCCACAATAGTGGTCAGCAGGGTGTAAGTGATGGTATGGCGGAAGATACGTCCAGTCTCCTGTCCTTTCCCCAATGATGCCAGTGTCGTCGTCACAGCGAGTACGATGGTGGGGACGGCAAGTAGTTGGAAAAGGCGCACATAGATGGTGGCGATGAAGTCAGCGACATCCCCCATCCACCCGATTTGTAATA
>CALFUF010000117.1 GCA_937916405.1 uncultured Prevotella sp.
TCCGCCCTTGACTGATAATCAGGTTCTTATAGAGGGAGTAGAAGGGCATGAAGGCTCCTCCGATACAAAGGATACGCAACAAGGGTACGCATGCTTCCCATTTGGGGCCAATGGTGGAGAGGATGAACTCATGAGCCACCAGTGAGAGTCCGAACATAGCGGGGAAAGCGAGGAAAGCAGTGAAACGCAGCATCTTACGGAAGACCCGTATCTCCTGCTCGTTGATATCGCTCTTACCTCTCACCTCTGACCTCTCACCTCTAACCTCTAACCTCTCACCTCTAACCTCTACAAGAACAGGCTGTGCCACTTGCTCAATGCTGCCACTGACCAGTTGGTATGCCATCGTGTTCCATTTGAATGCCTGGAAGAAGTTACCCACCACCTGTGGGGTCTTCGTAAACAGCTTTCCGAAGATAAAGGTCAGGATATTGTTGTTGACGGTATTGATGACCATCGTCACCAGGATATTCATCGAGAACTTAAACGTGCGACGGATAGGGGAGAAGTCGACGCTCCACGTGGGTCGCCATGGCACGAAGAAGAATCGTCCTATGACCAGGATAGCGGCATTCACCACCTGTTGCCACGCAAGACTCCAATAGGAGTAACCATTGAAGGCGATGGTGACAGCGACGATACCTGAGCAGACCAGTGCACAGGTGTTGACAATGGTGATCTCACGATTCATCATGTTCTTCGTCATATAGGCATTCGTCGAGATACCGAACGACGAGATGAGGAAGGCAAGGAAGATGAAGCGTGACAGGTCGGTCAGACAGGGTTGCTCGAAGAACAGGGCGATCCATGGGGCGACAGCAAACAGTATCAGATAGATACAGATGCTGGCAAGGATATTAAACCAGAAAACGGCATTATAGTCGTTGCCCTTCGGCTCCTTCATGTTCACGATAGCAGTAGAGAACCCACTCGACTGCAGGTTACCTGCGATGGCTGAGAAAATAGCAATCATACCAATAGGTGCCCACTCCGCTGGTGCGATCATACGACCCAGCAGAATGCCGATCA
>CALFUF010000118.1 GCA_937916405.1 uncultured Prevotella sp.
TCACTGCGGAGCGCTTGCCTGCACGGTTCAGGTCGGCGACCATCTCACCAATAGCGCCACAGGCATACAACTCTCCTAACCAGATGGGGATGTCCGTCTTCTCATAGTCTGGCGCCAGTTTCTTCTGCACGTTCACGATGACGACTGGCACATCAATATCTCGTACAGCAGGCAGCATATTATAAGAGGTACAGTAGGTCAGCATCTGCAAGATAACCAGGTCGACATCGGCTGCGCGGAACTTGTCACCCGCCATCATCGACTGCTCCTTGGTGGTCACCATACCACCGTCTACTAACTCCACCGTGTCGGGGAGTGTCTTCTTAAACGCCTCATACTGTGCCTCAAACTCAGGAACCAGCTGAGGAAACTGCGGCAGATATGCTCCCAAAGCGACGGAGAACACGCCTACCCTTGCCTTTGTCTCTACTAATGGTTTTGCCATAATACTTTGATTTTAGTGGTGAGAGGTAAGAGGTGAGAGGTGAGAGAATAGTTCTAACACCTCATGACTTCCGACCATAACACCTTTTGTTTATATTAATTATTCAGATTTCACATGTTTCATATTCTCAACTTAAAGAGGTAAGAGGTAAGAGGTGAGAGGTAAGAGATTACCTCTTCCACTCATTACATACTCTTTCTTCACTGGGTTTACCCAACATATCTCTCACCTCTTACCTCTTACCACTCACCTCTAAATAACCTAAATAACGCTCAAAGCCTGCCGCCCATGCGGTGGCATCCTTGGTGGGATGATAGGCTACCGTCTCGATGGAGTTGGCGATGATACGGCGCATCTCCCAGATATCCCTCACATCACCTGCCGACTTCGCCTGCATCATGATATTACCAATGGCGGTACCCTCCTGCGGACCAGCAAGCACCTCCACTCCAAGGGCATCAGCGGTAAACTGGTTCAGGTATTTATTCAAGGAGCCTCCTCCTATCACATGCAGCACATCCAGCTCAAAGGAGGCGAACTCCTTCAGCCACTGGAACACCTGGCGATAGCGCAGGGCAAGGGAATCGAAAATGCATCGGCAGAGCTCCGCAGGAGTCTCCGGCACCTGCTGACCTGTCTCCCGACAATACTGCCGGATAGCAGCTATCATCGATGGGGGATTGGCAAACAGCTTGTCGTCAGGGGCGATGATGGAACGGAATGCCTCCACCTGCATCGCTGAGCCTTGTAACTCTGGATGGGAGAGTTCACGCACTAACTTACGCTCACCTCTCACCTCTAACCTCTCACCACTTGCTATCCACTCCTTACGGCAACGCTCATAGAGCCACATACCACAGATATTCTTCAGAAAACGGGTCGTACCCTCTACTCCACCCTCATTGGTGAAGTTATAGTCATAGCTCTGGGCGTTGATGATCGCCTCTGGAGTCTCAATACCCATCAGGCTCCAGGTACCACTCGACAGATAGGCGAACTTCTCGTTCTTTGCAGGAACAGCGGCAACGGCACTTGCCGTGTCATGTCCTGCCACGGCAATAACGGGAACAGGACCTAATCCTGTCATCTTCTGCACCTCCTCTGTCAATACTCCAATCTGTGTACCAGGACGTACCATCCTGCCGAAATGCTCACGGTTCAGTCCTACGCTTTTCAATAGTTGCTCGTCTAAGTCACCAGTCCGTGGATTAAGCATCTGCGAGGTGGAGGCGATGGTATACTCACACACTGTCTCTCCTGTCAGCATCCAGCTCAGGGCATCGGGTACGAACAATATCTTCTTTGCCTGACGCAAGGCGACATTCCCGTCTTGCCGCATAGCATACAACTGAAACAGGGAGTTGAAGTTCATAAACTGGATTCCCGTGAGGTCATACACCCTCTTACGGTCCATGACTTTCTCAAAGTATTCCTCCAGCCTTCCGAAGGTATGGGGGTCACGATAGGAAGCAGGATTACGCAGAATCGCCCCGTCATCTGCTATAAAGACGAAGTCCACTCCCCAGGTGTCTATTCCGATGGAGGTCAGTTCGATACCCCTACGTGCCACCTCCTGCAAACCTTTGATCATCTCAAAATACAAAGCATAGATATCCCAGTAGAAATGACCACCTGTCTCTATCAGGTTATTGGGAAAACGGGTCAGTTCCTCTTGTTCCAGTTTTCCATTGGCAAGCGAGCCTAAAATGGTTCTGCCACTCGTGGCGCCAAGGTCGACAGCAAAGAAATAGTGTTGGTTATTCATATTATATATATTATAATAATGTAAAGCACAAGTCAATTGGATATTTCGGGAGGAGATGCAGGACGTTACGCTTGCCCGACATCACTTCCTGTAAGATAAAAGAGCCCTTGGATTCCGACGGCTGCACGACGAGTGACTTTTCCTCTAACCCAAAGACTTCCTGCATCACCCACATCACTCCTTGCGAGAAACGGAGAACACCCAGTCCTTTAAGCACTTTCTCATAACGGATAACGGAAGCCTTGTCATGACCAGCCACCCGTTTCAGGGCATAGAAACAGTCCATCAGCTCACGAAGGGTGATACCCTCATAGATGAAACGCCAGTAAAGAGCGACCAACAGATACACCAGCATCATAGACACAGAGAGACGGGTCAGTTCACCATCCTTCACAAACACAGCGCGATGGTTTTTCTCAAACCACTTTCGCAATACCTTATTCTTATAGGGATTCTTTCCCATACCTATTTGGTCATGCAGACGGACATCCGCCTCATTCCATGCCATCATAAATATCTGACGCTTTTCATCATCTGCGCCATCGACATAAATGTCAATGCCATCAGGCTGACGCAAAGTCTGTAGCAACTCGCCATAGTCTTGAGCAATAGCCTGTCCTGCCAATACGCTCGACTTTAGACCTTCTCCTAAAAGCTGTTGCTGCACTTCGACACAACGCCGGGTGAGGCTCGCATTCTGCGCCTCTATCACCTCGGTCTCCGACATCCAGTCGATAATCAACTCATGGGGGACACGCAGTCCAAACTCGAACAAAGCCTGGGCACCATGATAACAGATTCCCACCAGTTGCTGCTGATGAGCCATCTCGTACAACAGCTGCCATTCCTCCGGCTCCGGTCCACGGCTCAAACAGTCAAGCTGACCCGTAGAGACCCGTATCAACTCATAAAACAATCTCTCCATAGAGTTTAGTAGATTAGTCCTAACGCTACAAAGTTACGGATTATTTTCGAGACGACAACACTTTCATAGAAGAAATTTGGAATTTCGAAGAAAATTGTTTACCTTTGTCGACAAAATCCAAAGACAATACAATATTTCGTCTTTTTTGTCATACCTTTGCGCACAGAATGGCAAAGACAAAATATCAAGAGGCGGCAATGGAATACGCCAAGGACTATCTGGAGCGACTGCTCAAGATGGAGGACATGGTGGGACGCAATGTAGAGAAGAAACTCGACAAGATGGTGGAAAGGAAAGTCAAGCAGTACACCCAGAAAGAGCAAGACCAAGACCAAGACAAATAAAAACAACAAGGATTTTTAACCATTAAATAATAAGGTATAAATTATGAAATCCAGTATCCGTACAGGAGGTATGGAGTGGAATCAAGGTGTTGACTTAGTAAAATAACACGACACAGCCCGTGAGGCTCAGAGAGCACTCACGATTGTCTGAAAAGAGAAGAGCGCTGTGTGGTGTACATACAGCGCTCTTTGAGGTTTTGGGAAATGGAAAGATCTTCGGCACAATGCCAAAAATCTTCGAAATGTTTGGGAAATCCAATTTAATGTCGTATATTTGCAGCCATAACAATAAGTATATACATTATGAGACGGAAAGAAATAGTTGAAAAGATTGGTCAGGCAATTCATAAAGTTGCCCCAACAGCAACAGCTATTCTCTATGGCTCTGAGGCACGTGGAGATGCTCGTCGCGATAGTGATATAGATGTGCTCATATTGCTTGATGGCGATAAAATGAGTTTGAAACGTGAAATGGAAGTCACTGGTCCACTAAACGAAATAGAATGGCAGACAGGCGTATTAGTTAGTCCAACCGTTATGTTACGTAAGCAATGGGAGAACATGCCATTTAAGACCCCATTCTATATCAATGTTATGAACGAAGGCATCAGATTATGAAGGAGCATCTTGACGAAGAGAGCCGTCTGGGGTTGATACATTACCGTATAGAGCGTTCCGATGAAGCTATAGAAGAAGCGGCTATCTTGGCAGAACGTTGCCATTATAATGCTGCGGTCAACCGTTTGTATTATGCTTGTTTCTATGCTGTCCAAGCACTATTACTTAAAACATCATATTGCAGCATCAACCCACGCTGGTGTAAAGTCGATGCTAGGACTGCACTTTATATCAAAAGGCATCATTGGCATAGAACATGGCAAAACCTTTAATACGCTTTTCGAAAAACGGCATAGCAGCGACTACGAGGCATTTGCCTACTGCGACCAGCAAATGGTAGACGATTTGACTCCTATGGCAGTAGCTTTTATCGAGAACATAAAGGAGTTAATCAAATAATAACTTGCTAATAATTACACTACGAAGATTTTCCGCCTCAACCTCCTTGTCGGAGGTTGAGGCGGTTCCGCTCAGTTCGGCGGACTGCTGAACAGAGCCAAGGCTAAAGCAAAGGACAAGGTCGAGAGTAAGGTCGCCCCCAATGGCAATAGCACACAGCAACAGACGCAGAAACCCGGACAAACAGACCAGGCGACTCAGGATTACATCAACCAGTTGCAGACGCAATATAATGACGAGCACAGCGGTGACTTCGAACAGAAGAGTGACGGCAGTTAGTTCACTGGTCGTGTGAGCCGGATGGCTGTCCGTGCCAATGTGGAGAAGAACGGTATGTCTGGCAAGATGGACGCTCGTGACTACTACAAATATGAGCAGACCAACCATCTGGATCGTAGATGCCGGCGGCAATCAGGTCGGACTTGTCCAGACCAATGCCAGCCCGGATCTCGTTGCCGTATGGGTCTTCTGCATGTTTGCAAAGAAGTAATTCAGGCTAACATCATTTATACAATGAGGGTGTGTCAAAATAGGCACATCCTCTTTTAGTGGATGTGGAGGGAGTCGTTAGTGGAGCTGGAGGGAGTCGTCATCGACGAAGTCGCTTTTACAAAGCGTAGCGACTAAAAGAACCCTCACGAGGGTGAGAGTTCTTCCTGCGTAACGATAG
The DNA here is from genome assembly GCA_937916405.1 of uncultured Prevotella sp. Lineage (GTDB taxonomy): Bacteria > Bacteroidota > Bacteroidia > Bacteroidales > Bacteroidaceae > Prevotella. The sequence goes on from CALFUF010000118.1 coordinate 5,167, forward strand.
TGGAGCTGGAGGGAGTCGAACCCTCGTCCAAACAGGGAAACCATACGCTTTCTACATGCTTATTCCAGCCTTCATTTTCGTGATGCAGCAAGACCTGGACCACCAACTGCACCCTTATCCTCTAGATCTTCATCACCCAGCCGAGGCTTCCAAGTGACTATTCCCGATTTTCCTGCACCGCTATACCTTCCTGATTCGGGACAACATCCAGAAGAGCGATGTCTCGTTCCCTCGCCTGGCAAGGGAATTAAGCTAATGATCTACTATACTTCGATCAAGCAGCGAGAGCGTACTTGTTTTCGCCAATTAATTTTCCGACCGAATAGATTATGGAGTATACAGTCTTCACTCCGCATGCTTACGTACCATCTCAACCCGCTGTCAAATCCAGTCAACCCCATTTAGTTGTTTTCTCTTGATTATCAAGCCGTTTTGATACAGAGAAAGGTGCGTGTGTGGCAAAAATGTGGAAAAAGGTACTTCATAACCACATTTTCACGCCCTTTTCACGGTGCAAATATACAACTTTTTCTTGAAATAACAAGCCTTTAGACAACATTTTTATAATTCGAAGATTCAACAACCATAAAAATCACTTCATATCCTTATAGTAAAAGGTGTAAACTCGTATAGTTTAATGTGCTATCGCTCCCACACCACCATAATAGTTTTTCCACAAACAATTTGTTGTCTCGTCAGGGATTGCCGTTACTATTATAGGAAAATGGTCATGAATACAGGCAAGAGTGTTGTTGCCTCGTCTTTCTTAAGATCTTTGGTATAGATGAGATAGCGGTTGCTGATTCGATCTGAGAATTTTATGCAGAAGGCATCAAGCGAGGCATGAGTCTTATAGCCGGAAGATTTCACCTCAATA
>CALFUF010000119.1 GCA_937916405.1 uncultured Prevotella sp.
TACTATGAGCAAGTGCTGCGTGTCATCACCCTGCTCGACCATACCGACCTGAAAGCACTGCCTATCGGTGATGAGAAATGGTATGAGATAGATGATGTCCAAGACTTAGATATCGCAGAGACGATCTTCGCTGAGGGTGACGAGATGCTGCATCGTTTCAACTACCGCTATGGCGGACACTGGCGATTCCCCAAGATGCTCGACTACTGCTATCTGGTGAATCCCTATTTCCCTACCCAGCGGATGAAAGACGAGTTGCGTGCTAATTTCGACACTTTATTGACAGAATATCCCTCAGGTATGTTCGTCAACTCCCTTCTTGCCGGCAAGTATTTTGGTATCAAGCAGGATTATGTGGTGGTGGGTAACGGTGCCGCTGAACTGATCAAGAGTCTGATGGAGGGTACGGAAGGAAAGACAGGTATTATCTATCCTACTTTCGAGGAATATCCCCATCGCTTGCATCCTGATGAAATCGTCGCTTTTCAACCAGACAACGACCAACTGAGTTATACGGCAGAGGATCTCATCCGTTTCTATTCAGCCCATCCCATCAAGACCCTGTTGCTTATCAATCCAGATAACCCCTCCGGCAATTTCATCCCCATGGAGGGACTGCTCCGTCTCATTGAATGGAGTAAGCGACAAGGTATCCGTCTGATTGTGGACGAGTCGTTTGTGGACTTCAGTGAGGACTTTGAGCATAATAGTCTGTTGCATAACGACATCTTGGAGTCGTACCAAGGACTGGTAGTGATGAAGAGCATCTCCAAGTCGTATGGTGTCCCAGGACTCCGCCTGGGTGTCCTTGTCTCTGCCGATACTGCCGTCATCCAACAGATCAAGAAAGACGTGAGCATCTGGAACATCAACTCCTTTGGCGAGTTCTATATGCAGATCTTCGGCAAATACGAGAAAGACTATGTACAAGCGTGTTACCGTTTCATTACAGAACGTAACCGTTTGGGGAAACTGTTAAGTAGCATTCCCTATCTGCGGGTGCTCCCTACCCAGGCAAACTATTTCTGCTGTCAGGTAACAGACCGTTACACTTCCGCAGAACTGACCAAACTGCTGTTGGAGCGTTTCAACATCATGGCAAAAGACTGCGACTCGAAGAACGGACTGAAAGG
>CALFUF010000120.1 GCA_937916405.1 uncultured Prevotella sp.
ACCTGCTTGCCGCCCGCCATATCACCGACCGTCCTGTCTTTGCAGGCTGCATTGGTCCGTTTTCTCTTGCCGGTCGTCTATATGACATGTCGGAGATAATGATGCTTATCTACGAGAATCCTGACGCAGCCCATCAATTGCTTAGCAAGTGTACGATGTTCATCAAGAAGTATTGTCTGGCTTTGAAACAGACAGGGGTAGGGGGCGTGATGATGGCAGAGCCTGCCGCAGGATTGATGTCAGACGAGGACTGCAAGACGTTCTCCTCTGATTATGTACGTTATATAGTGAATGAGGTTCAATCGGATGATTTCTTGGTGATTCTTCATAATTGTGGGAATACGGGTCATTGTACTCATGCGATGGTAAGTACAGGAGCCGCTGCTTACCACTTTGGTAATAAATGTCGCATGGAGGAAGTCATTCGTGATGTTCCTCCAACGGCACTTGCTATGGGTAATATCGATCCTGTCAGTGTCTTCAAGGATGGTATGCCCTCGCAGATGCATCAGACAGTCATTGATTTGTTGGAGAAAATGAAGGACTATCCTAATTTTGCTCTCTCCAGTGGATGTGACACCCCACCGCATACGCCACAACATAATGTGGATGCTTTCTTTGACGCACTCAAAGAGTGGAACGAGCAGTCATGACAGAGAAAACAATTGATTACGATACGTTAGGTATAACCCCTTCCCATCTCTACGAGCAGATGGGATACCATGACGTAGAACCTGACGAGGCGACATGTCATGAGACTGCTGTGGTGATGGAGGAGGTACGCTCATTCTTGCGCCCTCGCTTCTGCTATCTGGTTGTGAAAGACCTGCCGACTTTCGATATGGGAAAGATTATCCTGCGTCAGTTGCGTGGTGCTGAGGCATACGCTCTTTTTATCTGTACCAGTGGTGTTGAGTTTGAGGCTTATCAGCAGCAGTTGAAAAAGAAAGGAGATATGGTGCGTGTCTATATTGCTGATGCGCTTGGCTCTGTCATTGCGGAGCATTGTGCTGACCAGATGGAAGACTGTTTGCAGGAGAGTATCGAGAAACTAGGTTGGCATCATACCAACCGCTTTTCCCCAGGATATTGTGGCTGGCATGTCTCCCAACAACAATTGCTTTTTCTTGTCTTTGATGGACATACCTGTGGAGTCAGACTTACAGACTCCTCCCTGATGGTGCCTATCAAGAGTGTCAGCGGTATTATCGGATTAGGTCCACAGGTCAAGCACTTGGACTACACCTGTGGACTCTGTGATTTCCAGAATTGTTTCAAGCGTAAACTAAAGCTTACCTAACAACTGCTTAGCGACGGTGACGGCAGAGTTGGCATTATCACTATAGCCATCAGCGCCTATCTCATCGGCAAAACCTTGAGTGACAGGGGCACCACCAACCATCACCTTCACTTGGTTGCGGATGCCTGCGGTCTCCAAGGCATCAATGACCTCTTTCATATATCCCATCGTCGTGGTGAGTAGGGCACTCATACAAAGGATATCGGGTTGATTCTCCTTGATAGCCTCAATGAAGGTGTCGGCAGAGACATCAATACCGATATTCACCACCTCGAAGCCACAGCCTTCCAGCATGGAGGCAACGAGGTTCTTGCCGATATCATGCAGGTCGCCTTTCACAGTGCCAATCACTACCTTTCCCAAAGACGTACTTGCCGTACCAGCCATCATCGGCTTTAACAGTTCGAGTGCCGCCTTCATGGCACGTCCAGCCATCAGCAACTGAGGCACGAAAGCCTTGCCGTCTTGGAAATGTCTGCCCACCTCGCTCATTGCACGGATCATCTGTCCGTTGATGAGGTCTTGTGGGGCTATGTTCTGAGCGATAGCATCCTTTGTGGCTATTGCCGCATCATCACTCTTTCCATCAAGTATAGCCTGGTAAAGACGCTCAGTAGGTGAGGTTTCTTGGCAGGGGGTGCTAGGTATACTAGAATCACTAGGTATACTAGGATTACTAGGTATACTAGAGAAACTTAGACTCTCCCCTGGTCGAAGTGGAGATAGGAATATCCCGGCAACAGGTTCTATTGCCTGTGCCATCTGACGGATATGGGCATCAGTCGTCCCACAGCATCCTCCGATGATATTCAAACAGTGGTTTTCCAACAAGGGCCATACATCTCTCAGCAGACTTTCTGGTGTCTTACCATACTGCCCTTTAGCATCTGGCATTCCCGCATTAGGATAGAGACTCACTCTTGTGCCAAACTGTGACAGTTGACAGATCAGTGGAGTCATCTGCTGGACATCAGAGAGACAGTTGATGCCGATAGAATATAGAGAGGTAAGAGGTAGGTTGGAGGTAAGAGATTTGATAAATTCACAGATATCCTGTCCCATCATATTATGCCCGTCAGGGGTAGAGACGGAGAAACTCAGCATAATAGGAAGACGAGGAGCAATATGCTGGGCTGCCTCAATAGCGATACGGGCATTCTCCACATCGAAGATAGTCTCAATAAGTAAGGCATCGACACTCCCTTCGGCAAGAGCCTTGATCTGTTCCTCATATGCCTCACGCAACACTTCCTTGGACAAGGGGACACCAGAGGTGGCTACAGAGGTCGTACGACTGGTCGGACCAATGCTGCCTGCGACATAGCGTGGTTTCTCTGGTGTGGAATACCTCTCCGCCATCTCACGGGCTATCTTCACAGCGGCAAGGTTGATGTCCCGACAATAGTCCTGCATCCCATAGTCACCCATCGAGATACGTTGTGCATTGAACGTATTGGTCTCTATGATGTCGGCTCCTGCCTCTAAGTATTTGCGATGAATATCCCGAACGATGAATGGACAGGTCAGTGACAGCACGTCATTGCATCCTTTCAGGTCGTAGTCATGATGGGCGAAGCGTGACCCACGGAAGTCCTCCTCCCGCAGTTGGTATTGCTGAATCATCGTTCCCATCGCACCATCGAGGACGAGGATGCGGTTGGTAGGGAGGGCGGGTCTGTCATTCTTGACAGTCTCAGTGGGGGATTCGATGAGGCGGATAATCTCTTTTACCTCCTCGTCCACCTTGTCATGGCTCTGGTATTCCTCAATGATACGCATCGCCTGCTCCACCTCCCTTTCGTTATGGAAATCCATCTCCAGATGGACACCGTCACCTCCGATGTTATCGAGGAGGGGACGCAGCTCATCGAGGGTAACCCAGCAAGCCATGATACTCTTGCCATGTGCAAGGATCTTTTTGTAGAGGTCATACCATTTCGGACTACCTCCCTGCGGCTCACCCACACCAGGTGTCCATTGGATAGCATTTAGTTCCTCAATTTCCAGGATGGCATCCAGATGATGCATGGCACCTACACCGTCTAAGTGATAGAGTGTATAGTCAATCTTCTGACACTGTTCGCGAATGAATGGCTGTACGAAGCGACGATAGTCATCAACACTAATCATCGTTGAGATATCACTTTGCAACTTCGACATCTTACCAGGAGCCCATGAGGAGAAATAACAGAATGCCATCTCGTCGCCCTCACGGATGATATTATATAGTTCATCGAATACTTGGAAATAGATATCGTTGATTTGTTGCATCTGGTGTTCCAATACCTCGGGTTGCATTACCGTGTCGAGTAATACCTTGTCAGTTCCCTTCATAGCGGCAAGTACATCCAGTCCTTCCATCAGGTCTGGCATACCGACATAATAATGTCCTTGCGCCTTTTGCTTACAAGCCTTCAACAGTTCTTTGTGGAGCAGGTAGTTGGGGTGATTAGGGTCAAAGACAATATCATCCGAATAATGAGGGTTTGGATGAATCCAGATGGTATCCTCTCCTCCTTCGAATACACCTCCCAGAATAGCGGCAAGCGAACCAGGTCCCAGATGTGTATTTGCAACGGGCAGCATGTCAGCCATGAGTGAAGAGTGAGCGACATACCAGTCGAGATAGTCAGCACGCCATTGCGGGTCAAACCATTTCTGGTTTAAGTCACGGGGTGCTGGGGGCATAGGGATGTCAGCATGAGGAGTCACTCCCTCTTGGAAGTGTTCCCACATATTCAGAATGATACCCTTATGGTTCCACCAATTGATGTATCGTTTCTTTGTCTCCTCGAGATTCGGTTTCCAAGTATTCATCATATGTGTTATTTGTTGATTTGTTCTTTTAGGGTATGTTGTCCCTCCCTGATAATCTTCGACTGTCCACTATAAGGGAGTCGGACGGTTGCTTCCCGATGAGTGGGGATCTCTACATTCAGCACGAAAGTATCGCCCTCCAAATGCCAATCGACCTTGACATCGTCCATCTTTCCCCGGCACCAGGTGAGGTCACCAACGGGATGAGGTGCTATCGTAAGGTGTTCTCCCTCTCGCCAGATACCTAAGAAATAAGGTACAAGCAGGTTATTCAGATGCCCCATCATGAAATGATTCATAGAGGCACCGAACTCAGGGTTCCATTGTTCTGTCAAAGTCGTGTAACCGAGTTTAATCTGATAGCCGTAACCAGGCACGTCGTAATGGTTCAGCATCTTATAAAGCAGTTCCTGTTGTCCATGATGGATAAGGGCGTTAAACAGATAGCGATTGCCAACGTCACCAGTTGTCAGACGGTCACCATGGGCGTGAATATCGTTAATCAGTTGTTGTAATACTGCCTCACGGTCTCCTTCTGGTATGAGGTCCATCTCAAGGGCTATGGCTTGTGCACACTGACTGCCTGTGGCATACTGGTGGGTAGCAGGATGGTAGAACTCCTTAATGAAGGCGGTCTTGATACTGTCGGCACGTGCTTCCCCCATTAAATGATTCCACCAATAGTAATGTGCCGTTGATACAAGTGCCATAGGCGTGTTCTGTGCAAAGCCAGCACGTCCAGGTCCGTAGTCGTACCAGTCGCCCAGTCCCTGTCGAAGGATATAGCAAGAGTCCTGCGTTGCCAGATAGTCCACATAGCGTTTCATCTGCGGACGATAGCGATGGATGAGTTTATCGTCGCCATAGAACGCTTGATAGAGGAAGGGTAGGGCGATGAAAGCGCCTCCCCATTCTGGTGACTCCAAGAATGGAGGAGCCCATGAGCCCTCGAAAATAACGTAGTTGGGGGCTATCTCTGGCAAGGCACCATTGGGATATTGCGCATCAGCGATGTTCTGCATGGTCTGTTCCATCATCGCCCGGCAGTCGTAATTGGCTAAGAGTCCCTCTCCATTCAGCCAGTCTTGTTCCAGCCATCCCAATTTCTCACGATGGGGACAGTCCGTCCAAACAGCCTGCCAATTGGAGCGGATGGCACGGTCTATCAGGCGGTAAGCATCATTAAAGAGAGGATTAGAACATTCAAAATCACCAGTCTTCGAGGCTGAATTATACACAAAGCACGACTCGATATTTCTCAAAACGTTGATATCACCCTCCACTTGCAGATAGCGATACCCATAGTATGAGAAGCGGGGATGCCATACCTCTTTTCCACCTTTTAATATATAGGTATAATAATGTGGACGACCTGTCTGCTTCTGATTCACCAGTCCCTCTTTGGTCAGTGTCTCACCAGGGGTCATTCTCAGTCTTTGTCCTGATTGTCCTTGGACGGTAATCTCAGGGAATCCAGCAAGGTTCTGTCCCATGTCGAGCACTAATACGGAGTCTTTTCTGATAGTATCCTTCACGGAATAGCGTTCCATGATCTTCACAGGCTTTGCTATCTGCTGACGGAGGACACCCTTGGGTGCTTCCTGTATGATGATAGGGTGCCAGTCTGTTGGGTCCTCTAATCGCGCATCATAGTCTTCACCCCCATAGATGCTGTTGAAAGTGATGGGGGATAATGCCCATTGCCATTGCTCATCACTGACGATATCCTCTGTCTTTCCGTCATCATACTCAATGTGCATACGGAATAATAAGGTGGGAGGACCGAACGATATCTTCATCTTGGCATAGCGAAGACCCTGTTCGTTGTAGAATCCGTTACCCAGTAGTACTTGGATAGTCTGTGGCTTGCTGTCTGCTGTCTGTAGGTTGATGTTGGATGTGACATCGTATGTGTTATAAAAGATGCTCTTGTCATAGTCACTCCATAGTGGTGCGAAGGATGCGTCACCCACCTTCTTACCGTTGATGGAGAGCTCATAGAACCCTAATCCGACAATAGAGACGGTAGCCTTGAACACTTTCCCTTTGGGGCAGAAGTCTTTCCGCAGCAGGATACTCCTTTGGCTCAGGGTGTCCACCTTCTTCCATGCCTCTTTCACCAAGGGCTCTTTCAACTTAGCCCCTGTGTAGTTACGACCCTCCGGCAGGTGAGCGTCTTGGCGGGTAATGGCTCCAATCCACTTGGCATCCTGAGGCTCTTCTATATCATCCGAGTAATCAACCCCATCAATGGCATAAGTAATCTTACCATCCTTTATTTCCGCATCGACACAACGTCGTCCGGAGAGATAGAGACGGAAGCGACAGTTCCACTCATGGTTCCATGCAGGGAAGAGGATAGGGTTGTGATCGAGGTCTTCCTGCAACAACATCTCTTGCAGCCCAATCATACCGGCTCCCCCTCTGTTATGGTCAGGAGCCCAGTCGAAACCAGGATCCCAGAAGGCAGGAAAACGATAGGGACCGTTGCCCAACTTCTCTGTATTCAGACATATCGCCTCGTCAGTCATCCCTAAGCATGCAGCCCAGATATTGTCTTGTTTCCATCCTTTCGTACTACGCATCTCAAGGGCATGCGGGTCTTTGAGGTAGGTGTTACGGGCAATATCGAGGTATGGTCTTCCCAATCCATAGATACGCCAAGGGAAGACAGGGTAGAGTTGGGGTGTCTCCGTGTTCTGTATCCGTTCCCAACTGACAGCAGGGGCGATACAGGTGTCACCGTCTATCACCTGGAGAGGGATGTCGGGAATCATACTGATGTCTATGCCAAGATTGTCAAGACCGTTCTTCATAGCCTGTAGGGCAGCGACGGTACTGGAGGGATTACGTGCTATCTTATAAGTCTCGCAGCCTGAACCAGGATAGATCTCAAGGTTAGGGTAGTGGTTAGCAAAGAAACGCAGAGGCTCAGTGACAAGTACACGATATTTGTCCAGTGTGGAGTCAGGGTACCATGGCAGCATATCGAGGTACATCTTCCCAAATTCCAAGGCAGTGTCCCACTCATATTCCAACCATTTATTCTTCTCAACTCCCCAGTCGTCCCCGTCCTTATGCTTCCCATATTCGGCAGGATTGGGCAGTCCAAAGTTCTCTATCTGTTCACTGAAGCAAGCACCGTCATGTCCCCAGTGGTGACGTGTCCATGCGATGGCATTGGGTAACATCCGCAGATAGGTGTCGAGTTGAGGCTTCAGCACCTCGTAGTCACCACTCTTGAGCATAGGCCAGTAGACCAGACGTTGGTTCTGTGCCGTCATCGTACCGCCTCCCCATTTGCGATAGTCAGGGGTGAACGTCATCGTGGAGTCGACATAGATAGGGTCGAAGGTAAAGAGACCGCCATTGAATTTCGTAGGCCATTCACCATAAGCGTTACATCCTAGCATATACCGCATCAGTTCGTAGTTGCGGATCATCTGTGTCACCTCCTGCTGTCCGCAGTCAGTTTGTATGTAACTCCGTTGCCAATATTTATGCCACCATGTTTTGCTTCTCTCCTTTGATATCGTTGCACTGACAGGCGAAGAAGGTGCTTTACCTGTATATAATTGAATAGAGATAACTCCTTTCTTCATCTTCTTTCGTTGGAAGTTCCAACTGCGATAGTCCGTTGAGGCATATTTGCTATCAGTTGTTCCTATATAAGAGAATCCGTCAGCCTGCATGATGCCACCCATTTTCAGGAGTCCGATTGGGTTATAGAGGTTGTCTTTGATGGCATCCAAACGCTCACGGCTGACAGTGAAGTCGAACACCGTCTCTTGTCTGTTCTGGTGATAGAAGGTGAGACGACTTTTCGAGGCATGGATACTATCTGCGAATGTCATGCAGTCTTTGGGGATGATCCACTTATAAGAACACTGCTGGCACTCAGCCTTGGTGACTGGGCGGTCTTTGTAACGCCAACTCTCATAACTGAGGGTTGCTCGTCTTGCATGTGGCGATGACATCGACACAAACACAACGGGCTCATAGACATCCACCCACAACCTGATATCGACCTCTTTTCCTTTGATGTAAATGGCACCCTCATCGAGACACAGACGTTGCTCGAAATGGTTGTCCTCAAAGGGATTTCCTTCCAGATGCAGTCTCCAGCGTCCTGCCTTTAACAGCGTGTTGTTCTCATCAAACCATCCGCTTTGGGCGATATAGAAAAGCACATCCCCGTTCTCCACCCAGACATTCATGCCAATGTCATGACCTCCACACGGCATCGACTCGCTGGAGTTCCTGCTAAGGGTCTTCCAGACATAATCCTTTGGGATATAGTCGGCTGCGTGGGTAAGCGTCAAGAACGCTAATAAGAGGGAGAGAAGGATGCTTTTTTTCATATAGTTTACCAGTTGTCAGTTCGGAAAGAGGACACAGGAAGACCGTCGTGCATCAGGTCACCGTCAGCCCAGTCTTTAAAGGCATAACGGATGGCGACAGGTTGCTTGACGGCATCACAGATGACATAAACACGATTGCGTGACACCCATACCTTGGTGGCTGGATGGAACACCTTATCCGCACCTGCCACCTCGAAGTTGTTCGACGTGGTGCCATGCTCAAAGTACACCCATTCCTTGGAACGGTCGAAGGCGATGACGGCAGTATCCTTCTCGAAAGTCACTTCCTTATAGGTGGCAAACTCAGGTAGTCCCTTCATATCGTAGGTGTTGGCAAGGGCGAGAAGGGCAAGTCGCTCACCAGCCTGACGTTTCTTACGGGGATGAATACCATACTCCAAACCAGCATCCATCAGTACTGCCATGCGGGCATTGGGTATCATGGTCTCTGCCTTTGCCTGCTGCTCACGCAGATACTGACTGTCTTTCCAATCAATCAAAGAGTAGTCGTAAGGGGCTATCTGACAGTAATAAAATGGGAAGTCACCTTGTTTCCACTCACTGCGCCAACCCTCTACCATCGTTTTCAACAGGGGAGCATAGTAGTCGTAACGGGGTACATTATCTTCTCCCTGATACCAGATAGCACCTTTCATGGTGTAGCCGATGAGGGGGTACAACTGTCCGTTATAGAGAGCGGTAGGACAGCGTTGCTGGAGTTTCGAGACATCTCCTACCGTGATGGTCTGTTGTACTTTCGGGAAGGCACGCAACCAGTCGGCTTTCATCCAAGCCTCACAGGCAGAACCGCCCCATGCCGTCACGATCAATCCGATAGGAACGTCCAAAGTCGAACGAAGTGCACGACCGAAATAGTAGGCTGTTGCCGAGAAGTCACGGACACTGGCACTGTTTGCCTCGCTCCATTGTCCTGTCACATCGTAGACAGGTGTCAGGGAAACATGGCGCTTGACGGTGAATAGTCGCAGCTGGGAGTCTTTACAACGCAACAACTCCTCTGTCGTTCCCTCGACAGGTTGTTGCTTGAATCCTTTCATCTGCATCTCCATATTCGACTGTCCCGCACAGATCCATACCTCGCCGATAAGGATATTATGCAGGGTAAGTGGCTTACCGTCGTTGAAGGTAATCTCATACGGTCCACCAGCCTGAGGTGTCTGAATCTTCACCTCAAACCGTCCGTTCTTGTCTGTCTTTACCTGATAACTCTTCTGATTCCATGAGGTTGTGATCTTCACTGTCTTACCTTTATCGGCTGTTCCCCATAGGTTGCACTCCGTTTGCTGTTGCAACACCATGTTGTCGCTGAAGAAACGAGGGAGTTTTACCTCGGCAAAGGAAGTGCTGAGGGATAACAAACACGTGAACAAAAAGAATGTGATGCGTCTCATATCATTATTTTATTATTAATTCGGGTTGTGCTAACAGACCGGCAGGCAACAGGTTGTCACCCTTCGTGCGGTATTTGGCATTGGTCCAGATACCCTCATAGGGCGCCTTGCCTTGGTCCATACCACGCAGGGCGTTGTGCCAAGTATTTACCACTTCTATCTCCAAGGTGTTCTTACCTTTCTTCAAAGCCTTGGTTACCTCCACCTCATAAGGTGCAGTCCAAGCAATACCGCAGTCGATACCATTCACCCATACATGGGCAATGTCCTTCACAGCAGGGAATACCAGCCATGCACGCCCTTTGGGTAGTCTCTTCTGCTTGAAAGTCGTGGTATACAAAGCATGACCACTGAAATAGCGGATTCTGTCATCTGGATGCTGACTCCAGTCAAACAACTGTTGGTTGTCGAGGGTGATATTACTTTCTTTGAAGGTGATACGATAGGAGTCTCCAAATGTTCCACCCCATGGAACATTTTGTTCCACCCCATGGAACACTTTGTTCCACCCCATGGAACACTTTGTTCCACCCCATGGAACAAACAGGGACCCAAAAGCTGGCATGGTGAAGGTTACTTTCGTCCTGCCGTTCTCCTCCGTATAATCGACCGCTGTTACCTCATCTGTGACGGGATTATAGATATACGGAATGCGTCCAGTACAGCGGAAAGACGCTGTTATTTCCCGTTCTTTATCTTCTTGGTTGGCGAGGAAATAAATATCTTGGTCGTCAGTGACTCGATGGGTATAGGCGATTCCTTCTGGTAGGATAACATCAGGCTCCACCCCCTCAAGGGTCTCGGCATGGTACGGTTTATCGATAATCAGGACACTTTGTTGTCGTAATTGTTCAATCCGCTTCTGTACCTCTTGAGAGACGATGCAGCCTTCTGGGATGACCAGCGCCTTGTAATGGAAAGGTCGTGTCAGCAATGCGTCTTTGTTCATGGAGTCATACTGGTAACCATGCAATGGGTTAATCCAGTCTTTCAAGTCTATAATACCAGCAGAATGGCGCACGCCCACAGGACTTTCCTCCATCGGACAACCCACATTTGCAAGACGCTTTTGTTCGGAAGCGACACGCTCTGGACCGAAAAGTCCTGGTAGCATTGGCACGAGTCGGTCTGGTGTCAGTGCTCGTGAGGGTATTTCCTCCCCCGTATAGACTGCGATATCCACCACGGGTGTACCTTTCTGCAGCAAGGTCTGGCAACGGGTGATATAGTCAACCATTGCTTTTGCCTCAGGGAACCACGTCTGGTCGCGCTGGAAGAAGAGTCCGATGCCGTCAAGGGTCATACCTGGTTTCTTGTCCACCCACGGGTTATGGGTATTGACATGGAAGAACAAACGGTTCATACCCAAGGCGAAGTTACGGTCGAGTAGGGGCTTGATACTTGCGGGAGTCTCGTCCCATACCCCACGTACCTCTGTGAATCCCTCAGCCTGAACGATTTGCTTGCCATAGACATGTGCGCCACTGATGGCATCCAGCATGTCGTTAGGCTTGTCGTGGGTAGGAGAGTTCAGCCAGTATTCGCCCATCGGCACATCCACATATTTGTAGTGTTCCATACCATCAGAGACCATGGTGGGAGCCACACTCTCTGAGGAGAGTTGTACACCATAGTCTTTTGCTTTCTGCGCGACAGTGACGAAGAATATCTCGTTGACAAGTTCATTGATCGTCTTGCGAATGTCTCTCAGCGTCTCATCACCCCCTTTCATGGGGACACCAGCATAGATGGGTAAGAGGGGGATGATGTCATATCCTCTGCGACGCTGGAACTCCTGGGCGAAATTCTTGCTCCAGTTCTGCGAGCCACACTCCCAAGAGTCGACATGCAGGTATTGGATTGCCTGATGGTTGGGACGGTTCATGAAGAGTCCGAACCAGTGATCCACCTGTTTCTCCACCGCTTCCTTTGAGAACTTGTCGCACTCCAGTCCCTTGGCACCACCAGCAGTCGCATTGGTATGACCAGTAGAGGTGTGTCCCATTCGCAGGATTCGCCACATACCTTTGGGTAAGTCGATCTCCACCATGTCACCATCCATCTTGGTATTGATGATGTCCTGTGGGCGGAGATAGTCGTCGGCAGACAGTTCTTCCTTGGAAGTATCGGGAGCGATGCGCCATACATAACCAGCCTTCCCCTCCCAATTGTCAATGAGGTACCAACTGCCGAACTTGATATTCCTCAGTCTGAGAACGGGTTTCCATTTGGCGGCATCCAGATCCTCAGCACCAGGCTCAGTCCCTTCTGGTGTCCATTCAAAACGGAAAAACTTGGCACGGGTGGGGGGAATACTGAATGTCGTATTGAAACCCGTGTTCTGCCATCCCTGTCGAGGGGGCGTGAGCTGTTTGACAGCATAGAAAACGACTCCGTCATCAGAGGCTTTGACACTCAGTCGCTGGCATTGGAAATTCGTACCAGAGGGCTCTATCTCAATATTCCGCACTAGTGTCGAACGGTCGAATTCATACTGTATCCAACAGGGAGTATCAGCACAATAGACACCTTTCGCATTGATGGTTACCTCTGGGGAATAGGAAACCTTAGGAGCACGGGGTCTGTCTTGCTTGACAGGTATCGCATACACAGCGATATCCTCATAGTAGTTCTCGTAATGTTGAGGCTTGGACATACGGAAATGATGGAAGCCTCCATCCATGATCGTATCGCAGAAAACAATTTTCTGCATCGACTCCTCGGGTTTGATCCAAGGTCCGCCAGCCAGTGCAAAGCCGTCACAGACATGAATACCCATTCCCAAACCGAGGGAATCAGCCTGCACAAGGGCTAAGTCGACCATCTTCCAGAAGTTGTCACTCAGCGCATCAGCGGTACCTTCATACTCTGGACGCTCCACAGCCCCTCGTATCGGCATCAGATAACAGCCTCCCAGTCCCACGTCTTTCATAGCCTGCAGGTCAGCCTTGATACCTTGTTCTGATACGGCTCCATACATCCAGTACCAGAAAGTCCAGGGCTTGGTGGTGTCTTTTCCTTGCGCTGACAGTGCAAGGAACAAAACTATAACTGAGAGGATGGTCTTTTTCATTCGAATTGGAGAATTACATTGATGGAGCCTTTGCCTTGTGACCAGTAGGGTTGTGCGGAAGGACCATTCAGGTCTGTCGTGTTCACCTTGTTGCGTACGGCAGGAATCACCTTCAGTAAAGCGATGCCAGTCTCTGGTAATGTGTAGAGCAGATGGTCACGACCGTCACGTGGGGTATAGACTCCCACATAACAATAACTGGGGTGTAAGATTCCAATCTTACCTTCTGTTGTCTCTATCTGCATCCAATCGACATCAGCGAAATAGCCTTTAAACTCAGGATACTCGAAAGACTCCCCTGGGATAGGGTCGTTATAGGTTGTCTGCCAATACCCGTATTGCGGACCTTCCAAGCGGTTCTGCCATACACGGTAGGGACCACGTCCTACCCATTGCTTGCTCTTTACCTGTTGTTCAGGATAGTCAAAGCAAACACCCATCAGATCAACGACACCGTTGAAGTTATAGTAAGCCTCCATCATGACAGTACCGTCTGTGTGGAAGTCCCAACGTACTAATTCCAATGAGCCGTGACGATAGTTTGCTGAAAGCACACCACCATCGAAATCGAAACCAGTAAAGCAACCTTGGTCAGCATATTCTGTGTATTCAGCCTTCTTACTGAAGGCTTCCTTGTCATCGTGGTTATAAAAGCCATCTTGGCTGCGATCACTTCGCTTGGCAGCCACAAAACGAGGACCATGATTCAGTTTCATGCTCTTGTTGCCTATTGTTACCTGCTGCAAACTTCCGTCTTTTTTAGAGAACGAATAAGTACGACCTGCCGCACTTATGGTCACATGGTCGGCAGTTTCGTTCTTAACGACACTGTTGAAGTCAGTTGGATGCTCGGTAACATACGATGAAGTTTTGAAATTCCACGTATAAATATCCTCCCCATGGGGATCGGTAGCTGTTATTTGTAATGCGCTTCCACTACCTTTCGGCAAATCAATGGTTTTCGAAGCAAATGGCTCTACACTGCCTACACTTAGTATTCCTTGGCTTAAAGTCTTTACGGAAGACTGTCCATAAGCGGGCATCTGAAGATATTTATAGGTAAACTTGCAGTCTTTTAAATCAGTAAAGTTATAGTGGTTACTGATGACTAACTGTGCGTTGTCAATGACTATCTCTACGGGGCTCCATACCTCACGGATGGTATAGAACGAGCCTTCCTTCTCCATGTGTGGTCCTACGATACCGTCAGAACCGAAGTTACCCATGCAGTCCACGATGTTGTTCATATCCGTACGTACCACACCTTGGTCCATCAGGTCCCACAGGAAACCACCTGCACAACGGGGATTCGACATCATCAGTTTCCAATAGTCTGCCAGTCCGGCACCATGTCCACCATCATACAGACCATGCAGGAACTCCGTAGGCATGAAGATTTCCTTCTGTCGCATATACTCTGCCGTCTCTCCCCATGAGCGATAGTGCTTGGTCTCGAATCCGTTGCGGTTTGCCCAAGGATAGAGTACCACACGCTGTTGTGGGTCAAACTTGGCAAAGTAAGGCTCTAACTCATAGTTGAAGCCTCCCTCGTTACCATTGCTCCAGAAGATAATGCTGGGGTGGTTGACATCACGGGTCACCATCTCCTCTACTAGTTTGGAACCGACGATGGTCTCATGTGCCCAATGCCAACCAGGAAGTTCACACTCTACATAAAGTCCTAATGAATCGCAGGCATCCAAGAACTCAGGGTCTGCGGGATAATGGGAGAGACGAACGGCATTCATATTCATCGACTTGATGAGCTTCACATCCTCGATATTCTTCGCCTTTGACAGCGTGCGACCAGTCTCTGGACGGAAGGAATGGCGGTTGGCGCCCTTCACGATGACTTTCTTACCATTGATGAAGAGACCGTCCTCCTTGTCACCTGCATATTGATGACGATACTCGATGGTGCGGAAACCGAACTTCTGACGCTCGATATGTAAAGTCTTTCCTTGTGCGTCTTTCAGTGTGAACACGGCAGTATATAGATGAGGCTGCTCGGCATTCCAAAGTAATGGGTTCTTTACCACGAAATCAACCAGAGCCTTGTCACTGGCAACTGGCAAGTCATTGCTTTGTGCCACCTTCGTCCCGTTTGCGTCTGTGACACTGACACTTACAGAACCGCCTGGCAAAGAACGATTCAAAAAGACATCCGCCATAAACCGTCCATCAGCCTTGGCATTAATAGCTACCCGATGAATGTTCTGGGCAGGTTTGGAAATGACAAAGACAGGACGCCAGATACCTCCGAAGTTCCAATAGTCAGCGCGACGCTCTGCGAGATTCACCTGTGGGTTAGCACTCTCTTTCGAGACTTCTACTTCCAGGCGGTTCTTCTTGGAACCGAAGAAAACACGGTCAGAGACATCGATGGTATGGCGGGTGAAGCCTCCCTGATAGAGACCGTTTCCAGCCTTACGTCCGTTAATGGTTACCTGGGCATCCGTAAATACCGCCTCGAATACGAGAAAGATTTGTCTTCCTGCCCATGACTGAGGCAAAGAGAACTCTGTCTTATACAGTCCCTTCTCGTCAGCGATTCCCTCTGGAGTCGCCTTACCGTAGAAGCGCATGCCATATTGATAAGTGCCGAAACCTTGCAGTTCCCAGCATGAAGGCACTCCTATCTTGGTCCATTCACCACTGCGTCGTCCGTCAGTACATTTGAAGTCCCATTGTACCATATCGTCGCATCCAGTACCACTGAGGTACTGTCGATGTGTGTTCACGTCACATGATTGTGCCCATGCCCAGAGATAACTCATGGTCAATAGTCCTATCGTCCATATCTTCTTTCTCATATACTATACCTTATTTATATATTATAAGGACTCTTTCGTGGCGGTTTTGTACCCCCTGACTCGTTACAAATCGGAGTCTTTGTCGTCTTATTAGAAAACCAAACGAAAAAAGATTATGATACAGAACAAACCACTTAGCGGAATCATTCCGCCCCTAGTAACTCCTTTAAAAGATAATGAGACACTTGACATTGAGAGTCTTGAACGACTGATAGAGCATCTGATTGCAGGTGGTGTACACGGGCTCTTCATTCTAGGTACCACAGGTGAGGAACAGAGTCTGAGCTATGACGTACGCAAACAGATGATCAAAGAGGCATGTCGTATTAATAAAGGACGACTGCCACTGCTCGCATGTATCACTGATACCAGTATCGTGGAGAGTATCAAACTCGCCAAGGTCGCTGCCGACTGCGGGGCTGGCGGTGTCGTTTCTGCTCCCCCTTATTACTTTGCCACAGGACAACCCGAGCTGGCTCAGTTCTATGAGGAGCTGGTACCACAACTGCCACTTCCTGTATTCCTCTATAATATGCCGTCCCATGTGAAAGTAAGTTTTGCGCCAGATACCGTACGTCGTATTGCCCAGAACCCGCATGTGATCGGTTTTAAGGACTCCAGTGCGAATGCGGTTTATTTCCAATCGGTGATGTATAAGATGCAGGAACGTCCCGACTTTGCGATGCTTGTGGGTCCAGAGGAGATCACGGGTGAGTGTGTCTTACTGGGTGCTCATGGCGGTATCAATGGTGGAGCGAATATGTTCCCGGAACTGTATGTGGCAATGTATGATGCGGCACGTGCTGGTGATTTGGCTCATGTCCGTCAGTTACAGCAGTTTATCATGCAGATATCGACAAGTATCTATACGGTAGGCAAGCATGGCTCCAGCTATCTGAAAGGACTGAAATGCGCCCTCTCATTGTTGGGCATCATCAATGACGACTTCGTAGCCTCACCTTTCTATAAGTTTAATGAGCCAGAGCGTGAGAAGATTCGTCAGGCACTTGCTGCCCTTCCTATCGAGAATGGTAAGCTGAAGATATAGCCTATGCATACGATAGATTTTATCGTCTTTCTGGTATTCACCCTCGGTGTGGTGGTCTTTGGCTGTTCTTTCTATAAGAAAGGAGGGTCGGCTGATGAGTTTACGTCAGCAGGACATTCTATTCCCGGTTGGGTAGTGGGAATGTCGATATTCGCCACTTATGTGTCAAGTATCAGTTATATCGGCTATCCTGGTAAGGCTTTTGCCTCTAATTGGAATGCTTTTGTCTTCTCCCTTTCTATTCCTATTG
>CALFUF010000121.1 GCA_937916405.1 uncultured Prevotella sp.
GATCATAAAATACAAAATCGCCGTCAATAAAGAACGAGTTAAGCGGAACCATATCAATAAATGCCTGTTTCATTAGCAGAGTAGAAACCTCTCTGCCCTTCATATTGTAGGTACCCAAATAAACATCAGAGGACTTAAAAATAAGCTCACGAAATTTATCCATGGCCGTAATAAAACTTTTTATATCGTTGTGCAGTAATTCCTGCAGATACACCTGCCCGGTGGGTTCTTTAATGAATGGCATGGAATATACACCATCGGCCTTTACAACCGTGACCCAAAAATTGGAATTTCTGACACGTTTGCTTCCTTTCATAGAGCCACGTCTGAACCTTATTGAACTTGCACCCAAAGGAACAGGCAAGAGTTATGTGTTCGGTAACCTGTCAAAGTTCGTCTGGCTGGTCAGTGGTGGCAAAGTGTCTCGTGCAAAGTTGGTGTATGACAAATCAACGAAGTCGCCTGGCATTATGCGCTTCTATGATATGGTGGCATTTGACGAGATACAGACCATATCGTTTTCTGATAACACAGAAATGCAGTCGTTCCTGAAGAACTACCTTGAATTTGGTAAGGCCACCATCGACAACTATGAATTCATGTCAGAATGTGGACTAATGCTTTTGGGCAATATACTGTTGTCAGAAAACAACGAGCCTCTGAGCTACAAGTATTTCTCGGCCTTACCAGAGGTGTTTAGGGAATCTGCTTTATTGGACCGCTTTCATGGCATGATTGAGGGATGGCTATTGCCCAGAGTAAACGTAGACATGGCTCTACATGACTGGACTCTGAATGTCGAGTTCTTCTCAGAGGTACTACACCAGATGCGTACAGAATCGGTTTATTCACATATTGTTGATGAAGCAATTGTAGTTCCTAATGGAGCTGACATGAGACATACGAAAGCCGTTAAGAAAGTAGCTACGGCATATATGAAATTGTTGTTCCCTCATGTTACATCTATAGAACAATTAGATTGGGATGACTTTAATGCGCTCTGCTTACAACCGGCCATTCGTCGACGTGATATAGTACGACAACAATGTAGTAACATTGATGCAGAAGCATCGTTCTCAAAGCCCATACCTGCGTATACGATAAAACAGCACTGATCAATATGACGACTAAGGAAGAACTCGAACTGGTGTTGCAAATTATGAAGAAACATGATTTGCCCATGAGTCCTATTCTCGAATATGCTATTATGGAAAAAATTGACAGCGACAAGTTATCCACTACTCTTCCGATAAATAGTACTCCTGTCAAAGAACCAGTCAATGTCGTTACCAATGCGTCGTATATAGAGATTTTTAGAAATTTGTCAACTGGAGTCCAGAATGGGAAGAAATTGCCGCATAAAGCAGTGTTGCTATTGAGTATACTGACGCTAATTGAAAATGGAACAATAACTGAGAACAAAATCCATTTGGATAAATCTATTGCAAACACTTTCGCCAGCACATGGGGAGACTATCTGCAAAATAACAAGATTCCTTCTGTATGGATTCCTTTTTGGTATATGAAAAGTGAACCTTTCTGGCATTTTAAAGCATTAGCAGATGAGAATATCTTGCAAAATCTCTTATGCTTTGCTGGCCATCCTTCTGTTGGCCAAATGCGTGGTGTAATAAGATACGCCTATGTTGATGAACTGCTGTTTTCTTTAATGCAAAACAGAGAAGAGCACTCAAAATTGAAGGAAGCACTTATAGATACCTATTTAAGATAACGGTGAAAGTATGAAAGAGAGAGAAGAACTTGAACTTATACTGAATCTCATAAGGAAATACAATCTTCCATTGAGTCCTATCCTTGAATATTCCATTAAGGAAAAGATGGAAGAGTATCCTAGCGATGAACAATCAAATACAATTGATAATGACAAAGTTGCAGGAAACGACACTTCTGTCCAAGGCAAACAGACGATTCCCGAAACGCCTGTTGATGTCTCATCAAATGAATTAAGGATTGTTGATTATGGAGAACGTACTATTGCTGTCGTAGGTAACACAAAGCCTCATAAAGATGCGCTAAAATCAATAGGAGGATATTTTGTCTTTCGCACTCAATGGGGACCTGCTTGGGTTTTCCGTGATAAAAAACGTGATATTGTACAAGCTTATATCGATGGTGATACATCTGTAATAACTCGTGTCGAAGACGAGCCGGAAGAACAAAGGAAGAAGAGGACGTCCCGCTTTATTATTCGTGTTGAATATCCTGACGGAAGAGTTTTTGACAGTAACCTTGTTTGGGAAACGTTAGTTGATGTCGTTAAATATGCTGGTCCAGAAAATGTTGCGCGATTGAATATATTGTGTATGGGGGACAACCTTATTTCACCGAGGCTTAATGAAAACCCATTATATAGATCTGCCCAAAAAGAAATAGGTAATGGACTATATGTTTGCACATACTCATCCACGGATATAAAGTTTAAGCAGATTGTTCGAATTAATATAGATTGTCATCTTGGTTTGAAAGTTGAAAAAGTCTATGTTGATGAGAATGGAGAGCAACACTCAGATAACATATCTTCAGTTTTTTCTATGGATGGGCTTAAATCTGGTTCACGTGATAGAACTAAATACTCATTTGAAGGAGGGCAGATGTTAAGCAAACGACGTTTTGTATTTGAAGTTGTCAAATACTATGTACGCTGCCATCCTCAAATATCATATGAGAGTTTGATTCGAGTTTTCCCTGCTACATTACATTCCAATAAGACAAATGGTGTAATTAAGCGTTATAATGACGTGGCAAAACAGGTCGCAATAAATCCCGATGTACGAAACCGCTTCTTTATGAAAAACGATGAAGTAATTGTTCTTTCCAATGGAATGAAGGTTGTTGTTCATAATCAATGGGGAGATGACTTTGATAAATTCCTTAATGTAGCTGAAAGTTTATATACGGTTAAATCAAGTGACGAGAGTTATGTACAAAGTGTCTCACCTTCCTCTAACAAGGATGATGGCAAGCCATTAGTCAATCTGATTGAATCAAAAGAAGACAAAAGAATTGGATATACTGTAAGGCTGTTTCCCTCTCAGCTGAAAGGAGAGATAGTAAGGGTAAGGGTTGACAGAAAGGGAATAAAGAAGCTAATAGTTAAAACATTTAATGGAGATGTGGTCGAAGTTAATGACCTGCCATATCTTTATGAAGTTCTAAAACGTTAAAAATCAGAGGGTGTGTCAAAATGCAAACTTTTGAAATTGAAACTTTCAATCTGTAAGTATGCCACCCTCAAATAACAAAGAAAAGTCCATTTCTCAGCCCATAATAGGGTATTGAAATGAACTTTTCTTGTTCTTTAGTTTCAAACTGTAAGATTTTCAAGAGAGCATTTACATTTTGACACACCCTCTTAATTTACTTCAAAAGATCAAAAACCAACACGAGGTTTAGGTTTCGGAACGTCTATCGGCTGCACGTCGGCAGGTGTGATCGTGAAGCATTTCTTGACGGTCGGAGCATCCTCCGAAAAGGCATAGAACACACAACGCTTGGCATGTTCCAAATAGATATGCTCCAGCAGGTTGGCAACAAAACGGGCATTACCCCATGTGTTAGTGTCACGACCCGCATAAGCCTCAGTCAGCAACGCCTTGTATTTCGCTTTTGCAGCACGGGTGAAGTGGTATTTATACTCGTTCATCCTGCGGAGGGTGATCTCCATCAGCTCGTCGACGGTGAAGTCGGCAAACTCAAAACGGTTAGGGAATCGGGAGGCAAGTCCTGCGTTAAGGTCGAGCAGTTGCTGCATCGGCTCCTTGTAACCGCAAAGGACGATGGCGATGTCACGATGGTACTCGTTAGCGAGAATCTCCATCAACAGCTGAATGACCAGTTTGCCGGGGTCGTTCGGATGAGGGGAGTTCAGCAGATAAGCCTCGTCGATCATCAGCACGCCACCCTCAGCCATCTCCAGCACCTGTCGCACCGCCTTCTCCTCGTCGCCCCAGTTTGTTCCGAGGAACGTGCTGCGGTTGCACACCACCACATGCCCTTTGCTGAGCACTCCTACCTCTCTCAGTAGCGAGCCATAGATCTTACAGACGGTCGTCTTTCCCGTTCCTGGTTTCCCGAAGAAGATGGCGTGCAGTGATACGTTATGCTCCTTCCATCCCGGGTTACACATTGCCATATAGCGATTATAAGTCGTGAACAGCAGCAAATCGCTAATCTGCTGTTTGATGTTCTTACATCCCACCAGTTGATCCAGTTTCTCCCGTGGTTTTTTGAGAGGTCTTAGGATTTCCACCTTTACGGTGTTTTTCTCGTTGAACTCCACTGAGCCCTCTGGGAAGTCTTCGAGGTCTATTTCCTCGTCTTCGTCCTCTTCCTCTAAAGATGTCGTCCCCTCTTCGACCTTGCCATTCAGCGCATTGTCCACAAAGTCCTTCAGCATCTGTCCCAACTCACTGTCTTCCTCTTCAGACTTCTCTGTCTCCTCCTGCTTGTCGTCATCAACGGGATCAGGGATGTCACTTGCCAAGAACTCATCCAACATCTTTTCAAACTCATCATCCTCCATCTGTGATTGTTGTGTTTTGTCACTCATAGTTCAATAATTAATGTTCATGAATAGGTATATCGTAGTCACTCCCCCTCAAGGGAGCGCATGAGAGATTAGTCCACGATTTCAAAGAACGCGTTAGCTCAAAGAGCGCACAAATAACCCCACACAGTGCTACACCATGTGTTGTCTCTGTCTGTTATTAAAAATAGGTTATATTTCCTTTCCTTTCATATTTGCGGATGCAAAGATAGACAAAATTCCAGATATCTTCCAACTATTTTGCCAAGTTTTTTCGACTTTAACACTTGAAGAGGTAAGAGGTGGGAGGTGAGAGGTGAGAGGTGAGAGGTATGTCGCTTGCGACTTATTGTTAAATACTCCTAAAGTTTTGGATAAATCGCTTGCGATATAAAATATTCTTCTTATCTTTGCATCGTGAACGATATAATTTAGCAATTTAAGCACAAAAACAATTAAATATCAAAACGTTATGAGTAAGATTTATGATTTCAAGGCTCTTACGAGCAAAGGTAAAGAGGTAGATTTCGCCCAGTTTGAGGGTAAGGTGTTACTGATTGTCAATACGGCAAGCAAGTGTGGGTTCACTCCCCAGTTTCAGGGATTGGAGGAACTGAACCAGAAATACAAGGACCAAGGTCTCGTCATCATCGGATTCCCCTGCAACCAGTTCAAGGAGCAAGACCCGGGCAATGACGCGCAGATTGAGGAGTTTTGTCAGTTGAACTATGGTGTGACCTTCCAGATCATGAAGAAGACGGATGTGAACGGGGCTGCCGCAGAGCCTATCTTTGAGTATCTGAAGGAGCAGGCACCCACTGAGGAGTATAAAGGTCTGAAGGCAAAGGCAACACATGCCCTGCTCAAGAAACTCAGTAGCAGTGTGGAGAAAGACAGCGACATCCTGTGGAACTTCACCAAGTTCCTCATCTCCAAGGATGGTAACACCATCAAACGCTATGCCCCCACGACAGAGCCTTCTGAGTTCGCCAAGGATATTGAGGAGATGTTGAAATAATAAAAAAAGGTGGCACACAAAGAATTCCTCCTTGACAACCAGATATGCTTCCGTCTCTATACGGCAGCACGGCTGATCACCCAGGCATATACCCCGATGTTCCATGAACTCGGCATCACCTACCCACAGTACCTGGTGCTATTGGTACTGTGGGAACAGGACGGACAACCCGTCAATGACATCGCTCATCGCCTGCTGTTGGAGACGAATACCGTCACCCCCCTGCTCCAGCGGATGGAGAAAGGCGGACTGCTGAAGCGGAAGCGTGACAAAGCAGACAAGCGTAAGCAGATCGTCAGTCTGACCAAGAAAGGTCAGGAGATGGAAGAGCAGGCTTACCAGTTGATTCCCCAGGGTATGGGAGAACAACTGAGGTCCTGTCCGCTCAGTATAGAAGACTATACCCGTTTAGCACAAGAATTAGACTCACTGATTAATACCCTTAAAAGCAAATGAGAAGAATCGCATTATTCTGTCTGATGGCGGTAACAAGTGTCCTGACCAGTATGGCACAGAGTGTTTATGATTTCAACGTAGTGGATGACAATGGCAAGGAGGTCAGCCTCAGCCAATACAAGGGCAAGGTACTTCTGATTGTCAATACCGCCACGAAGTGCGGCTTCACCCCACAGTATAAGGATTTGGAGGAACTCTATGAACAGTATCGCACACAGGGTTTTGAGATTCTCGACTTCCCCTGTAACCAGTTCGGACAGCAGGCGCCAGGCAGCATCCGTGAGATACATGAGTTCTGTACGGCAAACTTCAATATCGAGTTTCCGCAGTTTGACAAGATAGAGGTCAACGGCGAGCATGCCCATCCCCTCTATACCTTCCTGAAATCCAAGAAGGGGTTCTGTGGTTTCAATACTGAAGACAAGATCGGTAAGTTCCTGGACGACCGCTTCAAGCAGCAAGACCCCGACTATGCGAAGAATCCCGATATCAAATGGAACTTCACGAAGTTCCTGGTATCGAAGGACGGCTGCGTGCTGAAACGCTTCGAGCCTACCGCCACGGCAAAGGATATGGAGCAGGATATCCAGGCAGCACTCCAGGGAAGTTGCTGTGAGAAGAAACAGGGCTGTTGTTGCAAATAAAACTTAAAAACGCACGAATCTCTTGGTTTTTCTCTCACTTCGTTGTACCTTTGGTGTCCAATAAGACCAAAGGCTAAGTGATCAAGACACTCTATCAACAGATTCGGCAATACCGTACGGCATCACTACTGACACCCGCGTTCACGGCGATGGAGGTGGTGATGGACGTGCTGATACCCTACGTCACCGCGTCGCTCATCGACAAGGGTATCAACGCTGGCGACATCGAGAATGTCTATCTCTATGGAGCCATCATGATAGGACTCGCCTTCCTGAGTCTCCTCTTCGGCATCCTCGCTGGCCGTTTCTCCGCCTACGCCTCCACGGGGTTTGCCGCCAACCTGCGTTCCGCCATGTATCGGAACATCCAGCGTTTCGCTTTCTCGGACATCGACAAATACTCCACCAGTGGACTGATCACCCGTATGACGACGGATGTGAACAGTCTGCAGAACGCCTTCCAGCAGATCCTGCGGATTACGGTGAGGGCTCCCTTCCGCCTGATACTCAGTGTGCTGATGTGTCTGGTGATTGATGCCCGCCTGTCGCTCATCTTCGTGGTGGCTCTCGTCATCCTGAGTTTCTCCCTATACCATATCATATCGAGGGTGGCGAGACTCTTCCAACAGGTCTTCGTGAAATATGACGAGTTGAACCAGAGTGTGCAGGAGAACATCACGGGGATGCGCCTCGTCAAGGCGTTCGTCCGTGAGCAGTATGAGAACGAGAAGTTCGCCCGTGCCGCAGAGAACCTCTACAGGCTCTATGTGAAGGCAGAGAGTCTGATGGCATGGAACCACCCCATCATGAACATGGTGGTGTATGGCTGCATCATCGCCCTCTCGTGGCTCGGAGCCCATTATATTGTAGACGGCACGCTGACGACAGGTGAGCTGACCTCCCTGTTTACTTATGTGATGTCTATCCTCATGTCCCTGATGATGCTCTCCATGATTTTCGTGATGCTCACCCAGAGCGCCTCCTCCGCCAAGCGTGTGGCAGAGGTCATCGAGGAGGAGCCTGACATCGTGAACCCTGAGAATGCCCTGACCACTATTGAGGACGGCAGCATCGAGTTCCGTGGCGTGCGGTTTGATTATGCTATGTCCCCTAAGTTTTCCTCCCCTAAGTTAGGGGAGGTCAGGAGGGGTCTGAACAAGGGGGACCATACCGCTTCTTCAGACCCCCAACCCCCTAACTTAGGGGGCAAAGGACACAAACGTTCTGCCCTTTACAACATCACCTTCGCCATCAGGAGCGGAGAGACCATTGGTGTGATTGGCGGTACGGGTAGCGGTAAGTCCACCCTCGTCAACTTAGTGAGCCGTCTCTACGACCCCACCCTGGGTGAGGTTCTGGTGGGAGGACGCAACGTGAGGGAGTACGACCTGACCGCCCTGCGCTCTGCCGTCTCCGTGGTCCTGCAACAGAACATCCTGTTCAGCGGCACCATCCTCGACAACCTCCGCTGGGGCAACCCCCACGCCACCTTGGAGGAATGCCAGACTGCCTGCCGTATCGCACAGGCTGACGAGTTTATCAGTCAGATGCCCCAAGGCTACGACACCCGTATCGAACAGGGCGGCACGAATGTCAGTGGCGGTCAGAAGCAACGCCTCTGCATCGCCCGTGCCTTGCTGAAACACCCCAAGATCCTCGTCCTCGACGACTCCACCTCCGCCTGCGACACCGCTACCGACGCGAAGATACGGGAGGGCTTCCGTACCCAGTTGCCGGAGATGACCCAACTTATCATTGCACAGCGCATCCTCAGTGTGCAGGACTGTGACCGCATCCTCGTCATGGACAATGGTGTCGTGACAGGTTTCGACACCCATGAGCAACTATTGAAGAATAACCCGTTATATCAGGAGATCTATGCAATTCAGAATGAGACAACCGCCGATTTCGACGCGTAAGGGAGAAGTCAAGAAAGACGTGCT
This sequence comes from uncultured Prevotella sp., assembly GCA_937916405.1. Taxonomy (GTDB): domain Bacteria; phylum Bacteroidota; class Bacteroidia; order Bacteroidales; family Bacteroidaceae; genus Prevotella. The sequence goes on from CALFUF010000121.1 coordinate 8,608, forward strand.
GATACGTATGGTGACTTTCGTCTGGCAGCATTACCGCTGGCAGATCCTCCTCGTCCTGCTCTGCATCGTGATCTCCTCACTGACCTCCTTGGTGTCGTCCCTCTTCACCAAGACCCTCATCGATGACTATATCGTGCCGCTGACAGAGATGGACAACCCCGCCTATGCCTCCCTCGCACAGACCCTGTTCAAGTTAGGACTCATCCTGTTCTTCGGCACCATCTGCTCCTACGCCTACAACCGTCTGATGATCCATATCAGCCAGGGCACCATGCTCCGTCTGCGTAAGAGCATCTTCGAGAAGATGCAGCGACTGCCCGTCAGTTATTTCGACCAGCGGTCACATGGCGACATCATGTCCGTCTATACCAATGATGTCGACTCCCTGCGCCAGATGATATCCACAGCGATGGCACAAGTCTTCTCGTCCATCATCACCATCGTCGCCACCTTCACCTCCATGGTCGTGCTGAGCATCCCCCTGACCCTCGTCAGCATCCTGATAGCCGCCATGATGGTCGTCGCCACCACCCAACTCGGCAAGCGCTCCCGAGCCTATTTCCGCACCCAGCAGCAGAGCCTGGCGAAGGTCAACGGCTTCATCGAGGAGATGATGACAGGACAGAAAGTCGTGAAAGTGTTCTGTCACGAGCAACAGACCATTCAAGACTTCGAGACCATCAACGAGCAACTGCGCTCCTCCGCCTATAACGCCAACAAGATCGCCAATATCGTGATGCCCGTCAATGGCAACCTCGGCAACCTCGGCTACGTCCTCCTTGCCGTCGTAGGAGCCACCCTCGTCCTCTCCCCATCTCTCACCTCTTACCTCTCACCTCTTACCTCTTCCATCTCCCTCGGTACCATCGTCGCATTCCTGCAACTCAACAAGAGTTTCACGCAACCCGTCTCACAAGTCAGTCAACAGATCAACAGTGTGCTGAACGCCTCCGTAGGAGCCGAGCGAGTCTTCGCCTTAGGCGATGCTGAACCCGAGATTGACGATGGAAGATGGGAGATGGAAGATGGAAGATGGGTCATCTCTCAACTCTCAACTCTCAACTCTCAACTCGTTCAAGGTGACGTAGACTTCAAGAATGTCGACTTCGGCTACACCAAGGAGAAGCAAGTACTCTTCGATATCAATATCAACACCAACCCCGGACAGAAGATCGCCTTCGTGGGAGGCACGGGAGCCGGTAAGACCACCATCATCAACCTCATCAACCGCTTCTACGAGATACAAGGCGGTCGTATTCTCTACGACGGCATCCCCATCACCAATATCCGCAAGGACTCCCTCCGTAAGAGCATGAGCATCGTCCTACAGGAGACCCACCTCTTCACAGGTACCGTCATCGACAATATCCGTTACGGCAAACTCGACGCCACCGACGAGGAGTGTATCCAGGCAGCCCAACTGGTAGGAGCCGACGACTTCATCCGCCGTCTCGCCAACGGTTACCATACCATGCTCAGCGGTGATGGTGGCAACCTCAGCCAAGGCGAGCGCCAACTCCTTGCCATCGCCCGTGCTGCCGTTGCCAATCCCCCCGTCCTGATCCTCGACGAGGCAACCTCCAGTATCGACACCCGTACCGAACAACTGGTACAGCGAGGCATGGACACCATCATGCAGGGGCGCACCACCTTCGTCATTGCCCACCGTCTCAGCACCGTCCGTAATGCCGACCAGATCATCGTCCTCGACCACGGACACATCATCGAGCAGGGCACCCATGAGGAACTGCTCCAACAAAAAGGAAAATACTATCAACTCTATACAGGGAAGGAAATATAATTAGATATGGAACAACTATTACATTACGCTTGGAAGCATAAAATGTTTCCATTAAGCGAACTAAAAACGACAGACGGCAGACCCGTCGAAGTGATTGACCCAGGATTGCACAACCATAACAGCGGTCCAGACTTCTTCAATGCCAAGGTGAAAATTAACCAGACCCTATGGGTAGGTAATGTGGAGATTCACGATAAGTCGAGCGACTGGTACCTGCATGGACATGACAAAGACAAGGCATACGATAATGTCGTGCTACATGTCACAGGTAATCCCGATACTGAGGTAACAAACACACAAGGGCAGTATATTCCACAGATGCAGTTGGAAGTACCTGTTTCTGTCAGGGAGAACTATGAGGAACTGTTACGTACAGACAAGTATCCACCATGCTATCAGATTATCCCCGACCTGACGGCACTAACGATACACTCATGGATGGCGGCATTGCAGACAGAACGGTTGGAACAGAAGACAGAGGCTATCCGGCGCCGTGCAGAGCAGATGAACGGCTCATGGGAAGATGCCTATTTCATGACTCTTGCCCGTAACTATGGCTTTGGTATCAATGGGGATACCTTTGAGGAATGGGCAACCCATATCCCCCTCTCCGCTGTCGCCCACCACCGTGACGACCTCTTTCAGATTGAGGCCATCTTCATGGGACAGGCAGGACTGTTGGATATAGAGGCAGTACCAGAACGTTATCAACAGGATGCTTTGAATGAGGGCTATTTCGCTAAGTTACGTAATGAGTACCTTTACCTTGCCCATAAGTTCTCATTGCAACCGATGGACTACAAGCAATGGAAGTTCCTACGGCTGCGCCCCCAGAACTTTCCCCATATACGGTTGTCACAACTCGCCAACCTCTATTATGAACGGAGGACAGGACTGTCCCAACTGATAGAATGCAAAGATGTGTTTGCATTACAAGACCTTTTGAGTACGAAAGTTACACCTTATTGGGAGACCCACTATACATTCGGCTCAGCAAGCGACCCTAACGAGAAGAACTTGTCCCCATTCTCCATCAACCTGTTGATGATTAATACCTGTATCCCCATGCTCTTTGCCTATGGGCGACATACTGCCAACGAAGCACTATGCGACCGTGCCTTCGACCTTCTTGAGCAACTCAAGGCAGAGAACAACTATATTATCCGTTTATGGAAGGAGTGCGGACTGGAGGTGAAGAATGCAGGTGACTCACAGGCACTCATCCAACTGAAAAAAGAATATTGCGACAAAAAGGACTGCCTACGTTGCCGTA
>CALFUF010000122.1 GCA_937916405.1 uncultured Prevotella sp.
GCATCGCCTCCGTAGGCATCACCTCCTGACTCATGATCTCCAAGTCACTCAGTGTAGGATACTGGACGGTGCCCTCACCCTGCTGTACGAGAACATCCACCTGCTGCGGATTTTGCGTACCCGCAATAATAACGATGACTGACAGACGGTCACGCTCAGTGTCATTGTTCGGCTGGCAATGAACATGGATCTCACCATTACCTGCACCCTGTGCAGGCTCTATCGTCAGCCATGACTGTGCGGAAGTTGGCACAAAGGCACGCCAGATGGCGTTACTTTGCACATGGAGGACATAATCACCGCCACTGGGATCCATATCAATCTCGTCGGTGCTCACGCTTAACGTAATGTCGTCACTATCCATACCCTCCTGTGCCACTAACACATCGGCACTGCTCAATCCATAGAGAATCGTGAAAGCGGCAGAGCGTGCCACATCACTCATACTGGGGTCAACCGTAACGTTGACAACTTCCGTACCTACATTACCAGACATCTTGTCAAGATGCAACCAGTCAACACCTGAAGGCATCTGAATCTTCCAACCCTCCACGTTACTCTTGATAGACAAGAGCTGACCAGCAGTCGGATTAGCCGAATACTTCAAGGTCTTTGCGGAGATATTGATAGTGGGGTCACCACTGACCTGACGCAATTCAATCTTCTGTTTGAGTCCGCCATCTGACTCAAGAGTGATCGTACCAACACGGTCATAAACCGTGGTGTTCTGGTCGGTAGTGATCACCAGGTTACCATTACCCTTACCACGCTGTGGCTGAACAGTCAGCGAGTTCCACTCTGTTGGGTCATAATTCATCTCCCATGCACAGTTTGCCGTGATAGAAACATCTTTTGTCTCATCGCCTGAGCGCATCTCGATATTACCGCCCTCCACTATCAGTATCTCGTTGGCGGGCTTCGCTGTCAACTCCTCATCAGACTTACAACCTGTCATTCCAGCAATGAGAGGCAGCGCAGCGAGTATTGTGATGATATTTCTTGTCTTCATATCGTTCTTTCTTTTACTAATATAATAAGGTGTAGGTTAGAAGTTAAAGATGGCACCTATGGTCATCATAAAGCCACCTGCCGAGATGTCGCTGTTGTCAGCGATGCGCTCAAAGTTGTCATCCTTGCTGATGCCAATCGAATATGCTGGAGCAGCAAACACATAAACACGCTCCAGTGGGGCATAGAGTATCTTGGCACCCAAAGACAAGCAATTAGCAATGGAGCCATCACCATAGAGATTCGATCCATTCTCCACAGTACCCGACAGACGCTCAATCTCATATCCCAACTGAGGTACAATACCTATGCGCTCTGTCAATGCGAACTGGTAGCCCACTTTGAAGGCAAGTGTTGAACGTTTGTAACTAATGGTACTCAGGTAAGTATCGTTACCGTCGGTAGAATACCAGGGGATATCTTCCGACGAACTTAAACCGAAAGTATAACTAACCTGGAAATCAAAGTTCTTGTAGGTGGCACCTGCCAGTACATTGATTCCGCCCAGAGAACGGATGGTATAACCTGCACCGAAATAGAAAGCGTTCGGTTTGATATACTGTACCCGGCTCAAGGTAATAGTGTCCTGTGTGGTCTGGTTGTGCTTCACAGTATATTCCAGTCCGCTCTGACTAACATAGCCCTTACGACTCAGGTTAATCTGATAGGTACCGATAGGCAGGGTATGCGACTCTGTCAGGTCAATGGGATCGGTACCGTTAATGGTTGCCTGGGCATTGCGTGGACGAGTATAAAGACTCAGTCGACCAGTATGCGGGGTTGGAGGAGCTGCCTGCACGATATTATTAGTCCGTGCCACCACAGTGAAGGAAGTCTTCTCCGGGTCACAATCTGCCTTGCGGGTCTCTATCGTATAAGACCCCTCACGCAACTGGGTCTGCCAACTGCCATTTCCTACGTTCTTGCCCTCAAACCAGATTTCTGCCCTATTCTCGACATTCACGGTCACATCACCGAAATGGTCAGACATATCACGCTGCTCCACATTAATCAGGCGAAGACTGGAAGCATCATCCGTGGTGATCATAAAAGTCGTCTCACCCTCATAGCGGTCTTTCAGGGCACGTACCGTATGGCGACCGTAGTTCAGATACTTATGGTTGATCGGTGACTGTCCCACACGCTCTCCATCAATATAGATGGTGGAGTTCGCCATCTGTGAGTTAATCGTGACATAACGACCGATACCGATATCCAAGTACATCTCATAGGTACGGGCACCATCGATGGTCACTGGATAATAATATTCACGAAGCACACCATAGTCTTTGTGCTGAATAGTCAGTTTCTTGGCTCGACGTGGCACATAGAGCCAAATCTCTCCATCATGTTCCTCACTGGCGACAATACCCAACGAGCCTCCGTCAAAGGTAAAGCCACGTTCTGGCGCCTGAATCTTAATCAGGGCAGCCTTCTCACCGTTCTGGTCCAATTTCTGCGTTCCGTGCGTGTTGGCTGTCATATCCTTCTCCAACCGCTCGAACTTAAGAACCTTGATGTTTTGCGCGCTTATATTCAAGGCGACAAAACCCGCAATAACTAACAGTATTAGTTTTTTCATATTATATTTATTTAGGTTTCTATATTTACCATTCGGGTACAAAGATAGTTAAAAATGAATTACCAACAAAACTTTTATCTATAAAATTCATATAAAGCACAATATTAAATACAAAACAAGTGGAACTCGCATGAGTTCCACTTGTTGATTACTCTGGTGAAGCATAACGCTCTCCTGCCTCTTGGACTAACCGACGGGCAAACGGTTGCGGATAACCCGGACGTTCGACTGTCGACCCTAATCCGTGCTTACCTTTCTTAAACTGACCATTGGCATCTACTGGTTTTCGTGCCATATCATTATGACGGACAATCAGGAAGGTCGCTAACTGCCTCCATCGTGCCAACATCTGCTGTGCCTGCTGAATACTATAGTCGTTCAAGAACTGCCGCATCTCAGCTGATGACATCCCTTTTGCCTTCGCCTCTATCGCTGTCTGTTGTGTGAGATAAGCATGTTGCAGGGAATCACGAACTTGTTTTAAGTCAGGGAACAAAGCAGAATAACGGGGATATACCATATTGCTCACCCAGTTACATACCCAATAAGCACTCTTGTCAGAGAACGTCACATCATTAGCACCAGGGGCATTGAAGCATTCCGGTCGACGGGTCATCGAACAGTAGATGGGAACATAAGCGATCATATTGGCATCATCATTGCCAAACCAGAAACAGCCTCCCACCTCACGGGGTAGCCATGAACGCATCTGAGAGACAAAGGAGAATGCCGTCTGCTGGGTAGAGATAGGACGCTCATTGAAATACTTCTTGCCATCCACCTTATAATATAATGGTGTAGGACGGTAAGGCATCTGCCAGATACCACCACCCACATCCGTAGAATCAATCTCCATAGGTGTTCCCTCATAATGGTCACGCATATCATTCATCACATCCTCCACACTCACCTTCTGGTCAGGTACCACCCAAAGGGGCATGTCCTCTGCGTTCTTGTCAAATCCCATTGCCCATGGCAGATATCGCTCCATCCCCTTCTTATGATGATTGAAGAAACTCCAGGCACGGGCATCGCAGATACGACGACCAGAGAAATCAGGGGCGGCATACGCCATCTTCCAAGAGAAATCCTCGTCCTTACCCGAGAACCATCCTTTCTTACGGGCATACTTGATGACGTTCTTTGAATAGAGCACGTTCTGCTTGTCTTTCATATCAAACTGTCCGATACGGCTCTGGTTGGCATGGGCACAGATGGCATCATCAGGAATACGGACGGCAACCCATACGGTACGCTCCTTGGAGACGGTGCGGTCTGGTCCACATCCCTGCATCTCCAATATCCATGCTTCGTTAGGATCACAGATGGTGAAGGTCTCACCTTCTGAGTAATATCCATACTGCTCCACCAAGGAAGTCATGATCCGGATAGCTTCCCTTGCCGACTTGGAACGCTGCAGAGTGATATAAATCAGAGAGCCATAGTCGATGACACCTGTTGAGTCGACCATCTCCTCACGACCACCGTAGGTTGTCTCACCAATCGTGACCTGCCACTCATTGATGTTTCCAACGACATTATAGGTCTCCAGTGCCTCGTCGATCTCTCCAAGATACTTATTGGTGTCCCACTCATAGACTTTTCGCTTGTCACCTTTCTGATGCTTGGCGGCAGGATAATGGTAGAGAGGCATGTAAGCACCATAGGAATCCGCATTATAACTACAGATGACAGAACCGTCGGTACTGGCTTTCTTACCGACAATCAGATTGGTACAAGCATTGGCTGACGCAATCATCAGCATCGTAGCGATCAATAAATAAAATCTCTTCATGGTTATTCTTTTGTATTTTTTAGTTTCAATTCATAACTGGCTCCCAACTCACGGATACGGGTAGTTATCCAACCATCTTGACAAACACCACCCATATCATGTCCTCCACTGTCAATGTAGAGAAGAGAGGTATCCACTCCTTGTGGAATGGCAATACTCAGCTCTGCCCACCCAAAGAGAGGACAAGCCTGCTGGGCAAAGGTATAACGCTTGGAGACACTCCCCTCGTCCACTTTCGGAACGACCAACAGTCCCCCTTCCACCATTCCTGCCGGTATCGTCAACTGCATCCCTGGTAAGGAGATCATAGAGAGACGGTCATACCGCACATTATAACGCTGAGGGGATATCGTAGGGATTTTCTCTTCTTTTCCTAATACCGTAAACTCATACCGTGACTCATTACCTATGAAGTCACGAAGGATATAGGTAATCTGGTAAGGGCGTTCTTCGTTGAACACTATATAGCCGTTGTTCTCATCTGCCTGCAGGATTGGAAGGGTGACACCATTCGGGATATATGAACGCATATACCATGTCTTGTGATGCAACCAATGTTGATAGTCACCCCATGAGTTCACCTGACGATTACTGTAAACTGGAATACGTCCCACATTAGCACGGAACACCTCTTTACCATCCACCAGCAGAATGGTCTCACGGATACCATAATGGTTGTAAACACCCTGCATATAGTCGTCTGCCCATAAAGCGAAGCCCACCTTACCCCATGCCGTCAACTCTTGTTCAATACGCTGGGAGGAGAAACCGAAGGTCTGTTTGTTCGTTCCACCATTGAAAACACCCTCCCCCATGACAGGATAAGCCATCATACTATGAGCCTGTGGCGCTACGGAGTCATTGACATACGGTGCAAGGAAGTCCAAAGGGTCCAGCATATCCCACGTCCTTGTATCATGAATCTCCAGATGCAGGTGAGGTCCCGTACTATGTCCTGTATTACCACTGATAGCTATTAACTGTCCCTGCGACACAGGGAAGTCTATCGGGGTAAATCGCAAATCGATCTGTTCATCATGCTTTCCTGTACGATGAACCATTCGTTCTAATTTGGGAGAGAACTTCTTGAGGTGGCAATAGATACTGGTATAGCCTTCCGGATGGGTGACATAGACGGCATTGCCAAATCCACTGATGCCGACGGTCAGTCTGCTCACATATCCGTCCCCGATAGCATAGATATGCTTGCCCTCTACATTATCGGTCTTGATGTCCAATCCCCCATGGAAATGGTTGGGGCGTGGCTCACCAAAATTACCCGCCAGTGTGATTGTGTAATCCACTGGCGGATGATATTTCACGTTGGCAGAAGCCAACAACATGCCGATAAAGAGTGTGCTCAGCATGCTTTAAAGCTCATGTCGAGTCCTTTGACAGAGTGGGTCAATGCACCAACAGAGATAAAATCGACACCCTGCTCGGCATAGTCACGAATCGTATCAAAGGTAATACCACCACTCGACTCTGTCTCATAACGACCAGCTATCATATCAATAGCCTTCTTCGTGTCGGGTACTGAGAAGTTGTCGAGCATGATACGATTAACACCTCCATGGTCAAGAACCTGTTGTAACTCGTCGAAAGAACGAACCTCAATCTCTATTTTCAAGTCGAGTCCTTTCTCTTTCAGATACTGATGGCAACGGTCAATAGCATTCACGATACCTCCTGCGAAATCCACGTGATTGTCTTTCAACAGAATCATATCGAACAAGCCGATGCGATGGTTCACACCACCACCGATCTTCACAGCCTGCTTCTCCAGCATACGCATACCGGGAGTGGTCTTACGGGTGTCCAGCACACGGGTGTGGGTTCCCTTCAAACGCTCCACATAACGGTTGGTCATGGTAGCGATACCACTCATACGCTGCATGATGTTCAGCATCAACCGCTCGGTCTGAAGCAAAGAACGGACACGACCAGTGACTATCATGGCGATATCACCCTTCTTCACCTTAGCACCATCCTGCATCAACACCTCCACCTGCATGTCTGGGTCGAAACGACGGAACACCTCCTTTGCTATCTCCACACCAGCTAATATGCCGTCTTCCTTAATCAGCAGATGAGACTTCCCCATCGCATCCTCAGGAATACAGCAAAGAGTGGTATGGTCACCATCACCAATATCCTCCGCAAACGAGAGGTCTATCAGACGGTCTACTAACTCTTCTACGCTTAACATAAGCCTTTTACTTCTTTAATTTATACTGGTCTTTGAACAAGTAGACACCTAAGGTAACACCCAGTCCATAGGCTGAGTCCTCAAACTTCTTAGTAGAGAAATCAATGTAGAGCTCTGGCTCGATAGTCACCGTACGGCTTATAAAGAAAGCATAACCCACCTGTACACCTGGACGGAAATCATTATAGCCTTTCGTGTGGTAATACTTTAAAGATGCCCCCAGATAAAGACCGTTCTGGATAATATAGTAACGACCACCGACACCAAATGTGAATGCGTCAGGATTATCATCCAGATGCTCATAGCCCACCTGTGCTGTAGCCATCAGATTATCCATGAACAGATAACCAGCTTTCACACTTGCACCGAAATGGAATTTCTTTGCCTGACTGCTGATGTCCAAACCACTGAGTCCTGCTCCTAAATATGCCTTACCTTTCTCAAACTGTGCGTTAGCGGTCAATGTTGTTGCCAATACTGCTAACAATAAAAAAACTTTCTTCATAGCTTTAATGATTTATTGATGATTTTTCTGACATTTACGATACCACAAGCAGAACCATACCAATGCTACTACGAAACTGGCTACACCCAATGGATAACCTATTGACTCCGGCAAATGGAATGCTTGCTTGGAGACAAACAGGAACGTTGAGCATACCGTTGTCATAAAGAGGGCTGGTATCAGTGTGATGATAAATGGTTTCTTCTCCTGTACCAGATAGACGGTCAATGTCCATAGGGTGAAGACTGACAATGCCTGGTTGCTCCATCCGAAGTACTGCCAGATCGTGTTAAAGCCGTCGGGATTCTCAATCTGCCAAATCAGCATCAGGATGGATACCGCAAACATAGGTACACAAATATACAGACGCTTTGCGATAGGATGCTGATCGAGTTTCAACCACTCTGCGACAATCAGACGACCGGAGCGGAATGCGGTATCACCACTGGTGATAGGTGCTGCGACAACACCCAACATAGCAAGGACGGCGCCGACAACACCCAGCCAGTCGTTGCACACCAGGTTCACTACGGCAGGGGCTGAGGTGTAGAAACCTTTATCGGCACCAGCAATCAACTCATAACCCGGAGTTGGATCACCATAGAAGAACCATGAGGAAACGGTTGCCCATATCAGTGCTACAACACCTTCCGTTATCATAGCTCCATAGAAGATAGGACGTCCCATGTGCTCTGACTTCACGCAACGAGCCATCAACGGACTCTGGGTAGCATGGAAACCACTGATAGCACCACAGGCAATCGTGATAAACAATGCCGGGAAGATGGCATCCGTCCATTTCTCGGGCTGTGCCTCTGCACCCATATTATAGAAGTGGGTCCATACCTCTGGTAACTGAGGCCATTTGGCAAACAACACCACCATCAGGGCTCCTGCCATAAACAACAGGGAGAAGGCGAACAAAGGATATATCTTACCGATAATCTTGTCGATAGGCAGCATCGTGGCAATGATGTAATAAGCGAAGATGATGATGACCCACATCATCGTATCACCTCCGATAGAGTGTAAGATCTCCGCCGGACTATAAACGAATACCGTTCCCACCATAATAAGCAGCAACACGGTAAACACCAACATCACATTCTTGGTCGCCTTTCCTAAATATTTACCAATCAACTCAGGAAGTCCCGCACCATCATTACGCATCGACAACATACCTGACAAATAGTCGTGAGTAGCACCAGCGAAGATACAACCGAGAACTATCCACAAATAAGCGACAGGACCGAACTTAGCACCCATGATGGCACCAAAGATAGGACCTGTACCGGCAATATTCAGGAACTGAATCATAAAAATCTTCCAGTTAGGAAGTACGATATAGTCAAGACCATCAGCCTTGGCAACAGCAGGCGTCACACGATTGTCTGGGTGAAATATCCGCTCTACCAGACGACCGTAAAAGAAATAGCCCAACAACAGAGCCACCAGGCTCACTGTAAATGAAATCATATTCTTTTGATGTTTTATAAAACTGCCTGCAAAGATAATAAATTATTTCTAATTCCTAATTCTTTATTCCTAATTAATTTGTAACTTTGCATCCAAAATTGACAACAACATGAAAAGATATACATATTTACTCCTCTTTCTGCTGATAACCCTGACACTCAGAGCACAACCAAAGCTGGAGCTTCGTGCCGTATGGCTTACCACGTTGGAAGGTCTTGACTGGCCTAGTACCAAAGGAACGTCAGTGGCTGTTGAACAGAAGCAGAAGCAAGAGCTTTGTAGAATCCTTGACCAGTTGAAACGCACTCATGTGAATACCGTTCTATACCAAGCACGTATCCGTGGAACGGTCACCTACCCTTCCCGCATCGAGCCATGGGATGGTTGTGTCAGCGGACAGTTTGGTACGGCACCTAATTACGACCCTCTTCAGTTTGCTATTGAAGAGGCACATAAAAGAGGGATGGAACTGCATGCTTGGGTGGTTACTGTTCCTGCAGGTAAATGGAACAGCTATGGGGCAAAGAACCTTCGACAGACACATCCACAGTTGATGCGACATGTGGGTGAGGATGCCTGTATGAACCCTGAGGACTCTCGGACTGCTGATTATATCTCCTCTATCTGTGAGGAGATTACCAAACGTTATGACGTGGATGGTATTCACCTCGATTATATCCGCTATCCGGAAAATTATCCTTTACGTATCTCTCGGCAACAGGCTCGTGAGAATATCACTCGTATCGTTCGTACGATCCACCAGAAAGTGAAGGGGTTAAAACCATGGGTAAAACTGAGCTGTTCTCCCCTTGGTAAGTTCGATGACCTCACTCGTTATCCGAGTGGCGGATGGAACGCTTATAATAAGGTATGTCAGGACGCACAGGGTTGGTTGCGAGACGGATTAATGGACCAGCTATACCCCATGATGTATTATGACGGCAAGCATTATTATCCTTTCGCAGCCGACTGGAGTGAGCATCGCTATGACCGGGAGATTGCCGCGGGTCTGGGTATCTACCGACTCATCCGCAGTGAGGGCAACTGGTCGTTGGATGCCATCAAACGTCAGATGCATGTAGCTCGTGACTTAGGATTAGGACACTGCTATTTCCGTAGCCGTTTCTTAACAGATAACACGAAGGGACTTTATGATTTTGTTTGTGATTTCGACGAATATCCTGCTGTTGTTCCTCCTATGCAGGTACGTCAACCAGCTCCTCAAGCCCCTGTCTCTTTGCAAATTGAGCATACCAACCATGGGGACAACCTACATTGGAGTGGTGCTACCGATACCAGCAATGGCGATTACCTGACTTACAATGTCTATGCCTCCACGCATTATCCTGTGGATATCAATGACGCCCGCAATCTCATCGCTACTCGCCAGATGCGACAGCAGCTCACGGTACAACGTCCTGCGAACGACACCCCACGCTATTATGTGGTCACAGCCGTCAACCGCTATGGCATTGAGAGCAGACCGGCGAATACTCCACATGAGAAGCCCATGAGTATTGCTGGTGATACAGAATTAATCCCTAATGATGGCTACAGCTTGCAAGTTCCCGACTTCAACGAGCTTCCACAAGCCAGTTATCTCGCCATCTATACGATGCCAGGGAACATCATAGCCACCAAGCCATTCGGTCCCGTAGTCTCCATCTCCGAGCTACCCAAAGGAGTCTATGAGCTACGAACCCTCAATGACAAGGGGGATACCCACCATATAGGCTATTTCCTGCTGAAATAGATTACTCTTCCATCAGTTTACGATAGCGGGTACGCTTAGGCTCTTCTAACCCTAAGCGCTGGGCTTTGTTCGCTTCATATTCTGAGTAGTTACCCTCGAAATAGAAGACATTCCCCTCTCCCTCAAAGGCGAGGATATGGGTACAGATACGGTCGAGGAACCATCGGTCGTGACTGATGATGACAGCACAACCAGCAAAAGCCTCCAGACCTTCCTCCAAGGCTCGAAGGGTGTTGACATCAATATCATTGGTAGGCTCGTCGAGTAAGAGCACGTTACCCTCCTGTTTCAGGGCGATGGCAAGATGCAGACGGTTACGCTCTCCACCAGAGAGTACCCCGCATTTCTTCTCTTGGTCGGCACCACTGAAATTGAAACGCGAAAGATAAGCACGTACGTTGACATCCTTGCCACCCATACGGATGGTCTCATTACCTCCACTCACCACCTCATAGACCGACTTGTTAGGGTCGATATCCTTATGCTGTTGGTCCACATAACTGAGTTTCACCGTCTCTCCCACATTGAACGTACCGGCATCAGCCCGTTCCAGTCCCATAATGAGACGGAACAAGGTCGTCTTACCTGCACCGTTGGGACCTATCACTCCCACAATACCGTTTGGAGGGAGCATGAAGTTTAGGTCGCTGAACAGTACTTTCTCATCAAAAGCCTTTGCCACATGCTCTGCCTCTATCACCTTATTACCCAGACGGGGACCGTTGGGAATAAAGATTTCCAGTTTCTCCTCTTTCTGCTTCTGCTCCTCGTTGAGCATCTTATCATAGGAGTTCAGACGAGCCTTACCCTTGGCATGACGAGCCTTGGGAGCCATACGCACCCACTCCAACTCTCGCTCCAAGGTCTTACGACGCTTCGAAGCGGTCTTCTCCTCCAAAGCGAGTCGCTGACTCTTCTGCTCCAGCCATGACGAGTAATTACCCTTCCAGGGAATCCCCTCACCACGATCCAGTTCGAGAATCCACTCCGCAACATCATCGAGGAAATAACGGTCGTGGGTGACGGCAATGACGGTACCCTCATATTGCTGGAGATGCTGCTCCAACCAGTCTATCGACTCAGCGTCAAGATGGTTGGTAGGCTCATCGAGCAACAGCACATCGGGTTTTTGCAACAACAGACGACAGAGTGCCACTCGACGACGCTCACCACCAGACAGGTTCTCCACACTCCTGTCACCAGCCGGACAGTTCAACGCCGCCATGGCACGGTCGAGCTTGGAGTCCATGTTCCACGCATCTGTCGAGTCGATGATATCCTGTAGCTCTGCCTGCCGAGCCATCAGCTTCTCCATTTTGTCGGCATCCTCATAATACTCAGGAAGTCCGAATTTCACATTGATATCATCATATTCTGCAAGGGCGTCATACACATACTGCACACCCTCCATCACATTCTCTTTCACCGTCTTCGTATCATCCAAGGGCGGATCCTGTGGCAGATAACCCACACTATAGCCAGGGCTCCATACCACATTTCCCTGATACTGCTGGTCGATACCTGCGATAATCTTCATCAGGGTCGACTTACCAGCACCATTGAGACCAATGATACCTATTTTAGCCCCATAGAAGAAACTGAGGTAGATATTCTTGAGTACTTGTTTCTGGTTCTGCTGGATGGTCTTACTCACTCCGACCATCGAGAAAATCACTTTCTTGTCGTCTACTGTTGCCATAAATATAACTTTGATTTGCAAATATACGAAATATAATTTAAATATTCATACATTAATCTTGCGCAATTAGTATTTTTTATATAAATGATGTTTTGTGATTCCCGTAAAAATCACTACCTTTGCATCCCGAATGTAGCAATCACAAAAATTTATCTACGATATGAAGAAACAGTTGAAGAAGGTACTCGTATTAGGCTCGGGTGCCCTTAAAATCGGACAGGCAGGCGAATTTGACTACTCGGGATCTCAAGCACTGAAGGCTTTGCGTGAAGAAGGTATTTCATCCGTTCTCGTAAATCCTAACATTGCGACCATCCAGACCTCAGAGGGTATCGCCGACAAGGTGTATTTCCAACCCGTTACCACTCATTTTGTCACAGAAATCATCAAGAAGGAGCGTCCTGACGGCATTCTCCTCGCTTTTGGTGGACAGACAGCATTGAACTGTGGTACAGAACTCTATCAGACGGGTGTCTTGAAGGAGTATGGTGTGGAAGTGTTAGGTACCTCTGTAGAGGCAATTATGAACACAGAGGACCGTGACCTCTTCGTGAAGAAATTGGCAGAGGTCGACCTGAAAGTACCTGTCAGTCATGCCGTAGAGAATATGGACGATGCCCTCAAGGCAGCTCGTGAGATCGGATTCCCCATCATGATCCGCTCAGCCTACGCACTGGGTGGTCTGGGCTCTGGTATCTGTCCTGACGAGAAAGCCTTCGTGGAATTGGCTGAGAGTGCCTTCACCTTCGCTCCCCAGATTCTGGTGGAGGAGTCGTTGAAGGGTTGGAAGGAGATTGAGTTCGAGTGCATCCGTGATGCCAACGACCGTTGCTTCACCGTTGCCTCCATGGAGAACTTCGACCCCCTCGGCATCCACACTGGCGAGTCTATCGTTGTAGCTCCAACTTGCTCATTATCAGAGGAGCAGGTGAAAATGTTACAGGAACTTACGATTAAGTGCGTGAAGCATTTAGGTATTGTCGGAGAGTGTAACATCCAGTTCGCTTTCAATGCCAACACCAACGATTATCGTATCATTGAGATCAATGCCCGTCTGAGTCGTTCTTCCGCTCTTGCCTCCAAGGCTACAGGTTATCCCCTCGCCTTCGTCGCAGCGAAGATCGCATTGGGTTACACCCTCGACCAGATAGGTGAGATGGGTACGACCTCATCAGCATACGTTGCTCCAAGTCTCGACTATATGATCTGTAAGATTCCTCGTTGGGACCTCACCAAGTTCGCTGGTGTCAGCCGTCACATCGGCTCCAGCATGAAGTCTGTGGGTGAGATTATGTCTATCGGACGCTCCTTCGAGGAGATGATCCAGAAAGGACTCCGTATGATTGGACAGGGCATGCACGGTTTCGTAGGCAACGACCATACCAAGTTCGACAACTTAGAGGATGCGCTTGCCAATCCTACCGACCTCCGTATCTTCGCCATCGCACAGGCTTTGGAGGATGGTTACACCATCGACCATATCGAGGAGCTCACGAAGATTGACAAGTGGTTCCTGGAGCGCTTGAAGCATATCGTAGACCTGAAGCATCAGCTGATGGAGTATAACAAGTTGGAAGACCTGCCTACCTCTTTATTATTAGAGGTGAAGCAGTGTGGTTTCTCTGACTTCCAGATTGCCCGTTTTGTATTGAAACCCCAAAGTGGTAATATGGAGAAGGAGAACTTGCAGGTACGCCAGTATCGTAAGACAAAGGGTATCATGCCATCTGTCAAGCGTATTCCGACAGTCGCATCAGAGCATCCAGAACTCACCAACTACTTGTATTTCACCTATACCCATACCCCAGCCTTCGGCACTCCTGACGGCAAGCCCTATTCTGCCAAGCACGACATTAACTATTATAAGAACGAGAAGTCGGTCATCGTACTGGGCTCCGGTGCTTATCGTATCGGTTCAAGTGTGGAGTTCGACTGGTGTTCTGTAAACGCTATCAATACGGCTCGTAAACTGGGTTATAAGTCTATCATGATCAACTACAACCCAGAGACCGTATCTACCGACTATGACATGTGTGACCGACTCTATTTCGATGAGTTGTCATTGGAGCGTGTACTCGATGTCATAGAACTGGAGGAGCCACGTGGTGTCGTTGTCAGCGTGGGTGGTCAGATTCCTAACAACCTCGCTATGAAGTTGCATCGCCAGGGTGTTCCCGTTCTGGGTACCAGTCCTGTGAACATCGACCGTGCCGAGAACCGTGACAAGTTCTCTGCCATGCTCGACAAACTGGGCATTGACCAGCCCGCATGGCGTGCCCTTACCTCTTTCGACGACATCAAGGAGTTTGTCAGCGAGGTAGGTTATCCGGTATTGGTACGTCCTTCCTATGTCCTCTCTGGCGCTGCGATGAATGTCTGCTACGATGACGAGGAACTGCACCGTTTCCTCAGCATGGCGACAGAGGTATCGAAAGAGTTCCCTGTAGTGGTATCTAAGTTCATGACCGAGACGAAGGAGATAGAGTTTGATGCCGTTGCCGACAAGGGCGAGGTGGTTGAGTACGCCATCTCCGAGCATGTGGAGTATGCTGGTGTCCACTCTGGTGACGCTACGATGGTATTCCCAGCCCAGCACATCTATTTCTCCACCATACGTCAGATTAAGAAGATATCCCGCAAGATCGCAAAGGAACTGAACATCTCAGGACCTTTCAACATCCAGTTCCTTGCCAAAAACCGTGAGGTGAAGGTCATCGAGTGTAACCTGCGTGCCTCTCGCTCTTTCCCCTTCGTGTCCAAGATACTGAAGCGTAACTTCATCGAGACGGCTACAAAGATTATGCTCGACGCTCCTTATAGCAAGCCCGACAAGAGCGAGTTCGATATCGACCGCATTGGTGTGAAGGCTTCGCAGTTCTCATTTGCCCGCTTGCAGAATGCCGACCCTGTACTGGGTGTGGATATGAGTTCTACGGGTGAGGTAGGCTGTTTGGGTGACGACCTCAACGAGGCTTTGCTCAACGCACTGATTGCCACAGGTTATCGTTTGCCAAAGAATAGCGTACTGATCTCCAGTGGTGATGCCAAGGGTAAGGTCAGCCTGTTGGAGCCTGCCAAGCAGTTGGTGAAGAAGGGTTATAAGGTATTTGCCACAGGTGGAACAGCTAAGTTCTTCAACGAGAACGGCGTGGAGGCTACTGCGGTCTGCTGGCCCGACGAGGATGGTGAGAACAACGTGATGGAGATGATTGCCAACCACCAGTTCGACCTCATCGTCAATGTTCCAAAGAACCACACCAAGCGTGAGCTGACCAATGGTTATCGCATCCGTCGTGGTGCCATCGACCATAATATTCCTCTGATGACGAACGTCCGTCTTGCCAAGGCGTTTATCGAGGCATTCACCGCCTTGAAAGAAGAGGACATCAAGATCAAGTCATGGCAGGAATACAACGCTTAATTCTATCTCTCCTGTGCTTGCTGTTCCCATTAGGGACGCAAGCACAGGAGTCTCCTAATGCCCGTCAGGCTCGTAAGATGTTTGACCAGGCATACCAGATGGTATATGGTCCTGAGGGCTCCCAACTGCACTATGCCGTCAATATCATCGGCATCTATAAGACGGAGGGTACTATCTGGACAAAAGGTAAGAAGAGTAAGTTCACCGATGAGAAATACATTGCGTGGAACGATGATGTCACCTATTATCGTTTAGAGCGCAAGAAGAAGACCATCACCGTCTACGATGCCCATTCTGAGGAGCGTGACAAGTATGCCACCAAGTTCAAGTTCGTTCCTGACAATTACACCTACAGCATCAAGAACGACCCGAAGAAAGGTTATTATATCACCTTAAAAGCGAAGAAGGGTGTCAAAGGCATCAAGGAGGCTCGTGTCCTCCTCGACCATCACACCCACTACCCTATTAACGTCCGTGTGAAAGTCGGCATCTTCCACACCACCATTAAAATCAGCGACTTCAAGGCTGGCGGTATCTCCGACAACCTGTTTACTTTCCCACAAGCGCAGTACAAGGACTATAAATATATTGATAAGTAACGATAAAAAATTAAGTTGGGATGAAATTGCATATTAAACCGCCTTGAC
>CALFUF010000123.1 GCA_937916405.1 uncultured Prevotella sp.
TACTAGTTTTTCCGCAAAGTTACGCAACAAATCGAATAACAGAAAACTCTTTTAAAACTATGTAACACTTTGAATAGCAAGCATTTAGGCTAAATGGCGGTACGCATATCGTGTTGTGTACCCCCCTATGTCCTCCCGTGCCCTAATGCATCATCGATAGTAACGGACGCAAATACAACGTATCGATAGACAGCGGATTAGGTGAATATTAACCAAACTTAAGGCGAGATCTCTATACCTTTGGCAAACGAATATTTATAGTTGTTTAACGGAGGAAAGCACTTCAAATCATGCAAAAATTAGGTACATCATATTGAACACCCTATTTTCGAAGACCCCTCCTATACTCTCTGGCTTAAGGGAGGAAAAGAAAAGAAGTGGGAAAATTTTGATAAATGAAATTAAACGTTTATCTTTGCATACACGATTAATAACCTTAGAAAAAAATGAAAACAAGACTACTAATCGGTGCATGGCTTATATGCTTGACAGCATTCGGACAACCACGAAAAGCAATGAATCTGAAGACATGGGAGTTCTCTCGTGACAACCAGTCATGGGTACAGGTGAATATCCCTCACGACTGGGCGATAGCAGGTCCGTTTGACAAGAAATGGGATTTACAGAAGGTTGCCATCACTCAGAACGGGGAGACGGAGGCGACGGAGAAGTCTGGGCGTTCTGGAGCATTACCTTGGATTGGGGAGGGATGGTATCGCACCACGGTCACAATTCCGCAAGGCTATGAGACTGCGGAACTGGTGTTCGATGGTGCCATGGCGGAGCCACGTGTTACCATCAACGGCAAGGAAGCTGGCTACTGGGCGTATGGCTATAATGCCTTCCGTATTGATGCCACTCCCTATATGAAAGAAGGGAAGATGGATATCAGTGTACATCTGCAAAATCTGGAAGAGAGCAGCCGTTGGTATCCTGGCGCCGGACTCTATCGCCCCGTCACACTGATTCTGAAACCTAAAACACATATCAACGACTGGTCGTTGTTTGCCCGTACGATTCAACTGGACCATGAGAAGGCGGAGGTTGCTGTGGATATGTCTGTGGAAGGAATCACTGAAGGAGTAACCGTAAGCATGGAACTCGCAGACGACAAGGGAAATATCATTGCATCTGCCAATGGAATAAGCGTGAAGAACGGACTGGTCAACACCACCCTGCTGGTAAAGAGTCCTAACCTATGGTCACCCGAGTCACCTTATTTATATATGCTGACCGCCAAGGTTGTCAAAGACGGGGAGACGGTTGACATAAAGACGCAAAAGATAGGCATCCGCACCATCAAAGTTTCTCGTGAGGGTGGTTTCCAGCTGAATGGCATAACAAGGAAAATAAAAGGTGTCTGTCTGCATCATGACCTTGGTCCTTTAGGTGCCGCCATCAATAAAGCGGCATTGATTCGCCAAATCCGGACAATGAAAGAGATGGGGTGCGACGCTATCCGTACTTCACATAACATGCCGTCGACATGGCAAATGGAAATCTGCGACTCAATGGGCATGATGGTAATGGCAGAGAGTTTCGACATGTGGATATATCCCAAATGTAAGAACGGTTATGCACGTTTCTTCAAGGAGTGGGCGCAGAAGGATATCACCAACCTCATTCTGAACCACCGTAACCACCCTTGTATCGTGATGTGGTCGATAGGTAACGAGATTCCAGAGCAATGGAGCGAGGAAGGACGACAGATCAGCAAGCAACTGCAAGGACTCTGTCATGCACTCGACCCCACCCGACCAGTAACACAGGGCATGGATCGTGCAGAAGACGCGCTGAGCAGTGGTTTCGCACAAGTAATGGAAGTTCCCGGCTTCAACTACCGAGTACATAAATATGAGAACAACATCAAACAACTGCCACAAGGTTTTCTGCTGGGCAGTGAGACGGCATCAACGGTATCTTCACGTGGTGTGTATAAGTTCCCCGTTGTCCCCACAGACAACTCACAATTCGCCTCCTACTCTCCCAACTACGACCCTACAGCACTGCAAAAGGCAGATGGACAATGCAGCAGTTATGACGTGGAATGGTGCTCTTGGTCTAACCTGCCTGATGATGACTGGCGCT
Organism: uncultured Prevotella sp.; assembly: GCA_937916405.1. Classification (GTDB taxonomy): domain Bacteria; phylum Bacteroidota; class Bacteroidia; order Bacteroidales; family Bacteroidaceae; genus Prevotella. The sequence continues at coordinate 2,089 of CALFUF010000123.1, forward strand.
GTCAAGATGATTACCCTTGGGTGATTGGTGAGTTTGTATGGACAGGCTATGACTATTTAGGAGAGCCGACTCCTTACGATGAGTATTGGCCCTCACGCAGCAGTTATTTTGGTATTTGTGACCTTGCAGGACTTCCCAAAGACCGTTACTGGCTCTACCGCTCCAAGTGGAACACCAAGGAACACACCGTTCATCTGCTGCCCCACTGGACATGGAAAGGACGCAAAGGAGAGATAACACCTGTATATTGTTACACTGACGGTGTAGAGGCTGAGCTCTTTGTCAATGGGAAAAGTCAGGGACGCATTCGCAAGAATCCAGCTGAACGACTGGACCGCTATCGTTTGCGCTGGAACAACGTGAAATATGAACCTGGAAATATCCGTGTTGTGGCATACGATGCTCAAGGTAATCAGATTGGAGAAGATTTCAAGCAGACAGCAGGAAAAGCTGTCGCCTTAGTAGCAAAAGCTGACAGAGACAGTTATCGTGCGGATGGTGAAGACTTGGCATTTGTGACAGTCAGTGTGGAGGATGCGAAACATATTGCTGTTCCCACTTGTGATAACGAACTGACTTTCTCTGTTGAAGGAGCAGGAAAGTTTGAGGCTGTTTGCAATGGTGACGCCACCTCACTGGAGTCATTTAAACAACCAAAGATGAAGCTTTTTAATGGTGAGCTCGTAGTAGTCCTTAGAACCACATCACAGGCTGGGGATATACGATTGCATATCAAAGACAACAGAGGAAAGCTACGTCCCACAAGTATCACAATCCATACACAATAACAAAAAAGGTCTCTCATCACGAGAGACCTTTTCTTTATGTTCCTATTAAACAATCTTCTTACCTTATAGAACTACCCAATGTCTATTTCTATGCTTTTTCTTAATGCAAAATTACACTAATCACTTCTATTTTTTCATTCTTTAGAACCAAAAGTAGGTTCAAAAGCCTTATTTTTGACCTGCGTCAATTCGACAGGGTGACTCGTCCATAAAGAGATAAGAAGGTTGATAGCCTCCAGCGTCTACAATGACCTTTTCGAAGACTATAGCAGGATCATCTGGGCTGATGGTGAGAGTATGCAAATCACCAGTCCCTATTGGTAATTCGACCATACTCTCGACCACGCGCCGAGCAACAGTTGGATAATAAATCGTATATATGTTCTCTTTATTCTCATTGAGATTCTTATTGAAATTCACAGCTACAGGAGAACTCCCATCGAGTGATAACTTGTACGTCAAACCACCTTTATTTAAATAGTCAAGTGTAGACTTTACCACTACATACACCTTCACTTTATCTATCGTCTTACCATTAGTCTTAAAGCGATATGAAAGGCTGCCACCTTCTGGGTTCTTTGTGTAGGGCATCAAGACGACACCGCTACGGGTACGTCCCATATCAGGAATGACCGTCCACGTAGTCTCCGCATTACTCTTAGCCTCATAATAATGCTCTGCCTCCATAGATACCACATCCTGTTGCATGGTGAAGACAAAACCACCACCCTCTCCTACTGGCAATCGTTTAACTTCAGGCATACGGTCTGCCGGGAAGTCGTCATTCCAAGAGGTATAGCCTATATGCTTCTGTGTCATCATACCGTTCCATTTACCATGGGCAATTTTATGATTATAATCAGCACAGAGCATCGAGTCACGACGGAAAGCCTGCTCAACCTTATCTGCCCACAGATTGCAATCAGGATTACCCTCATCATAGAGTTTCAGGTTCATTGCCTGAGCGTAATACATCTGATAGATGTTTGACATTGCCTGTATCGGGAAAAGTATCAACTGCTGATAAGCATCATGATATCGCTCCTCAAGAGTCAGATACTGACGTAACGCCTCTGCTTCCAACCGCATAAAATCATCAGCTACTTGACGCCACTCTCCTGTATGTATATTATAGGTTTTAGCATCCAGCATCTCTGCTGTGATACGACCGTTCATTTTACATGACAGGTTAAGTAGGCGTGCTGCCTCAGCAGCCTGACTCTCGCCAAACTGCTGCCGGCAGAACGTCAGAGTATGATTGATAATTAGTTTAGAATCATATTGATTGGGATTCCATGCCATGTCCATGAAGAAGGTGATGGGATATTCCATCGGTTTCAAGTCACCCACATTCAGAATCCACATTCGTTCAATACCGTTGACATAGGCAAGATGCAACTGCTCCCACATATTCTGGGTTGGTGTCACATTCAACCATTTCGTGTTACGAGGTGCTCCCACATAATCGACATGGTAATAAAGTCCCCACCCACCTGGATGCTGACGCTCCTTCATAGTAGGCACACGACGGACATTACCCCAGTTGTCGTCACACAAAAGCATAATGACATCATCGGGAACACGCATTCCTTTGTCGTAATAATCCAACACCTCTTTATATAATGCCCACACTTGAGTGGTCTCTTTGGCTTTCTTACCAGTTATCTGAGTGATGATACGACGCTGATTTTCCACAATACGCTGCAACAATTTAGTATCCGCATCTTCACTCATCGCCTCATCACCATCGCCACGCATACCAATCGTCACCATGTCTTCGGTACCCTTCATACGTTGTATGCCCTCTCGAAAGAACTGATCGAGTTTCTGCTGATTCTTCTGGTAATTCCATGGTCCCCATTCTGCACGATGACGGGCGTATTCCTGATGGTTACGTGCCATCGGCTCATGATGGGATGTTCCCATAATAACCCCCATATCATCCGCCGTCTTTGGGTTTTGTGGATCGTCAGCGTAAAATGCCCACATCCACATTGCGGGCCACATCATATTACCACGCAGACGAAGTATGAGCTCAAAGACTTTCTCATAAAAACGATGGTCACCATAGTTTGTTCCAAAGGTATTCCCTACCCATGATGTCAGACAAGGTGCCTCGTCATTTAAGAAGATACCACGGAACTCCACGGCAGGCTCACCGTCCGTATATATACCTTTATTAATATATATATGGTCATGATGCTCTACAGGCACGTCTGCCCAGTAATACCATGGAGACACGCCCATCTGCTCAGAAAGTTCATAAATGCCATAGACGGTACCACGACGATCACTACCGGCGATAACCATCTGACCGTCTATGATGGTGATGATGAATTTTTCTCGCTTATCTTTCAATAACGAGGCATCCAGTTTCTTTTGTTTTATCAGTTGATTAATAAAAGAAGACTTCCCTATCGTTCCTACGATGATTTTAGCATCTGGTGTATTTTCAAGCCGAGCTTCTTTTCCTGTCACTCTTGCGAAATCTGCAGCCAGTGTCTTAGCTGCAATAGCTACTGCCTTGGCATCTGACTGATCATAACTAATAGTCACTGTTCCATCAGTAAGTAACATATCACCTGAAGTGAATCCAACAAAGCGTGAAGCCGCATAACTCATCATACCTTTTGACAATACGAGAGCAATCAATGCCAACCGAAAAATACCTTTTGATGACAATTTTATCTGTTTCATAGAATCCGTACGTTGTCGTTATTGATGATGCAAAGTTAAGATTAAAACAAATACAAAACAAGTAAAAAAGCAAAAAAAATAGGTGGATGAAACATAGAGAAACGTTTTTGGAACAAATGGGCATAAAAAATCCCCGCAAGTACAACCTGCGGGGATTCTATTTTTAGTTAACTAAATTACTTAGTAGTGTCAACGAACATTGCAACACGGTTGAAGTCGTTCTCCTCTGATACCTCAGAAGTAGCACCGTAACCCTTAGTGGTGATGCGATCCTTAGAGATCTTGTAACGCTTAACCAATGCATTGGCAACAGAAGTAGCACGAGCCTCAGAAAGTTTCTGGTTCAACTCAGCGTTGCCCTCTGGAGAAGCATAACCCTTAACGAGCACCTTAGAAGAAGGATGATTCTTCAGATACTTAGCAACCATCTCGATGCTTGCATACTGAGCAGCGTCGATAGTGCTCTTACCCTGACGGAAGATAACCATTGGCTGGAGAACAGTCTCAGTCTTCTCAACAACAGCAGCTGTGGTAGGACGAGCCTCGCAGTCAGCGAGCTTCTTCTTCAGGTCATTGATAGTCTGGTTAGCAGCATTCAGCTGACCATTCTTAGCATCAACGTCAGAACGGAGCTCATTGATCTTAGCGTTCAGAGCGTCGATCTCAGCTGGGTCGCGGAGCTCCTCAACCTTGAAGTTGTGAGTACCGTTGCTTGTACCGAACTTGTAGTTGATACCAGCCTTCAGAGAGAATGCACCATTCCATTTCTTACCGAAATCACTCTCAGCTTTGCGGAAAGGATTAGCATAGGCAGGAGCAGGCTCACCCAGAACAATACCTGGCTCAATATAAACCTGCCATGCCTTTGCAGCACCAAGGTTGAAAGCGAAGTCAATAGCAGCCTTAGCATTGATACCACCAGCTTTCTCAGCCCATGCACGGCTGTAACCACCACCGATCAAACCGATAACCTCGAAAGCACGTGGCTCACCTTTGTAACCAGCAAATGCATTGCTCAGGTTCCAAGTAGACAAAATGTCAAAGTCTGTGCGGTTAATAAATGTTTTGCTACCAAAACAAGACTTAGAGTCTGTCTTGTTCAGGAAGTAAGCGTTAACATCCAAGGCAAGACCGAATACAGTGGTCAGGTTCTTACCTACACGGAGACCAAACTCAGGAGAAAAACCCTTGAAGAAACCTGCATCACCGAACTTGCTCACAGGAGTAGCAGCACCAGCATTGATACCAATGTACCAGTTGTCACCGGCTTTGTTTGCAGTTACTGCAGTTTTCTGTGCATACACAGAAGCTGTCATCAAAGAGACAGCAAGCATTAAAAAAAGCTTTTTCATTTTCTTACTAACTTTGTTAAATTATAAAAACATCTACCTATTTCTGGTTTAATTTCGGGTGCAAAGTAAATAAAAAAAACAATAAGTTCCAAAAAAATCGTGTGAAAAGTACGTTTTTAACTAAAATTTCTTGATTTATATTGATTTTTTTAGCATTTTCACCCGTTTTTCCTAACAAAATCAAAATTTATAGTCTATACCTATACCTATCACGTTATTAGAACGAGTATAGACATCCTTCCCGGCATAAGGGGTTCCAAGGTAATTGTCCTGCTGCTTCGTATAGTCACTATATAATGTAATAAAATAACCTGCATTCAGACGGATCTTCTCTGTGATATTCCAAGCACCACCTAAACCAATAGACCAACTGTCACAAGCAAAAGAGGTGTTCTGTTGATAGCCATCACTCAGACCATAGTCTGTGCGCTGAGCTCCACAACTAACAGTGAATTTCTCGTTGATATCATACTCAACACCCGCCAATACCTCATGGGTTCCGTGCTTCAATTCCTTCTGGCGGTCACCTGCCATCTTCGCGTTCTTATCATCAAAGAAGTGATATTCCAATGTAGCACGCAGTTTTGGAGAGAACTCGTAACCTGCAGCAACCGATAGCAAGGCTGGCATGTCATAGCGTGTCCTTACTCCATCTGAATATGGAGTAGTATATGCACCTAATTGAGTACTGAGCGCTTGTAGTTTAGCTGGTGCGCCAGCTGGATCCGCTGCCATCATCGCAGCAATAACATTAGTACCAAGACCTGCATCCAATACGTTTGTCTCATTCTTTGGATTAAGTTTTGTTCGGAACTCATAACGGGCAGCCAGTGTCAAAGGACCTTTATGGAAGTCAAGGCTTATAATCGGTGTGAAGCCCCACCCCTTCTGGTCTACATCGAGCAGCAGTTTTGCCAGTTCACCCAATTGGGGATGGTCTGCGGCTATCACATGTCCACGATAGTATCCATCATAATAGTTGGCACGTATACCTACGGCAGCTGCCAGATAATCAGTAATTTTATAAGTGAAGTTCACCTGACCACCGTAAATATATTGTTTTCCTTTCATCTCTGAGTCTAGTTTGTATTGGTCTGGTGTTATACCATTGTTGGCAAGCATACTGTTCACGAGCAAGTTAAACATAGGAACACCTTCCTTATACTCCACAAAACCACCGCTACCTACGATTCCAATCATAGCGGATACTGCAATACGGTCTTTCTTATACGATGCAAACAATGCCGGCACGATAGGAGCAGATGCCTTTCCATGGTATTTTTTATTGAAGTCTGAACCAAGGAAGCCGTTTATAGTGGTCTCTATATCACGATTCTGCCAAGGTTTCTGGAAATTCAAAGACAACTGCCATCCCTCATGTCCCCAGGCAAGTCCTGCAGGATTACTAAAAGCAGCATCAATTTCAAAAGTGGCACCACGAGCCATCATACGATCAAAGGCAATGTGATAATTGGTGTTGGTCATCAGTCCACCTGCACGAACTCCTACAGCGGTGCACAAGATAACTACAATCATTAATACTTTTTTCATTTTTCTATTTTTAATGGGTTTCGTGGTGCAAAGGTACAAATAAAATATGGATAATTGGAAAAAATGAAAAGAAAAATACGCAATTGGGACAACTTTTTGATGATACAAATCAAAAAGTGGCATGCAAAACAAAATCGCATGCCACTTTCTATACCTTATTATATATATTATATCTTTTCAATTATTTTACCACCCTCCTCGATTGCCTGCATATTAAGGGGAATCATTGCATGGTGGCGTTCAGGTAATGTCTTGTAGAGAGCTTTCTCCACACCATTGGTGCTGACCACAGGAGCCACCTTGAGGAGTCCACCCAGTACAATCATATTAAACACCTTGGCATTCTTCATCTCCGCCGCCTTGTCCATCGCGTCGATGCGATAAACTGTGATATCCTTACGTGTCGGGGGATTCAGGATACCATAGCCATCATAGATCAAAATACCACCAGGTTTGAGTTTTGGCTCAAACTTCTCCAAAGAGGGCTGGTTGAGTACGATGGCAATATCAAACTTACTGAGGATGGGTGAACTGATTTTCTCATCGCTCACGATAACGGTCACATTGGCTGTACCACCACGTTGCTCAGGACCATAGGCAGGCATCCATGTCACCTCCTTGTCATCCATCAGTCCAGAATAGGCAAGAATCTTGCCCATTGAGAGGACACCTTGACCGCCGAAGCCACTGATAATTATTTCTTTTTTCATTTTGTCGTGTCTTTTAAGTCTCCTTTCGGATAGTAGTTGAACATGTGCTCCTGCATCCACTCGTTGGCAGCCTTTGGCGACATCTTCCAACCGCTGTTACAGGTGCTGACAATCTCCACCAGACTGCTACCCTTACCTGCCATCGAAGCCTCGAAAGCCTTACGGATAGCCTTCTTCGCACTACGGATAGCCGCAACCGTCTCCACTGATTGGCGAGTCACATAACAAGTACCCTCCAGTGTTGCTGCGATCTCAGTGATATGCAGAGGATAACCATGTAGGTCTGCACGACGACCATAAGGACAGGTAGAGGTCTTCATACCCATCAGTGTCGTCGGTGCCATCTGTCCACCCGTCATACCATAAATGGCATTATTGATAAAGATGATGGCAATATGCTCACCACGGTTCAAGGCGTGAATCGTCTCACAGGTACCGATACAGGCAAGGTCGCCGTCACCCTGATAGGTGAATACCAGCCGGTCGGGCCACAGACGCTTGATAGCAGTAGCCACTGCTGGAGCACGTCCATGGGCAGCCTCCTGCCAGTCGATATCCAAATAGTTATAAGCAAATACCGCACAACCTACGGGAGAGACACCAACCGTTTTCTCTTCCATTCCCATTTCCTCGATGACCTCAGCCACGAGTTTATGGACTACACCATGCGAGCAACCAGGGCAGTAGTGCATGTGGTTGTCGTTCATCAGTGTTGGTTTCTGATATACCAGATTCTCTGGTGCTATGATATTTTTTTCCATCTTACATCATCTTCTTTAATGCATCAATAATCTCCTCAGGCTCTGGTACGATACCACCCAGACGACCGAACTGCTCAACAGGCAAAGCCCCATTGATAGCAAGACGTACGTCCTGTACCATCTGTCCAGCATTAATCTCTACGACAAGAACACCTTTCTTTCCTTGTGCCATCTCTGCGATTGCCTTTGAGGGGAAAGGCCATAGTGTGATAGGACGCAACAGCCCTACTTTGAGACCCTCCTCGCGAGCCATCTCAATTGCTTTCTGCGTCAGACGTGCCGCAGAACCGAAAGCGACAATCAGATATTCCGCATCATCACAGTAGAGGGTCTCGTAACGTACTTCCTTCTCCTGGATCTCCTTATATTTCTCCTGTAAGTGGAGATTACGAGCCTCCATTGCCTCTGGCTTCAACTCCAACGAGGTAATGATATTGGGTTTGCGGTCCTTGGTGCGTCCAATCGTTGCCCAAGGACACTCCTTACGTATCTGCTCCTCGGTACGGCGGGGCTTATAAGGAGGCAATACGATTTTCTCCATCATCTGTCCGATGACACCATCAGCAAGGATCATAGCCGGATTGCGATACTTAAACGCCAACTCAAAAGCGAGGTCAACGAAATCAGCCATCTCCTGTACAGAGTTGGGGGCAAGGACGATAACGTTATAGTCTCCATTACCGCCACCACGGGTAGCCTGGAAATAGTCACCCTGTGAAGGCTGGATAGTACCCAGTCCAGGACCGCCACGCTGTACGTTCACAAACACGCCAGGCAGTTCCGCACCAGCCATATAGGTGATACCCTCCTGCATCAGGGCGATACCTGGTGAAGAAGAAGAGGTCAGCACACGCTTTCCTGCTGCCGCACCACCATAAATCATATTAATTGACGCCACCTCACTCTCTGCCTGCAGCACCACCATACCAGTAGTCTCCCAAGGCTTCAGCTCAGCAAGGGTCTCAATTACTTCACTCTGTGGGGTAATAGGATATCCGAAATATCCGTCAGCACCACAACGGATGGCAGCGTGGGCTATCGCCTCGTTGCCCTTCATAAGTGTTACTTCCTGTTCTGCCATCTTTTTACTCCTCTACTTTTTTACGATAGACCGTGATACATCCGTCAGGACAAACCACAGCACACGACGTACAGCCGGTACACTTGTCTATCTGTGCAGGCTCCACATAGGGATAGCCATGCACGTTGACACGATTAGCCAAAGCGATAACACCTTGTAGACAAGCACTCACACAGAGCACACATCCTTTACAGCGGTCGGTATTCACCACAATAGCACCTTTCAGTTTAGCCATTCTCTTAGTATTTGTTTATGGATTATAGTAATCCTTGTGATAAAAACTCAATATATCGTCGAGCATCCGTTTCGCCTCTACGGCAGGACTTTCCGGATCAAATTCTATCGCCTTGATATAGCTGTTGATAGCTTCCTGCCAGTTGCCCTGCTTCCGATAGGCGTTACCTTGCTCATACCACTCTTGGGCGGTAGCAAACTCTAAACCCTCAACTCTCAACTCTACACTATTTATAATATTCCTTCTTACCAGCGGCAAGGGTATTCTTCATCAGCGAGCAGATGGTCATCGGTCCTACTCCACCAGGTACTGGTGTGATATAAGAACACTTCGGAGCCACCTCATCAAACTTCACGTCACCATTAAGACGGAAACCACTCTTACGGGTAGCATCAGGAACACGGGTAGTGCCAACGTCGATAATGACGGCGCCCTCCTTCACCATATCGGCAGTCACGAAGTCGGGCTGACCGATAGCGGCAATAATGATGTCAGCCTCCCGACACTCCTCTTTGAGTGTTTTTGAGCGAGAGTGACAAACGGTCACAGTAGCATCACCATATTGTTTCTGCATCATCAACTGTGCCATGGGCTTACCTACGATATTAGAACGTCCAAGAATCACGCACTTCTTTCCGCTGGTCTCGATATGGTATCGCTTCAGCAAGGTAATGATACCTAATGGTGTTGCGGAGATAAAGCAAGGCAGTCCGATAGCCATACGTCCCACATTGATGGGATGGAAGCCGTCGACATCCTTACGATAGTCGATTGCCTCGATGATCTTCTGCTCGTCAATGTGCTTGGGAAGGGGCAACTGTACAATGAAGCCATCCACGTCGGCATCCTTGTTCAGTTTGTCGACACAGGCAAGCAACTCCTCCTCTGTTATATCTGCCTCGTAGCGGATAAGTGTTGACTTAAAACCACAAGCCTCACAGGCAAGCACTTTATTCTTCACGTATGTCTCACTGCCACCGTCATGACCAACGAGTACAGCAGCCAGATGGGGCTGTTTGCCACCACGTGCCACTATCTCTTTTACCTCTTCGGCAATCTCCGCCTTAATGGCTGTTGCCGTTGCTTTTCCATCAATTAATTGCATCTTTATAAAAATTATAGGAACTATAAGTACTATAGGAACTATAGGGAATATAGTTTAAATTTTCGGCATTCCACCACGCATCTTCATAGCGGCAGCCATCTGCGCCATCTTTGAGTTGCCTGCGCCAGCCACCATCTTCATCATCTTACGGGTCTGGTCAAACTGTTTGATCAAGCGGTTGACCTCCTCAATCTTCGTACCTGAGCCCTTGGCAATACGCTGACGCCGACTCTGGTTGATGATATCAGGGTTGGCACGCTCCTTGGGAGTCATGGAGTTGATGATAGCCTCAACACCCTTGAAGGCATTATCGTCAATATCAATATCCTTGATAGCCTTTCCCACTCCAGGAATCATACCAGCAAGGTCCTTGATGTTTCCCATCTTCTTAATCTGCTGAATCTGCTGCATAAAGTCGTTGAAGTCAAACTTATTCTTACGGATCTTCTTCTCCAACTCACGAGCCTGCTTCTCGTCAAACTGCTCCTGGGCACGTTCTACGAGGCTGACGATATCACCCATTCCGAGGATGCGGTCTGCCATACGCTCTGGGTGGAACACGTCAATTGCCTCCATCTTCTCACCTGTTCCCACAAACTTAATCGGTTTCGTGACAACAGTACGGATAGAAAGCGCTGCACCACCACGGGTATCACCATCGAGTTTAGTCAGTACAACACCATCAAAGTCAAGACGGTCGTTGAATTCCTTGGCAGTATTGACTGCATCCTGACCAGTCATCGAGTCAACCACAAAGAGGGTCTCGTCAGGATTGACAGCCTCTTTCAGGGTGGCTATCTCGTTCATCATCTCCTCGTCGACAGCAAGACGACCGGCAGTATCGATGATGACCACATTATAGTTCTTTGCCTTCGCCTCCTTGATGGCGTTATTGGCAATCTCTACGACATTCTTGTTGTCGGGCTCGGAATAGACAGGAACACCAACACTCTCTCCGACTACGTGCAACTGTTGGATAGCTGCTGGACGATAGACATCACATGCCACCAGCAAGGGGTTCTTATGCTGCTTGTTCTTCAGCATATTGGCAAGCTTACCACTGAACGTTGTCTTACCAGAACCTTGCAGACCAGACATCAGGATGATGGAGGGGCGACCCTCCAGTTTCAGATCCACCGCCTTGCCACCCATCAACTCGGCAAGCTCATCGTGTACGATCTTCACCATCAACTGTCCTGGCTTCACGGCAGTGAGCACATTCATTCCCATCGCCTTCTGCTTGACAGTATCCGTGAAGGTCTTTGCTACCTTGTAGTTGACATCGGCATCCAACAGGGCGCGACGCACATCTTTCAAGGTCTCTGCAACGTTAATCTCAGTGATTTTTCCCTCACCTTTTAATATCTTGAACGAGCGTTCAAGTCTGTCACTTAAATTCTCAAACATATATACCTTATTTATTTTGGGCGACAAAATTACACAAAAAAAACGAGACTCACAAATAATGCGCCTCGTTTTTATTCTTTCCGTTGGGAAAACTCACAACCACAATACTGCTGATTATAGAACTGGTATTCCCTCAGCAACTGGTTACGACGGTCCTGCAGCCCACCCTTTCGCCAATTCTGATCCCAGAAAATAGTGCCTTCCACTACTTGCTCGGCGAGCAGTCCTGCACGATTAATCTGTTCCAGACTCTTCCATCGCGACGAGGCGAGTGTAGTGGTGAAATACTGCAAGCCTCGTATCTTCGCCTCTTGTGCTGCTCTCGTCAGACGAAGGGTGAAACACTGCTCGCAACGTCGTCCCCGTTCGGGTTCTCCCTCCAATCCACAGACTCCCAGCAACCACCCCTTATGGTCGTAGTCACCGTCAATCCACTGAATACCAAGACTCTCTGCATGACGTTTACTCTCGTTCTTGCGGATCTCGTATTCCTCACGAGGATAGATATTGGGATTATAGTAAAAAACAGTAGGCTTTATATCATGTTGCAGCATCCACTCTACTATAGCGGATGAGCAAGGAGCACAACAGGCATGCAGCAACACCTCATGCAATCCCTCTGGCACGATAATAGCAGTACCTCTCAACTCTAAACTCTAAACTCTTAACTCTAAACTCTAAAGCCCTCTTGCCTTCCAGATTTTATCCTTAGCGGCATTGATCTCCTGGAACTTCTTCTCCGCAGCCTTACGGATATCCTCACCCAATGCTGCCACCTTGTCGGGATGATGCTCCAAGGCTAGTTTACGATATGCCTTCTTCACCTCATCATCCGTCGCATTAGGCGATACACCAAGTACCTGATAAGCAGAGGCAAGGTCGTCCTTACCCAATCCCATCATTGAGTCGACCTCATCGACAGACATCTGCAACCACTGAGCACACTCTTTCAGTGCAGTAATCTCGCTCTGGGGCACCTTGCCGTCGGCTTGTGCGATCATCACGAGGAAGTTCAGCAGTTGCAGACGCTGGGAGTAGTCCATGTTACGGGCTATCTGCCGACAACAGTCTGCCACCGTATGCTTGAAAGAGGAGGCACCAACCCTTTTCTGCTCATCGAAGAGTTTCCTCAAGATATCATTACCTTCTATCGAAGCCTGCTCTCCAAAGTTCTGACGCAGCATCTGACGTACGAACTCCATCTCCGAGTGCATCACCTTCCCATCAGCCTTGATGATATAGGAGGCGAGTACCAACAGTGAGAACAAGAAACTGTTACGCTGTCCGTAGTCAGTACGCTGTCTGGTTGTTCGCTGATAACTATTTGTCGTCTGCTGTCCGAAAGGACTCTCAAACGTGCCTTGTGTCTCTGGGGAGTTCACCGCATCCATCATCGAGTCGAACATCTTGCCCAACACGATACCAGCCAATGCGCCTAACGGACCTGCCGTCATCCATCCCAGAAATCCTCCTATCCAAGTTCCAAACGCCATATCTAATATATCTTAACCTTTAAACTCTAACCTTTAACCTCTAAACTCTCAACTAATACTCATGCCACCATGCCGACGCATTCTGCTCCTCACGCTCCAAGTCGTCAATCAAGCACTCTGCCAACTTATACACCACCTCCTGAGGTACCAGGAAACGCTGGTCGTCACTATGCGGATTGATATTAGTGAGGAAATGGGGCACCTCTCCTTTGTACACCTCTTTCATGTGGAGATTATTCTCGTCGACACCTGAACAACTGAACGTGATATTGGCAAGACGGTCGCAGAGTTTTACAAAGGGAGCGTATGGCGTCTCACGAATACCCTTGTAGTATTTCTCCCCTGCCCTCTCAGCTCGAGTACGCCCTTTGTCATTGGTAAGCGCATAGGCAATCTCAGTCGCCATATATGCCTGCTCCTCAGTCATCATCTGCCTTGCAGTCTTCAACACATCATTATAGGTCAGACGGGCATCCTCGATACTGTCATGATAATACCCACCAAAGAACAATGGCAAGATCTCCTCCTCTCTGGCACATACCAGATGCCCAAATTCTCGAATACCGTTGACCACCATGTCCAGATGGTAGCCATAAGGCAAATCGTCACCATAGGTCTGGTTCACACTTTTATGCAAATCGTGTGCCGACTGACGAATGTGTTCTATCTGTTCGGCATATTTCTCCATCAATGCCTCAAATCCTTCTCTTGTCATATTCTTTTTGATTATCCGTTGGCAAAGTTACTAAAAAAGTCTGTAACGAAAGACGGATTTTGGAGAATTAACGCAGAATGACCGTA
>CALFUF010000124.1 GCA_937916405.1 uncultured Prevotella sp.
TTGAGATTTATCTTGAATGTTAATGAATTTAACTATATTTTTACCGAACTATTGATTATAAAGAATACCTTTATTAATGTTTTCTTGCATCTGCATAATTTCCCATATTGTAGTTGGATTATTTTCTTTGATATCAATATAGTTGAGTCTATAAGGATCATTTGCATCACTTGGCATATCATTTGATATAACAGTTATTTTTCCTGTTAATGGATTGTATTTTTGTAACGACCCATTAGGAGTTACTAAGTAACTATCAGTCCCTCGTTTGTTGGAATTTCCTATATCATTTGGAAGATTGGATTTTCGTTTTTCCTCAGAAGAGAAATATTCTCCTGTATCTGGTTTAAATGAACCTGAAAACAATTCATTTCCTTGTCCGAGTTCAGAATCATATGCTGCATGAGTATGAATTGTTGCTATATTATTTGCCCCAATTTCACTTTGCGGTTTAACACCATTTCTATCTCCAACAGTTGCTATTGAATAACTATATCCTTTTATTCCATCACAATCTCTTACCTCAAAAATATAAGATGCAAACTCTCTATTTGTTCTTATAGAATTATCATTATAATATATTCCGAAATCTTTAGCTGCCTCGTCTTTGCTTATGAAGAAATCCCCAGGTTTTTCCCCTTTGATATCAATATACTTTATCGGATTATCTTTGCAATACGCATACGGACTGACACCATAGTATTTCTCCGCCATCGGGTCTATCGTCGTAAACCTGATGCCGTCCATATGACGTGCTCCATAGTCGTACCAGTCAAGCCCGTTCATGCGGTCCAGTTCTTTACCATTGTACTTGTACGCTTGCACATCACCATTGGTGCTCTCGCCCATCAGACCTCCAAAGGAGTAGTAATGATTCACCTGCTCAATACCACCACCAGCATTCAGAACGACACGATTGTTGCCTAAGTGATCCTTCAGGTAAAAATGGTATTGTGGTGTGGAGCCGTTGAAGGTGATATAGCCTTCGTCTGTCATTACTTTTGTTGTATTGAACTCAGAAAAATCATCTCCCTCGTAGATAACATTACCACAGTAATCTGTATACTCAGTAATAGACAAATAACGACAATCACCACCTCCATCAGAAGGAGTGCAACTAGAATTACCACCATAGTCAACCTCTCTGGAATAGTGCATTTTTTCTCCAATTGCATTATATGCGTATGCCATAAATCCATTCCCTCTTTTTATTCTCGACGGCAAATTTAGTAAATTATATTCAATTGATGAAATTCGCTTATTTAAATCTTTCGTCATATTACCGTTTTTGTCATAAGTGTACTCTGTGGTGGCATTCGATCCGTCAACAAAGTGAAACGCTCCGCTGTAAAACGGACCGCTGACAGTATCGTCCACTTTGACAACCTGATTGCCATTATAGATAAAAGTCAAGTCATCCACTTTTCCATATACATTATTGTCCTGTAGTCCGTATCGTGTGATAGCCTCAATATTTCCCATCTTGTCGTACTGGAAAGTCTCACCATAGCGGTTCACATTGGAGGAAAGTCCGCTGCCCTCACCATAGGCGGATGCCGTAAGACGGTTCAAATGGTCGTAGGAGAACTTGTAACCCCTCACCTTATTGTCATTGCCCGTCTTCCATGTCATTGCAGAGATGTTGCCGTTATAGCAGAGTTTTGACGGACTAACCCCGAAGTCAGATTTCTGGTATAGCAGGTTCTCCTCAAATTTATTACTGCCAATTCTTGTCAGCCAGTCTCGCACGTTGTAAGTATACGATATATTCTCCATTCCACCAACATTTTTACTATCTAAACGCCCGTATTCATCATAGTTGTAACTTGCCAATAATCGCTGAGCATTATTAATCTTATACATTTTTGTTTTAAGGCGGTCGCTATGGTCGTATGTAAAGGTATATTCTTCCGTGACCTCACTCATTCCTGTATGCTCATGAATTGTCTTTAGGGGTTTGTCAGACAGTGAAAAATGAGTATGGAAAATCTCTTTCCCACCCAGATGATTTGTTGATCTAGTACATATAACACGGGATTTCTCGTCATAATAAAAGGCTTTTATCGTATATTTTGATGGCGATCCGAGTTGATAGCAACGGCTCCCTGTCTGTAATCCCATGACATTGTCATATTTTGAGGGATACCCGTTATAAGAGACGAAGTTCAAGATGTTTTTCTCCGTAGAGGTCGCATAATCAATAAAGGAATAATTGTCATAGTAGTTTACCACCAGTAACTGCGTATTCGACAAAGAAATGTTGGTTGAGTATCCTGCATAAGAACCTGATGACGAAGGTGTCGCAACCACTGTTAACGTAGAAATATCAGGTATCGCAGAGTTGCAGGTGCCCTGCACAGCCATACGTCCAAATTTATCATAAAGGAAAAACGTCCATTGGTTGGAAGTTCTTTGATTACCGTCTTGCGAGAAAATCATCCGCCCAGCCTTGTCATATTTGAATTTGACAGGGTCACAGCCCGGTAGCTGTTTCAAAGTACAGAGTCCGCTTCCGTCATACTCATAATAATAGCAATATTGTCTGACTATTGAGTTAGACTTGTTCCAGTATGTATTGTCTGTTGTTAGCAAGTCGCTCGCAGCCGGTGGTATGACCATTCTTAGATTGCCGTACTGGTCATAGACATAATAGGTATCGTAGCATATAGAGCCGTCAAGTACTCGTTCAAGTATGGTGTTACCATAAACATCCTTGAAAACGGCAGTTTTGACTCCGTCCTCGTCTGTTGTCAATAGTTTTTCCAGAGAGTTCGCAGGGAGACAGCCCTGCTTTAACAACTGACCAGATGCTGTGAAAGAGTACCTGGCGCATTCGGTATTATTATTAGATGAATAAGCTGTTATTACCGCTTTGCCACTCTGATGCCACTCGGTACCGGGACCAAATACTTGCAAAATCCTGTCGAGTGGCGAGTTCTCATATACGTTTTTGTTGTAAGGATAAGCCGTCCCCCATTGGCCATTCGCCATTTGCTTAATGCTCCCGGCATCTTCATTATTTCCTGTCGCACTTTTGTAAACAGGCTTCCAAAGATTTGACGGTCTTCCTTTGCTGTCATATTCCTGCAAGGTGATAAGGTCGTTCTTATGAGGGGTATACCCCTTCATTACAGTCTCTTGCAGCCGTCCTAGCCCGTCATGGTAATCTATTTGCACAACACTGTCAGTCTGACTACTCTTAATTACAGTCTCAATAAAATTGGCACTTGTATTTTGGGCGAGACAAGTAGGGCAAACTGTCATACTTAATGTGACAGACAGGAAAATGTTTTTACCTGAATATTTCATGGATTCTTTTTCTTGTAGTTGTAGTTATATTTTCTCAAAAGTGTATTGTTAGTGTCATAAACGGAAGAAAGCCTGCCAAACCAGTCATAATTATAATATGTAACATCGCCATTGGGCTGTACTATTGCAGTAACACCTGCAATAGGGTCATAGACGTAACCCGTCAACTGCCCACCGGAGGAGGACATGAAACTCTTGATACTATTGACCATGTCGTCACGATCTGCCATAGACTCTATGCGTAATTCCCAAGTGCAGTAAGTCGTCCCTTTCATTATTAGGAAATTGTTGTACTTGTCCCATTTTAGAAACGTTACGGGCTCTCCTGCTTTTTTATAACTCATCAGGTTTGATGTGTTCGGGTAATATCCATAAGATATCAAAGTGTCAGTTCTCCCGTCGTAGTATCGCATAAGCTCGTAATCGGGGACTATGTCAGTCCTCGTGCCGACATGTGGAATGGAAATAACGTTTTTCTTATAGGAAATAGTTTGTTCGTTGACGAAAACATTGTTCCTATATTTTGTTGTCTTAATCGGCTGAAGAATAAAACGTGAATTGTGAAGCAAATTGTCAGGTGCAGTTCCTGATAGGCTTCCATAGGTGTATTTTGTTTTTTCACTAAAGCCATTCCTGACTGTCTCTACCGAATTCAGCAATCTTACATCCACCTTATGGCTGTAGCTGTTTGTCATGTTAATTGTCTTGTCCTCTCTTGTGTAATATGTATTTGTGATTATATTACCACTCGTTGAGAACACCGTATCATTTTCCTCAATAATATCTACTTTCGGGTAGTAAAGTCGATAAACACCACCTGCTAAGAAGTAAAGTGCAGCGGACAATCCTCCATAGACAGGGCTAAGATTACTGGCGAGCACGTATTCCTCCAGTCCTGTGCTTCTGTATTTCATCCCTTTGGATCTGACTTTGTCTCCGCTGGCATTAAAATGTGTTGTCTGCAGAAGATTTCCCCTCATAAATCCACGCTCGCTGAACACATCACCGGGAGCAGGATATGACGATGTGAAAGTAATGTCATATTTTTTATCCCTATACTGTGAGTTGGAGATGTTGGAATACTCATAGCGTGTCTTGCTTCCGTCACCAAATGTTTCCTCTATGTAAGAGTATCCTATGTGTGGACCTGAAGAGTTAGACAAAGGGAAAATGGAGGTGGAGCGGAATTGCGTCAGATGATAATGAGCATCATCTCCGTCATTGGAATTATATAGCCAGTTAGACCATCCATATATTGGTGGTACTAACAACTCTCCACTTGATTTGCGAGTCACCGGGTTGATATAGGAGAAAGTTCTTTTACTTAGCATGTTAGTATGGTTGATGTCGTCATAGTCGGTTATGGATTTTACCCGTACACCGCCTGCAATACCAGTTGAGTCCTTTATAGACTGCCGGTCCAAGGAGAGTCGTTTTGAGAAAGTGTGTGGCTCATACTCTATCACGCTGGATCCACCTGTGGGGTAGTCAATCTCTGTAAGCATACCATACTTGGAATACTCTCCATTGGGGTCTCTTTGGGTTTTAAACCATGAGGGACTATAGCCATTGGGGTATTGGAAATCTTTCCCATTGTAATATCCCCAATGGTCAGCAGCCTGTGTCAGATAATCGGTCGGGAGGAGATTAAGGTTATAATACTTGAAAGAGTAGTATCCTACATTTCCTTGTCCAGATGAATAGGCTGGTGCTCCTTGGATTGAGACTGAGGTCAATACCATCCTCGGTGTGGTTTGATACATGAGGGAGAATGCCTTTCCACTTTTCCCGGAACTTTTAATCTCTATCCTCACAAGTTGTCTGATTCCTGTAACGCCTAATATGTCTTTTCTAGGTCCCGTTGGAACTGTATATGTGTTGGAGCTGTAATTACTATATATTAGCTGCAAATAGTAGAAAGCACCAGGCTTGTTATAGAAGTTGTTGAGGCTGCTACTATTGTCAGGATTATATTTGGCAACCCATTTGGGTGATTGTCTTGCCAGATTCTCATAAAGTTTATCACCAGGATATTTGCTATATAACTTGTTATAGAAAGCGTGACCGTTCATCGTGTCGACAGATGTAAAGTGTGCCGTAACGCCATTGGAGGATTTAATCTGAGTAAGATAAACGGGGGAACTGACTGATATGCCGTAAGGAAAAGTTCTGTCAAAACTCCATTGACTGCCAGACAGTTCCTTTTTATATAGACCGAGTGATTGGGTAAACGTAAAGCTATAGGAAGACTCCATGTATTGCCAGTAATTATAAACCTGTGCGATATAGCGTCCTCTCTCATATGTAAGAGAGTATAACACGTTACCGTATTTGTCAATTACCTCTGTTAGATACCAACTTGTGGGATGCCATGAATACACGTCCTCATCACATGTCATATTGTGAAAGTCTGTTGTGTATTCTATCGCAGAATTGTAACCACCAAAAACATAAATAGTTCCATTCTCATCCCTCAGCCTGAATCCTCTGATGACCTTCGGCTGATTAGCGTCTATCGCACCTGCCTTGGGATAATGGGCGAAAAAGGGGGAGATATAATTATTCGTATTGGTTATGTCAAAAATGACTTCAATATTATCTTTACTTTGCACTTTCCACTGCCCGTCGTTGCCGAGAAAGAATTTGCCACTTTTCCCCATAAAGTTAAATATAAAGACATCCGGTGCAAAATCCTTGATGCCGCTATAAATACCATTGCGCAACTTTTGATAGTTGTCTGTGGAAGGGGACATCAGATTTGGAAGATTGGAATAATTATCAAAATAGCGAAGAAATGATGAGGCGTGGGCTTGCTGTGGGAAAGTCTGCTCATCATAGTATCCGTGTTTCTGTCTTATAATGACTCCACCTGCTTGAAGAGACCAATTCATACCCGTCCAGCTTGGTAGGCTGTTGATTAATAGCCCGGAAGAGTCATAGTTGAGCGAAAGGGGAAGTTCAACCCCTTTCACCGAGAATGTGTACAATGGAACACTGATTCCTACACTTCCTGTATAGTAGGACATGGGGGAATCGCCATACCTCCCCAATGATGCTGCATTGGGGGTTGGTATGTCCTCTGGTACCAGAATTTGGGCATGACCCAGCAGTGGCAGCATGAGCATCGTCAAAAATAAAAAAACACGTGCGTGATTCATGATTATTTTACTTTTTATTGAAATTTTCATCATGTGAAATATAAGTATGACCTTTCGTCTATTTTTCGGAGTGCAAAAGTACGGAAATGGAAGGGACTTGCTGTTATTTCAACCGTTTCTTTTTGTGGAAAAGTGAAACAACTGCCGTTTTATTTTTATAAAATAACGTGAGTTCGACGAACTCGCGTTAAGTAGTTATTCTTCTTGTATAAACCCGATGCGTCTGTGTGGCTTCGGGTCTCTGGGCTGCAGTTCTGCCAGTGCCCTAAGCAACCCAGATAGCATTGCCAGTCCTGCTTGAGTAAATGCATAAGGGAGTTTACGTGTTCCTCCCCAACTTGAAATTCCATTTTGGAATATCAAATTTCTCTGCAATTCATAAAATTCTTCTTTTGTCAGTTGAAACATAAAGTCAGGTGGGAATCTTCTGATATTGTTTTCCATATTGCTAATGATGGTTTTTAGTCATCATTCTGCAAAGTTACAGGGAACAGGGTGGAAAAGACAAAAGGTCTTAGAGAGTTTGTCAGGTGGCATTACATTACAGATTACAGTTAGTAGAAAAGAATAATGCGTAACAAAAAATTATATATTATATATATTATTTATAATATATATAATATATAAATATATATGCATAAATTATGCATGCATAATAGGGTTCAAAAATTGCTAACTGTAATCTGTAATGTAATGCTCTTTGTGCGGATATGGCATACAAGTATTGCCAACCCCGATCGGAATGCCTTGTATGGGGGTATCGCAATATCTCCGACACCTTGTTCCAGATATTGGAATGAGGTGTCGGAGATATTGGAATCAGTGATGGGAGATATCGGAATAAAAAGCACTCTATTTTGTTAATACATATTAACAATGCCTCTTCATTTTGTTAACAAATTTTTACACGAATTTTCCTCAAAACTATTGACATGGCGTGTTAAATGTATTACCTTTGCCGTTGCATTGAGGAAGCAACGGCGATTGCGGGCTGCGGCTCAGCATAGCTCGAGCGAGCTCGGCTCTGCGTTCACCTTGCACCACCATTGCCACCGACAACCTTATTCATTAACCTTTTAAAAACACACAAAAACTATGAGTCAGAAATTTGTAAAAGTAAAAAACAACAACCTCCGTTCTAACGCCTTCGGCAAGTACTTCGCAAAGGCAGTCTATGACAAAGGCTTTGTCGAGACCAAGCAACTCGCAGAGTACATCCAGTCTCAGGCATCCGTGAAGCGAAGCGACATCATCGCAGTGCTGGACGAGTTGGGAGCAGCCATGAAGCACTACTTCGAGCTGGGACAGAAGGTGAAGCTGGAGGGCATCGGCATCTTCAAGGTGGGCTTCTCCAGCATCGGTGCCGACAAGGTGGAGGACCTGGGCGCACAGAACATCACCACCCGTCGAGTGCTGTTCACTCCCGAGACTGTCCGAGTGGTGACCGGTCAGGGTCACCGTGCCAACGGAACCATCTACCAGAAGTTCGCAGTGGCAAAACAGCTCGTCAAGGATGTGGTCTTCGAGGAGACGCATGAGAATGCGGTAGCTGTAGCTGTAGAGAACGAGGGGTAAGACCCTCTCCTGACCTCCCCCTGCTCAGGGGGAGGAACTTCAAACAATCAATCTTTACCTTTAACCTTTAACCTCTAACCTTTAACCTCTAACCTTTACAACAATGAAGAAAGAAACACTCAAATGGATTGTCCAGATCATCGCATCTATCGCCACTGCACTATTGACCGCACTGGGTACGACCTCGTGCGTCGGCGCGTGCTGAAACCCCAATCTTGAAACCGCGTGCGGATAGTCTGTTGTTGACGCTTTGCGTCGATTCTGCTAATGCTTGGCAAAGTTACGAGTTTGACTTTGCCAAGCTTAAACGCAGTCATAATCCTATAAAACATTCAGAATATGAGTCAGAAATACAGCATTGAAATCTGTAGTCGCAACATTGGTAGGTAGGGTGAGATGATTTACTTCTTCATCCACAACTTAAATACAGGGTCTTCTAAGAATATACCGTCTTTGGTTATTTCGATGAGTTCACGGTCAAGTAGTGCGTTTTTGATACGCGTGATGTTCGACTTTGTGCCCAGATTATATTCGTCGAGTATGGCTTTACTGCCGAAATCATTGTGTACACCATTGCAAATGGCACGAATAAAGTTCAATTGATAAGATGTCAGGTCTTGTATATGCTGTTCAAACAAACCAGAACATTGCGCCAACAAAGATTCTACGCCATTCTCAAAATCTTGTTCTGTAGTCACCTCGTCTGTTTCAGCCAGAACATTCCAAGCCAGTTGCTGAACATATGAGGAATGGTTCTCTACCGTTTCACAGATTCTTTGCGCAAGGTCTTCAGATATGTGTTTGCCTTGACTCTCAAAACGACTACATATAAATTGTATCCACTCGGTCGTTGGTATCTTGTCGAGGTACATCATTTCTCCAAACTGGTAGAAAGGCATTTTCCGATTTTGGAAAAGGTTAGTCATTAAGTGCTTCTTGCTACCAAAGAGACAGTAAGACACGTTACGTTGATGCTGCCAAATGCCGCGAAGGCGTTTCTGGATGGTCAGTGAGTCACTGAACTCGCCAATCTGCTGAAACTCATCAATACAGATAATGATATGAATACCCTGTTCTTGGGCTATTGCCTCGGGCAGTTGAAGGATTTCTTCGGGTTGGTAGTTCTGTGGCGTTATTCCCAAGGATAGTGACATTTCTGATAGAGGTTCGGGTGAAAAAGCTATTTTCGGCGTAAGCCTAGTTAAGAACCGCCTGATGTTCTCGACTATTTGCTCTGTTCTTGTAGCGGTCTGCTTCATCAGTGTAGAGGCAAAACGATTGTAGAAATCGTACTCGCTACGACAGTCGTAGATGTCCATAAACACAATTTTGATAGCAGGATCGGTTATTTCGGAACGTACCTTCTTTACGATGGAACTCTTGCCCATTCGGCGGGGTGAAATAAGAATCACGTTGACTCCATTCTCAAAATCCAGTCTCAACCGTTTCGTTTCTTTCACTCTGTCTGTGAAGTTTTCTCCTTCTACAGACATTCCATATACAAATGCCTTGTTCATCGTACTCTGATTCAATAGTTATTTGAATGCAAATATAGGTAAATTTGGAGTAGTACACAAATTTGTGGACCACAAATCTGTGTACCATGTGTTATTTTAACGTTTTTTACTCGTTGGGATTGCTTTTTGCTGAATAGCCAGTCACTCAACTTCCGCAAGCTTTTGCTTGCTACAGTTAAAGAGGTGAGAGGTAAGAGGTGAGAGGTAAGAGGTGAGAGGTAAGAGGTGAGAGGTGAGAGGTGAGAGAAATGATGGTAAATCAGGTAAAATTACCTGAAGGAATCTGTGAGTAGCTTGATCTCGATCTGCGGACTGATACGCTCGTACAGGATATTATAGACGGCATCGAGGATCGGCATGTTGACATGGCAGTGGCGGTTGATCTCCTTCATACACTTGGTGCCGAAATACCCCTCCGCAATCATCTCCATCTCTATCTGTGCCGACTTGACGGAGTAACCTTTTCCAATCATCGTACCAAAAGTGCGGTTGCGGGAGAAGTTAGAATAGCCCGTCACCAGAAGGTCGCCCAAGTAAACACTGTCGACGATATTACGCTCAATAGGATGTACCACCTTCAGGAAACGAGCCATCTCCTGTACGGCATTCGCCATCAATACCGCCTGGAAGTTGTCACCGAACTTCAGTCCGTTGCAGATACCGGCGGCAATGGCATAGACATTCTTCAGCACAGAAGAGTACTCGATGCCAATCACATCCGTAGAGGTCTTGGTCTTGATATAGTCGCTCGCCATGATATCCGCAAAAGCCTGCGCTTTCCCACGGTCGGCACATCCTATAGTCAGGTAACTGAGTCGTTCCAGAGCGACCTCCTCGGCATGGGAGGGACCGCCGATACATGCAAGATTCTCATAAGGTACGTCATAGACCTGATGGAAATATTCGGAGCATACCAGATTCTCGTCAGGTACGATACCCTTGATAGCCGTGATGATGAACTTGTCCCGGATGCGGGTCTTCAGCTTCTTCAAGTGACTCTTCAGATAGGGTGACGGAGTGACAAACACCAAGGTGTCGTACATCTGCACCATCTTGTTAAGGTCAGACGAGAAGAAGATCTCATCCGTATTGAAGCGCACGCTCATCAAATAGGCAGGGTTATGTCCCAGACGCTTGAAATCATCTATACGGTCGTCACGGCGCATATACCATCCTATGTGGTGAGTATGTCCCACCACAATCTTGGCAATTGCCGTAGCCCAGCTACCGCCGCCAATGATGGCTATCTTCCCGCAGTCGTACATGCTTATTCCTTTGCTTTGTCAATCCACTGTTGTATCTCGTCCACGCTGGGTTTCTGCATCTCTAACTTGTATTTCTTGACGATATCTCCGATCTTCTGCTGCAGACCTTGTGCCTTCTCCTCCTTAATGTTAGAGATCAGGTTAAAGCCAGCCTTGCGGAGTACGGGAACCCAATCCTCGCCGACACCGATCTCAGCCCATTCCGCCACGGTACTCTGGGGAATCCTCTTCTCTGGTTTCATCTGTGGGAAGAACAATACCTCCTGAATGAAGGTCTTGCCTGTCATCAGCATCACCAGACGGTCGATGCCGATACCAATACCACTGGTTGGCGGCATACCATATTGCAGGGCACGCAGGAAGTCCTGATCGATGATCATCGCCTCATCGTCACCCTTGTCTGCTAATTTCATCTGCTCAATGAAACGCTCCTCCTGATCGATGGGGTCGTTCAGCTCCGAGTAAGCATTGGCAAGCTCCTTTCCATTGACCATCAGCTCGAAACGCTCTGTCAGTCCAGGCTTGCTGCGATGCATCTTCGTCAGGGGAGACATCTCCACGGGGTAGTCGGTAATAAAGGTAGGCTGGATGAAGGTACCCTCACAGCACTCCCCGAAGAGCTCGTCAATCAGTTTTCCCTTACCCATGGTCTCGTCAACCTCCATGCCTTTCTCCTTGCAGAAAGCACGAATCTCCTCCTCTGTCTTACCGTCACAGTCGAAACCCGTCTTCTCCTTGATAGCGTCAAGGATAGGCAGACGACGGTAAGGAGCCTTGAAACTAACAATATTACCATCAATCTCACGCTCGGGCTTCCCGTTCACGGCAATACAGATGGTCTCCAGCAGCTTCTCCGTGAATGACATCATCCAATTGTAGTCCTTGTACTGAACATACAACTCCATGCACGTGAACTCCGGGTTATGGTTGCGGTCCATCCCCTCGTTGCGGAAATTCTTACCAATTTCATAAACACCCTCAAAACCGCCGACGATCAGACGCTTGAGGTAAAGCTCTGTGGCGATACGCATATACATATCCTGATCCAGAGCGTTAAAATGCGTGATGAAAGGACGGGCACTGGCACCTCCGGCAATCATCTGAAGCGTGGGAGTCTCCACCTCTGTATAGCCAGCCTCGTCCAGTACTTTCCTTAAAGTGCGGATGACGGTGGCACGTTGTAAGAAAGTGTCCTTTACACCATCGTTGACGACCAGATCGACATAACGCTGGCGGTAACGAAGCTCAGGGTCGTCAAACTTGTCGTAAGCAACCCCGTCCTTGTATTTGACGATAGGTAATGGCTTTAAAGACTTCGACAGCAATGTCAACTCCTGTGCATGAACAGAGATCTCCCCTGTCTGAGTACGGAATACGAAGCCTTTGACACCAATAAAATCACCAATATCTAATAATCGCTTAAATACCTTGTTGTATAAGTCTTTGTCTTCTCCCGGGCAGAGGTCGTCACGTGAGATATAAACCTGTATTCTGCCTTTACTATCCTGAATCTCCGCAAAGCTTGCCTTTCCCATCACACGTCGGCTCATCATACGACCGGCAATGCATACCTGACGGGGCTCGTCATCGTCATGGAAGCTGTCTCGTATGTCGGTAGAGAAAGCGTTGGTAGGATATTCTGCGGCGGGGTAAGGATTGATACCCATCTGACGCAGTTCTTGCAGACTCTCGCGTCTGCCAATCTCTTGTTCACTGAGTTCTAAAACGTTCATATTGTTTTTCTATAATGTATTAATGGTTGCAAAGGTACTAAAATATTCTGATACAATTCCTATTTTAGCGTTTTTTTTCATTCTCTATCTGGTATACGTTAAATATTTGCTAAAAAAGCGGACATTATTTGGTTGGATGGGGAATTCTTCCTATATTTGCCAAATAATACTAATATCGTTATATGATAGAATCCTTATTAAAGACCCAAGTCATAGGAGTTGACATCCGAGTTGACAAGACTTCCTATGCTTTAGTCAATATTCGTGGTGAGATATTGGCCCGTGACGAGTTTCCCACCGTCGATTATCCGAACATCAGTGATTTCGTGGCAAAACTGTCGGATGCGATCGTCGAGCTGATGGAGAGGAACGGAGGTTTTGACACTGTTCGCTCTGTCGGCATCAGTGCGCCGAGTGGAAATTTTCATACAGGGTGTATGGAGAACTCTCCGAATCTTCCATGGAAGGGTATTGTCCCGTTGGCAGCGATGTTACGTGACCGTCTTGGTTTAGCGGTGGCGGTTGATAATAATGCGAATGTGATAGCCATGGCGGAGCATGCCTTTGGCGCCGCTCATGGTTTGAAGGATTTTATCTTGGTTAATCTGGGCAGTGGAATGGGTAGTTGTATCTATAGCAAAGGTAACATCCATCAAGGCACCAATGGCTTTGCCGGCGAGATAGGTCATACCACCTATATCCAAGGCGGTCGTCAGTGTGGCTGTGGCAAGCAGGGATGTCTGGAGAAATACACAGCTGGCAAGGGCATCCTTCTGACTGCGAAAGAGGTGATGGAGGAGTGTGATACTCCTTCTTTGATGCGTAGTGTCCAGCAGCTGACTGTCAAGTTGGTCATAGAATTTTGTAACAAGGGTGATGAGCTTGCCATCGAGGTGATGCGTCGTACAGGGCATGCCTTGGGAATAGGTCTTGCCAATTACGCGTCTTTGTTCAACCCAGAGGCCATCATCCTCTCCGGGGTGGTGTCCATGGCAGGGAGATGGTTACTGGAGCCGACAGATAAGTCATTTGAGGAACATGTATTCCATAATATGAAAGGAAAAGTCAAGTTGCTGACCTCTCTGACAGAAGACAAGAACCTTAATGTCTTGGGAGCGAGTGTGCTTGCCTGGAATGTAAAAGAATATTCACTTTTTAAATAAATTGACTACTACCAATGAGCGGAAATATAATCAAAAGGCATGTTGTAGGTGTTGATGTCGGTGTTGAGTTGACGACCTATGCTATCGTGGATGTGCAAGGTGGTATCCTGGCAAAGGAGAGCTTCCGCACCTCGGACTACCTGAAAGTGAATGAGTATGTGTCGGTTCTAAGTGAGAAGATTCTCATGCTCGCAGAGCAGAACGGTGGTTATGAGACCATTCGCTCAGTAGGTATCAGTGCGCCAAGTGGTAATTTCCTGACGGGCAGTATGGAGAACGCCTCTAACATGCCATGGAAAGGACATGTGCCCTTGGCTGCGTTGTTGCGTGACCGTTTAGGACTTGCCGTAGCCTTGGGTAATGACGCGCATGTGACCGCTGTCGGAGAGAGAGCTTTTGGTGCTGCCCATGGGCTGCGGAATTTCATCGTGGTGACGATTAGTCATGGTGGTCTGGGTAGTTGTATCTTCCTGGACGGTCATACACATCTGGGTACTGACGGTTTTGCCGGAGAGTTCGGACATATCTGTGTCAAAGAGAATGGTCGGCAGTGCAACTGTGGTCAAAAGGGGTGTCTTGAGGAGTATGCCTCCGCTCGCGGACTGGCAGAGACGGTCCGTGAGATGATAGATATTGAGGGTAAGGACAGTATCTTGAAGGATACCGATACCCTGACTTTGCAAGTGATAGCGGACGCTTGTGAGAAAGGTGATGAGGTGGCGATAGAGGCATTCCGGCGGACAGGACGTTATTTGGGCAATGCCTTGGCAACTTATGCGTCATTGGTCGATCCGGAGAAGATTATCCTGACTGGTGATATGACCACTTACAGCAAATGGATGATGGATGTCTTGAAAGAGTCTTTTGAGACAAATATCTTCCAGAACCTGAAGGGGAAGGTGGATATTATCATCTCTCCTTTGAATAATAGTGAGCGTGACGTCCTGGGTGCCAGTGCTCTTGCCTGGGAAGTAAAAGAGTATTCTTTATTTAAGTAAATGCTTTTTTATAACTAAATTATTTAGAGATATTCATGGAAGAAGAGAATCTTAAAACAAGGGTTGTCGGAGTTGATATCAGTAATGAGTCTACAACTTATGCTATTGTTGATATCAGGGGTAACATCATTGCAGAGGATAGCATTGTGACAACAGACTACCAGGATGTCAACAATTTTGTGTCTTTCCTTAGTGAGAAAATAATTGAGTTGGTAGAGGCTAATGGCGGCTATGAGAAAATCCGCTCAGTGGGTATCAGTTCACCCAGTGCCAGTTTTATTACAGGAAATATTGTCAATGCGCCCAACCTGCCTTGGAAGGGAGTGATACCCTTGGCAGCGATGATGCGTGACCGTTTGGGACTTGCTGTTGCTGTGGCGAATGACGCCCATATCTCTGCATTGGGCGAGCACACTTTCGGATCGGCTCATGGTATGAAAGACTTTATCGTCATCAACTTAGGTGTAGGATTGGGCAGTTGTTTCTTCTCACGTGGACATGAGCACCAAGGATGTGAGGGCTTTGCAGGTGAGATAGGACATACTTGTATCGCAGAGCATGGCAGGATCTGTGGATGTGGTAAAGGGGGCTGCATGGAGGCTTATGTCGGAGCCAAAGGTATTGTCCGCACTGCTGAAGAACTGATGGCAGAGTCTGACGAGCCGTCCATCATGAGGGATGAAGAACGGCTGTCACCTCGTATTATCACTGAGTGTTGTGAGAAAGGTGACGCTATGGCAATAGAGGTTTATCGTCGTACTGGTCACATGTTCGGTCTGGGTCTTGCAAACTACGCAAGTATAGTTGACCCTCAGGCAATTATCCTGACAGGAGGAATCTCCCATGCGGGTAAATGGTTGTTGGAACCGACTCGTGAGTCATTTGAGAAACATGTGTTTGGTAATATGCGTGGTAAGGTGAAGATACTTGTGTCGAAACTGAACGACCGTGAACGTGATGTGTTAGGTGCCAGTGCCCTTGCCTGGGAAGTTCCAGAATATTCACTTTTCAAATAATGAACGTAGAAATAATCAATCAGATTATCAATAGTAAGCCGAATCTCAGTACTGCCCTCGGGATGGAGTTTGTCTCCACACCCGAGGACGATACTTGTATGGCACGAATGAAAGTAGACGAGCGTAACCGCCAGCCTTTTGGCTTTCTGAGCGGAGGCGCTTCCCTTGCTTTGGCGGAGAATGTGGCTGGTGTGGGCTCTTCGGCTCTCTGTCCAGACTGTGCCTGTGTCGGTATTGAGGTTAGTGGCAGTCATGTACAGGCAGTCAGCGAGGGTGATACGGTTACTGCCTATGCTCATTTGCAGCATCGTGGCAACACGTTACATGTATGGCATGTGGAGATCAAGAATACCGCAGAGGAGTTGATATCCACTGTTCGTGTCACTAATTATATCATCAAAAACCATAAATAACATGCCGAGTTTCGCCCTTTTCCGTTTGCCATACCAACAGCAGGTGACGCTGATCATGCAAACATCGGGTGAGCCGCTCGAAGTGGTGTCTTGTGCGGAACTGAGCGGCAAGACAGGATTTGTCATTGCTCCCTTTGCTCCTTCCGTCGAACGACCCATCTTGGTGATCCGTCCGGATGTGGTGACGCATGATATTCCTTGGAATCAATTAGAGACAATACCTTCCGTTGCCTCCTTGTCAAACACCAGTGCGCCAAGGGCAGACTACCATATCGACTTTGCCAATTTCCATGCTCATCTGGAGAATCAGGATTTCTCTAAGCTGGTACTCTCGCGTAGTATCTTCATCCCTGCTGACAGCACCGTCTCACCAATCACGTTGTATCAGCGTGCCTGTGCCAGTTATCCTCGTATGATGATAACCTTGGTGTCAACACCGAAAAGCGGGATGTGGCTGGTGGCTACACCAGAGATCCTGTTGTCGGGTGGGGAGGAGGAATGGCAGACCGTCGCCTTGGCTGGTACGATGCCATTCAGCGAGGAGGTGTTATGGAGCGACAAGAATATCCAGGAGCAACGGTATGTGGCGACGTATATCACTGAGCAATTGGAGCAGTTCACGTCCGACTTCAAAGAGACGGGACCTCGCACGATCCGTGCCGGTCATCTTGCCCATCTGCGTAGTGACTTCCATTTTAAGTTGAACAACAGTCAGGGTATCGGAGAGCTTATACAGGCACTCCATCCGACACCTGCCGTCTGTGGCTTACCCAAGCTGGACGCCTTCCGTTTTATCCAGCATAACGAGCATCATGACCGTAGTTACTATAGTGGTTTCATGGGACCGTTGCTGGTGGAGGGTAAGACCAACCTCTTTGTCACGCTCCGTTGTATGGAGGTTTTTAGAGATGGCTACCGTCTGTATGCTGGTGGTGGTATCTTGAATGACAGTCAGGAGGAACAGGAATGGCAGGAGACGGAGATCAAACTCGATACCATGCGTCATATTATAAATTAATGTATAGTAATAAAGAGAATGTAAATATACTGACCTCGTTGTTGGTGGCTCATGGTATTCGGCATGCTGTCGTATGTCCGGGGAGCAGGAATTCCCCTATCGTGCATAACCTCAACGAGTGTCCCGATATTCACTGTTACCCAGTGACAGACGAGCGTAGTGCAGGTTTCTGTGCCTTGGGAATAGCACAGTGTCTGCAAGAGCCAGTGGTAGTCTGTGTCACCAGTGGTACGGCATTGCTGAATCTTGCCCCTGCCGTAGCGGAGGCATATTATCAGCATCAGCCGTTAGTCGTCATCTCAGCCGACCGTCCTGCCGCATGGATAGACCAGTTGGACGGTCAGACTTTACCACAGCCCAATGCCTTAGGGCGATTTGTCAAGAAAGCGGTGTCGTTGCCAGAGCCTCATGATGAGGAAGAGCGTTGGTATTGCAACCGTCTGGTCAACGAGGTGTTGATAGAGTGTCATGCCCCTGTCCACATCAATGTCCCCATTACGGAACCGCTTTTTGAGTTTACGGTGGAGCATCTGCCTAAGGAGCGGAAAATAGAGTTTACACCTGCTGATATCCAGCCGCATACCTTGTTACACATCTTGCGGATGTTCATGCAGGCAGAACGCCCCATGCTGATAGCCGGTCAGCCTCTCAACCCACACATGGACGAGGCTGTCTCTCTGGTAGCAGATGATGAGCGTTATGTGCCTGACTTCGTGTTATTTACGGGTGGCAGTATTGTCAGCAAGCGGTTGAAGCGTTTCTTGAGAAAAGCGAAAGAGACGTGGGTGGTGAATGAGACGGGGGAGGTGACGGATACCTTTATGAACCTGACACATGTCTTTCAGGGTGATAGTGCCGTTGTCGTCGACCAGATTCGTTTCATGCTGGAGCAACAGCCGCATCCCTTCGTGCAGTTGTGGGATGAGTTGTTGGAACGTGTGCACTGTCATGCGGAGACGTATGAGCCAGCCTATTCACAGATGGCAACCGTCAAATACTTAGAACAACAGTTCTCACCTCTCACCTCTCACCTCTCACCTCTCAATTTCCATTATGCCAACAGCACAGCCATTCGTCTTGCCAACATCTATGCATGCCATCATGTGTATTGTAACCGTGGGGTGAATGGTATCGACGGGTCCTTGTCTACCGCCGCAGGCTTCTCCCTCGTTACGGACGATCCTGTGTTCTGTGTCATTGGTGACTTGAGTTTCTTCTACGACCAGAATGCGTTATGGAACCAGAACCTTCGTGGTAATTTCCGGATATTGTTGATGAATAATGGCAAGGGTGGCATCTTTAACATGCTGTCGGGCTTGGAGCAAAGTCCTGCCCGTGATAAGTATGTCGCCGCCGAGCATCATACTTCCGCCAAGGGCATCTGTGAGCAGAATGAAATTACCTATCTCAGGGCATCCAATATGGAAGAAATGCAACAGGGCATCGGTTCCCTATTAAATATAGAGAGCCCACGCCCCGTTGTCCTCGAAGTCTTCACGGATGCGGCAGAGGATGAACGCGTGTTTCACAACTATTACTCAAGTTGCCAGTGCCTGCTGAAGTTGTAATGTACGGGCGATAGGCGTCTTTCCTAACCATTGCGAAACTATATCCTGAAATCAGAATTTTTCCATCTCTGTGACTTCTTCCTCTTCACCCACACCCCATGCAAATTCCTTGCCTATTTCTTTTTTGTTTCAGAAATAATCGCTATCTTTGCAACAGAAATCAAAATGATCATCATGATGGGTATCAAAAAGATTACACACGAGGAAGCATTACGCCGTTGGAAACATTCGCTGGAGATTAAGCACGAATGGGAACGCAAGGTTGCTGAACGTTGGGCTCAAGAAGACCAGCAGAAGATTGCTATTGTATGATTAGGATTACTCTTGAAGATATTAATCGGAAGTCGCCATACGAGATTGCTCTCAATAATGGCGACTTTGATTTTACTACTGATTCAGGTACACGCTACAGTGTTAGTTTCCTCGAAGATGTTCCTCTTGGTGGATGCGATACATATCAGTTTGGCTTTCGAAAGCGTGAAGATAGTCACTCGGGATACGATGTCAAAGTGAGAGATACACTAATTACCATTATTGAGCAGTTTTTTGCTGAAAATGATAATGTATTGTTGTATATCTGTGATACGAGTGATGGTTGCGAGGCAAAGCGCAATCGTTTGTTTATCAGATGGTTTGAGGACTTTGCCAGCCCAGAACGTTTTACATTAAAAACTGCCAATGCCACAGTTGAGGGACAGGGATTCTATGCCGCAATTATCGTAGAGAACTGTAACCCAATGCTTGAGGCGATTGTCTCTGATTTTAAACAAACTGAAGAATCGCTCACAGGTGAAAAACCATAGATTGTTGGAGCCGATCTCCTTCATTCCCTAACCAAGACTTCATTTCATACAACGAAACAAGGATTTCATACAAATTCCTTGCCTATTTCTTTTTTGTTTCAAAGATTATTGGGGCATTGGATAAATAATACTCCAATGCCCCAATATATTAGTACACTTTTATTAATGTGTTGGCTGCTACATTGGCTTGAATCTCATAGCCTGCGGGAATCTCTGCCTTTGATCCACAGATGAAACAGGCAGGCATGGTTACTAAACAGAAAAGGACAACAGACAATGCCGTACGATTCTTTCCTGTGACATAGACATCACCATTAGCCAAGGGTATCACGTCGTTGTTAGGGGTTACAATCTCACTAATCTTGATGCCTAAACGTCCTTTCGTTCCCCACCACGATGATTTCTTTGCTTCATACACAGTTCCGTTGACAATCGTTCCATACGGGATTGCCGTAATACCATCAACATTGATGTCACGAGAAACTCGGAACGCAACTTTTTGTCCGACTTTGACATCTGCAGCTTTGGTAGGATTGCTAATCTGTAAAGGTACCAAAGTACCAGCCTTAACCGTTACCTCTTGCTGTGCAAATGTTGCAACACTTCCAAGCAGAAGGCAAGCAATAAACAAGATTTTTTTCATTGTATTTGATGTTTTGTTTTTTTGCCGACCAATCCCAGGGACCGACTATTACTATTTAGAAGCGAGGGGACTTAAGAACAATATCATGTTCAATCGCTCCACATTAAATTATTGGCAAAAATAATAAACATTATCCATTGGTCACATTGTTGAATTGTTCAGTGTACGAAACAGGATTCAACAGGTACGAAACTATTCTTTTTGTTCTGTCCTCTTTCCCATTTCCATCATAAGTAGATTAAGTGCCTTCGTTGTCGCTTTGATATATGTCTTTTTGCATGTACCAAAACGATTTACGCTGAATGTCAGAAGTTGTTTGCTGGGCTGGATACGTAGTACATAATCTGTATTAATGAGGTACGATCTGCCAAGGAAAGCAAAAGAATTTTCCCTAATTTCAGGACATTGCTCTTCCATCATTCTTGCTATTTCTGCCCGCTGATAGGTGAGCGTGTTAATCACGCCCCCATCAGCAAAGAAGATGTTACAGTAGTTTCCGTCAGCCTGAATAAATAGAATTCTATCTAATTGGAGGAATATGACTTCACTTTTATTCTTGACAATAAGTGTTGTATTGAAGTTACTCATGATATTTACCACATGGAACGCTTGGGTACATAAGTCTTGTTGCCTCGGCTGTTGTAATAGTACTGACCGCCACGAGAACCTTTGTGGATTGTATGACCAGCACCATAGTTGTATGCACTGCTCGAATAATCTCTTGCGCGATAGCCTGTAGAACCTGTGAACGGATTGCTGTTGCCCTTAGTTGAGTAATTGTCCCAGTTTGTTGTGTTAGGCATAGTCCTGACATGACTTTGAACGTAAGTTCCATTACTGCGGGTGTATCCACTTACCGTTGTGGTATTGTAGTTGACAGTACTAGGAGCACTATACGTAACACTTGGAACGCTATAACTCACTGAGGGTACATTGTATGTTACACTTGCCGAACTATAAGAGTTCACAGCTCTGACAATTGATGCTATCTCTGCATCTGAGAACTGTGCGAAACTTGTTGTTGCTACTGCCACGAGGGCGACGAATGTAAGAACTAATTTTTTCATTTTACTTTTGTTTTTAAATTGTTACTAATTTGTTGTTGTTTACGTCTTATTATACCCGCTTTTGGGAAAAGGTAAACATCAAAATGAAGATTTTCGACCTGTAAGGTTGGAAAAAGTAATATCAGGCAGCTTCGGTTTCAGTCATTA
>CALFUF010000125.1 GCA_937916405.1 uncultured Prevotella sp.
AACATGAGCCACTTTTGCCATTCACGCGCGTTTGCCGCATAAAAACCGTAGGCGATAAGAAGCGCAATTCCAAGCGAGATGAGTGCGGGAACGGGTTTGATTTTCATTGGTGCACCTCCTGTAGTGCGGGCGGGTTCAGTGCGACAAGGGCGATGAGTTCCGGAAAATTCACGGCGGTTTTCCATTCAGCCGAGCCGACTTTCCAGATGAGGGTTGTTATGTCCACTTCTTTTTTGAGCATGAGCCGCGCCGTTTCCGTGCGGCTGTACGGACCTTCAGCAGAGTCGCCTTTTGCGATGTAGTACACTTCTGGAAGCAAAAGATTTTCCGAAGGTGATTCCGCTTGATAAGCACTTTCTGCTGCGCCCGCCGCTTTTTCGCTCACGGGCGGCGGCGCATTGTTTCCCGCATGGGCGAACGCGGCGGGATTTTGCGACACTTGCTGTGGGGCTATCTGTGTGCCTCCCGCACCGGCGAACTGCTGGTAGACAGGTGCGGCGTGGGGCGCGGTGTTTATTGCACTTTGCACAGGAAGCGGCTGGAACGGCGAAGGCGCAAGCGGAGGATTTCATCAAGAATGTGAAACTGGAGAATGGTGACCTGCCTCCCGTCCTTGACGTGGAGCATAAACCCAAGAACCAGACGGACGAACAGTTCAAGGCGAGTGTCTTGGAGTGGCTTGAGATGGTGGAGAAACATTATCATATCAAGCCGATTATCTATACTTATTACAAGTTTAAACTCAAATACCTTAACGACTCAGTGTTTGATAGTTATCCGTATTGGATAGCGCATTACTATGTGGAGCAGGTGGAGTATGAGGGACCTTGGAAGTTCTGGCAGCATACGGACAATGGACGACTTGCCGGTATCAAGGGAACAGTCGACTTCAATATCTATAACGGCTCCTTCTACGACCTCCGTAAACTCACCATCGGAGCACGTGAGCAGATTGGTGAGGAAGCCTATCAGGACGAATAGAGATTTCAAATGACGAAGGGATGGATAGTGTTGATGGTTATGGCAGTGTACGTAACGCATTGCCGTGCTCAGGAGCGGATTGATGTCGTTCCAGAAATAGTCGAAGCGATAACGCGTGTTGTTAAAGCGGATGATTGTCAGAAAGCCGTACAGATACTTGGTGAATATGGTTTTATGCCAGGCAATATTGACAAACCGTCGGGAACCGCAGAATATTCACTTCTTCTCTTTCTTTTTCTCTTTCTTCTTTTTCTTCGAATGGAAGAGGTCGCGCCAGCCGTTGAAGTCTTTCTTGATAATCAGACCGATTCCTTGGGTGTTCAGACTCGACTTGGTAAAGTAGCGGTCGTTGCTCTGGTTGTATACTTTCAAAGCGAGGTTACCATTTGGCATCAGTAAATAGCGGATGTCGAAGTCACCAATGAAGGAGGGGTTGGCGGTCGTCGCATTGTCACGATAACCGAACTGTCCGTTGATCAGCAGACGGTTATTGAAGAGTCGTCCGCTGATAAGTCCTTCATACTCGGCATTGTTCCATCCCTCATTACCTGTAGAGATATTGGCGCCAAAGCTCCAGTCATTACTCTTGATGACATTCTTCAGGATGCTGTTGATCTGTCCGGACAAGGTTCCAGACAACAGGCTCTGCATGGCAAGAGAGGTCTGACTTTGCTCACTGGTATTCTCGGCATTGTTAGCACCTTGCGGATAGAAGCGTCCGATGGCAAGCAGATAGACAACCTGTTGGTTCATCTCATCCTGTGAGTTAAGCAAGGAGCGCACCATCTGTTTCTCGTCAGTATTAACCGTCGGCATGTCGAGGTCGAATTCCACAACGGGTTGTGAGGGCTGTCCTGTGATATTCATCAGACAATTGACACGCACGGTATTCGAGAAACTTCTACCCACATTCAGGTCGGAGAGTGACACACCATTGACGGTATGCATCGCCTGCAGGTTGAGACTGGCACTATACGGATCGCCGCCAAAGACGATGGTACCACCCTCCTGGAAAGTGAAGTTCTTCTTGATGACATTCTGAATCGTCACATCATACGTGCCATTAGCCACACGATAGGTGCCAAACAGGTTAAAGCCCCCTTTGTTAAACCAGTTGGCACGCAAGACACCATCACCACGCAGGGTGATATAGTCACCAGTACGACTGTCCATCAACAGACGCAGAGCCACATTCGGTGTACAGTTGATGAGGAAGTTGATGTGCATGTCTGTTCGCTCTTCCACAGGAGTCACCACCTTCACCTTAGTCGTATCAGAAGCATGTGAACGATCTGTGATCCCCCAATGGATGAACTCCTGATTAGAGACAGCATCAGGGTCAGCTGCGTTATAGACGAAGACAGAGTTCGCTTGTGGTGTCACATTCATGTCGATGACCACCTCGTTAGAACGTCCGTGGATGGCAATGCTCCCCGTTCCATAGACTGTTCCATAGAACGTATCCTCCCCAAAGTCAGGGAAGTCATAGGCAAGCAGGTTGTCCGCATTGATATAAAGGTCGTAGGTGAGCTGTGTCAGACATTTGTGGTGGATACCACCAGTGACGATACCCTGACGGTCGTGGATGTCATAGATAGGACAGCGGACAAACTCCACCTCGTTAGGAACTAAGCGGATGGTATCGTTACGCAACTGGTAGGTACAGCCTGTCGGTTTGACATGGGCAAGACCATTGAGAACCAGTTCACCTGTAAGGTTGATAGCATCCAGCGGACCATAGAGACGAACGGCACCGTCCGTATGTCCCTCCACCTTACTAAGGAAACTCTCTGTGAAGGAATGCATGAAGTCGATATGAGTGCCAGCAGCTTGAATACCCAGGTCGATGAAGTTGTTGGCAGGTGACACATAACCGTTGATATATGTCATGGCATCCTTGCCGTCATCAGCAATCGCATGAATGTCTATCTGCTCCTTCTCTGTGTTCCAATTGACATGAGCGTCCAGTATTCCCATCCGCCCATGCTCGAACTTAAACTGGTTGACGGTGAGGTCGGCATTTGCCTGTACCTCATTCCCGAAGATACCCTTGACAACAGCCTCTCCCGTGGCAAGACCGCTGAAGCTGACAGCGTCGAAGTTGACGAGTTCGAGGATATAGGCTACATCCAGGTCGTGGAGGTTGACGACGAGCGAGTCACCATTACTCTCTGATGCCGTACCGTCGACCATCAGATACTGGTTGTCGTTGTGGATATTCAACTCGTTTATCTCCAGTCTGTTCTTGGAATAGCTGATACCACATGGCTCAGCAGTCCATATCGTATTATGAATATTGATATGAGATGGAGCGATACCGAAGAACGCCACCTGTTGACCACTTGGAGTGGTGAAGAAGTTGGCAGTACTGTTCAAGACCCCGCTCATAGGGTCTTTGGCATGATTGTCCCACGAGAAGGATGATGCCAGGTGGTTGTCGTGCGCCTTTCCTTTCAGTCCCAAATCGAAATGGTTGCCGTTATCCATGATCTTGGTGATATTGGCGTTAAAGGCTAAAGAGTCTCCAGGAGTATTGATGACGATACGACCATTCTGATAACCACTCTCGTTATAATAGAAAGACGGTATGTTACATTCCAGATTGATGTCCCGCATGTTATCGTTGACAAATCCCTCCAAAGTGACAGGCTCTCTGATGGCAAGAGGTACGTCCAATAGCTGTTGCAGCCAGTCGGTCTTGCGGATGACCGCGTGAACATTGAAGTTATTATGCGTGTTTGGATTCACCTGAGGAAGACCGGGAAGGGTAGGCATCTTGCTGGCTATGAAGTTGGTGAAGCTCTGTGTCAGTGTCTGATAGTCAAAGTCCCCCCGTACCTCCACTTGTGCGAAGTCACTATTCAGCAGCATGTAGTGTGTCTGCTCGTCGAAGCCCGTATGTATCTGCAGATCGTCCAACTCATAGTTCTTCTCACTACTCTTCATGGAGAGGTCAGTGATATGGAAGAAACCCTTTGCGTCATTCAGCTTAGAGCCATTAAGCATCGTCTCTATATTGGCAGAGAAACGAGCATCCTTCCAATGGTCAGAGAGATGTGTCTCCTGTGGGGAGAAATTCCTGATAGCGGCTTTCATCTCAATATTCTTGTTGCGACCTGTCTCTGCAAAACCTTCTATCTCCATCGAGATATTAGGATCGTCGATGGATAACTGTCCGTTGACGGAATTTTGCGCATAACTGCCATCCACCTTGATATTCTGATAGCGGTAGTTGTTGTATTCCAGTTCCTGAATGATACCGTCGGCATGTATTCTCTCTTGCTGCTTAGCGAGGGAACCGTTCAGCTTGATGTTGGTGGAGAGCTTTCCGAAGCGGTTGTCGTTTAATAACTGTTGTAAGTTGATACCTGTGGTCTGCACCTCACCGGTGAAGTCTTGCTGGGGATTGAGCGCAAAGTGGACGGTGGCATTGCCAGCTCCAGAGCGAATCTGCTGATTCACGAGAATCTGGTCCAGTGCCTTACCACTGACATCTCCCGACAGGTGGATGTCACCCATACGGTCTATTACGGCTGGTACCTCCACTTTCCGTCCCCTCAGGTTTTCGGAAATGAAATTCAGAGTCTTTGAGGATAGAGAGATATCCCTGATGTTAGCATACCATTCTGGTTGATGATTGAGATGCTTGACAAAACCGTCGCAATGGATATCGATATCACCAGTGGAAGAACTGATATTAATATCAGGTATCTCGATGTCATAACCCTTTCCCTTGAAATGGGACGCAAGGGTCAATGTACTATTGAATGTCTTGAGGGAAGGGAGGAGACACGAAATGTCTGACAGTCTGATATGTGACTCAGGAATCTCCCCTTGATAGGTGAGAGACTCCATCTTCAACTGGTCTCCCTCCATCTGGTAGTTTGCCGTCACCTCGTTGAGACTGATGTCTGTTCCTGGCATCTGTATATGCATGTCGTAGAGGTGACTGTGGGAGCGCCCACCCTCGAAATGCATAGAGAACTTATCCATCTTTAGTCCCGACTGCTCTGTGAAGGAGAGATTCTTCACATTGATATTCATGGTGTCGGGAGTCAGTGTCTTGAGGATGATATAAGTACTGATATCCTTCACATAAAGGTGGGAGAGATTCAGCTGCTGGGGGGTCTCTGGTTCGTAAAGACGGTCGAAGCGCACACTGGAATGTCGCATGATGAGCGAGTTGATATGCAAGTCAAGAGGTGTCTGACTGGTCGTATCCTTCGAGGCAAGGGAGTCGAGGGCAAACTGAAAGTTAGGGGCAGCGTCTGGTGTCGTCTGATAGAAGGTGGCATGTGCCCCGAATAGCTGTGCAGAGGAGATGGATATCTTGTCGTTCAACAAGTCCCACAGACTGATACGTATGCCCAGACGATAAATGGATAGCATTTGCTTACCCTGTTGGTCTTTGATCAGCACGTCATCAATCACCAGTCGGTTAAGGAATCCCGGATTGATACTGCCCACCTTCACCTCTGTGCCCAGCATCTCCCCGAGCAGTCCAGCGGCTTTATCACCTATATAGCGTTGGAAGGCAGGGATATGGAAGAGCGTCATCATCAAGAGATTGAGTCCGATGATGCCCCAGATGGTGGCATATATTATTCGTTTTAGAATCTTCACTTATAGTCTCTTTTGAGCGTGCAATCTGTCAGACCGAGATAGCAAAATTTTTCCTTACGCTCATATTTTGCCACAAAATTACGATAAAAAGTTGTGACATGGGAATATTTCGCAGGAAAATTGCGCATTTTATACCTAATTTTTATTAATTTTGCAACGTTTGAGAGAGTTTATTCCTAAACATTTATATAAATGGCAAATGTAATTAAATTGCGAAAAGGCTTGGACATCAACCTGCAAGGAAAGGCTGAGGAAAAGCGCATTCAGCTGAAATCCAACGGACAGTTCGCACTGGTTCCTGACGATTTCGAAGGCGTGGTTCCCAAGGTCGTTGTCAAGGAGGGTGATAAGGTCAAAGCCGGGGATGCTTTGTTTGTCAACAAACAATATCCCGAAGTGAAGTTTACCTCGCCAGTAAGCGGTACCGTCCGTGAGGTGGTGCGTGGTGAACGTAGAAAAGTGCTCTGTGTTAGAGTGGACGCTGATGCCCAGCAAGAGCAAGTAGATTTTGGTAAGAAGGATGTGGAGAAAATGGACGGAAAGGCTGTCATTGACGCATTGTTGGAGGCTGGTATCTTTGGCTATATCAACCAGTTACCTTATGTCATCTCTACGAATCCTTCACAGATGCCGAAGGCTGTCTTTGTATCCGCTTTGCGTGATATGCCATTGGCTGGTAGCTTCGAGTTTGAGGTGAAAGGACAGGAGGGTGACTTCCAGACAGGTCTTACCGCTTTGTCGAAGATCGCCAAGACCTATCTCGGCTGTGGGGTACATTCCAGTTTCGAGAACTACAGGAATGTAGAGGTGACAGTTTTTGACGGACCCTGTCCCGCTGGTAATGTCGGTGTGCAGGTGAATCATCTCGACCCCGTGAACAAGGGAGAGGTGGTCTGGACTGTTGAGCCCACCGTCGTGCTCTTCATCGGTCGTCTGTTTAACACGGGTAAGGTGGACCTCCGTCGCACGGTAGCCCTTTGTGGTAGTGAGGTGAAGGCTCCTGCTTATGTGGACATGCTGGTAGGTGAGGAACTTGCCACCTTGTTGAGCAACAGTTATGATGCCGACCATCATGTACGTATCATCAATGGTAATGTACTGACAGGCAAACCAACCACAAAGGACAGTTTCTTAGGTGCTCATACCTCTGAGATTACCGTGATTCCAGAGGGAGACGATGCCGACGAGTTCGCTGGTTGGATCATGCCACGCTTCAAGCAGTTCTCTGTGAACCGCAGTTATTTCTCTTGGCTCTGCGGTAAGAAAAAGTATGCATTGGATGCCCGTATCAAGGGTGGTGAGCGTCACATGATTATGAGTGGCGAGTACGACCGTGTGCTGCCGATGGATATCTATGGTGAGTATCTCATCAAGGCGATTATCGCTGGTGATATCGACCGTCAGGAGGCTCTGGGTATCTACGAGGTAAGTCCTGAGGACTTCGCTCTCGCAGAGTTTGTTGACTCCTCGAAGTTAGAGTTGCAGCGCATTGTCCGTGAGGGTTTGAACATATTACGTAAAGAAAACGCATAAGACTATGAGCGCATTAAGAAATTATCTCAATAAGATCAAGCCCAACTTCGAGCCCGAAGGTAAGCTTCACGCTTTCCGTAGCATCTTTGACGGATTCGAGACATTCCTCTATGTGCCGAACACGACGGCAAAGACGGGTGTCAACATCCATGATGCTATTGACTCAAAGCGTATTATGAGTATGGTGGTGATCGCGCTGATGCCTGCCATGCTGTTTGGTATGTATAATATCGGCTACCAGAACTATCTCGCTGCAGGAACACTGGCAACAGCCTCGTTCTTCGAGATTTTCTGTTATGGTTTCCTAGCCGTACTTCCTAAGATTCTGGTCAGCTATATCGTTGGTCTGGGTATCGAGTTCGCTTGGGCACAATGGAAAGGGGAGGAGATTCAGGAAGGTTACCTCGTCAGTGGTATTCTGATTCCGCTGATCGTTCCTATCGGCTGTCCGTTATGGATGCTTGCCCTTGCCTGTGCTTTCAGTGTGATCTTCTGTAAGGAGATATTCGGTGGTACGGGTATGAACCTCTTCAACCCTGCTATCGCAGCACGTATGTTCCTGTTCTTCGCTTATCCCTCGAAGATGACAGGTGATACCGTTTGGGTGGCACAAGACAGTATCTTCGGACTGGGTAACACCCTGCCTGACACCTTCACTGCCGCTACTCCTTTAGGACAGATAGCACAGGGCATCACTCCTAACACTTGTATCTGTGATATGATTTTCGGATTCATCCCAGGTTCTATTGGTGAGACATCCGTAATCGCCATCGCCATTGGTGCTGTCATCCTGCTGTGGACCGGTATTGCTTCTTGGCGTACCATGCTGAGTGTCTTCGTGGGTGGTGCAGCGATGGGACTCCTTTTCGAGTCAACAGGTGCGACGACCATGCCTTGGTGGCATCATTTCGTCCTTGGTGGTTTTGCTTTCGGTGCTGTCTTCATGGCTACCGACCCTGTGACCTCTTGCCGTACCGAGTGTGGTAAGTATATCTATGGTTTCATCATTGGTGCCATGGCTGTCATCATCCGTGTGAAGAACGCTGGTTACCCAGAGGGTATGATGCTTGCCATCTTCTTTGGTAATATGATTGCTCCGCTGATCGACCACTTCATCGTGGAGCGTAATATCTCGAAACGCCAGAAAAGATTAAAGAATTGAAAAATTGAAATTATGGCTAAGTTAAATACGAATAGTAATGCGTACATTATTATATATAGTACGATACTCGTGGTCATCGTCGCTTTCCTGCTGGCGTTTGTCTTCCAGGCATTGAAGCCCATGCAGGATGCCAACGTGGCGCTTGACGTGAAGAAGCAGATTCTCTATTCGCTCAACATCCGTGGCTTGGACGGTTCAGATGCTGAGGCTAAATATACCGAGGTGGTGAAGAGTGAGGAGAAGGCTGGTGACCAACTCTATTATGTCTGCGACATCAAAGGTGAGAGGAAATACGTGTTCCCTCTGAAAGGTATGGGACTTTGGGGTGGTATCAGTGCTTTCGTCTCTGTCAATGACGACCTGAACACCATTTATGGTGCCTACTTCAATCATGAGAGTGAGACGGCAGGTCTGGGTGCTGAGATCAAGGACTCACAGGCTTGGCAGGAGAAGTTCCAGGGTAAGAAGATTTTCTCTGAGGACGGACAACTCGCTATTGGTGTAGTGAAGAAGGTGGAGAACCCAGACTCACACGTTGACTGTGTGACGGGTGCCACGTTGACTTCCAATGGTGTCAGTGACATGCTCCGTGAAGGTCTGAAACAATATGTTGAACGCTTAAAGAAGTAAGACTATGGCATTATTCAGTAAACAAAATAAGGAGGTTTTTACTAATCCGTTGAACCTCGATCACCCAATCCTCGGACAGGTATTGGGTATCTGCTCGGCTCTCGCTGTCACCTCACAGCTGAAGCCTGCCATCGTGATGGGACTCGCCGTAACGGTGATTACCGCTTTCTCTAACGTCATCATCTCGATTATCCGTAACACCATTCCTAACCGCATCCGTATCGTGGTGCAGTTGGTTGTTGTTGCTGCTCTCGTAACTATCGTCTCTCAGATACTTAAGGCTTTCGCCTATGATGTGAGTGTTCAGCTGAGCGTGTATGTCGGTCTGATTATCACCAACTGTATCCTGATGGGTCGCTTGGAGGCGTTCGCTATGATGAACAAGCCCTGGCCTTCCTTCCTCGATGGTGTAGGTAACGGTTTGGGTTATGCCATGATCCTCGTGATTGTGGGAGCCTTCCGTGAGTTCTTCGGACGTGGCTCGCTGCTGGGCTTCCAGATTATTCCTGATGCCTGCTACGACTTCGGCTATGTGAACAACGGTATGATGACGATGCCAGCCATGGCATTGATCCTCGTAGGTTGTGTGATTTGGATTCATCGTGCTTACTTTTATAAG
This sequence comes from uncultured Prevotella sp., assembly GCA_937916405.1. Taxonomy (GTDB): domain Bacteria; phylum Bacteroidota; class Bacteroidia; order Bacteroidales; family Bacteroidaceae; genus Prevotella. The sequence goes on from CALFUF010000125.1 coordinate 9,549, forward strand.
GAGAAATAAGTTATGGAACACGCAATAAGTCTGTTATTCAGGTCCATCTTCGTGGACAATATGATTTTCGCTTTCTTCCTTGGCATGTGTTCCTACCTTGCCGTGTCGAAGACTGTGAAGACCTCTATGGGACTGGGTCTCGCTGTAACCTTCGTGCTCACCGTGACCGTTCCTGTGAACTATCTGCTGCAAACAAAGGTACTTGGTTCTGACTGTCTGGTGGAGGGTGTAGACCTCAGTTATCTGTCGTTCATCCTCTTCATCGCCGTCATCGCCGGTATGGTGCAACTCGTGGAGATGACTGTCGAGAAATACTCTCCGTCACTCTATGCCGCACTGGGTATCTTCCTGCCGCTGATTGCCGTTAACTGCGCCATCATGGGTGCCTCGCTGTTCATGCAGCAGCGTATCCTGTTGGATGCCGACAACTCACAGGCAATCACCTCTGTATGGGATGCCATCGTCTATGGCTTCGGTTCTGGTATCGGTTGGACCCTTGCTATTGTCGCTCTTGGCGCCATCCGTGAGAAGATGCAGTATTCTGATGTGCCCAAACCCCTGCAGGGTCTCGGCATCGTGTTTATCACCGTAGGACTCATGGCAATGGCTATGATGTGTTTCAGCGGACTAAATATCTAAAGTGTTATGGGACAGTTTATAGCATATAGCATAGGAGTTTTCCTGATTGTCATACTCCTGTTGGTCGTTATCCTGTTGGTCGCAAAGAAATACCTTTCGCCCTCAGGTAATGTGAATATTGAGATTAATGGTGACCGTACTATCTCTGTTGCCCAGGGTAACAGTCTGATGTCCACTCTTAACGAGAATGGTGTCTTCCTGCCCTCAGCATGTGGTGGTAAGGCTTCCTGCGGACAGTGTAAGGTACAGGTCCTTGAGGGTGGGGGTGAGATTCTCGACTCTGAGAAGCCGCACTTCACTCGTAAGGAGATTAAGAACGGCTGGCGTTTAGGTTGTCAGTGTAAGGTGAAGGGTGACCTGAAGATTCATGTCGATGAGAGCATCCTCGGCGTGAAGGAGTATGAGTGTACCGTCATCTCGAACAAGAATGTCGCTACGTTCATCAAGGAGTTCAAGGTGCAGTTGCCCGCTGGCGAGCATATGGACTTCCTCCCTGGCTCTTACGCACAGATCAAGATTCCAGCCTTCGACTGCATCGACTACGATAAGGACTTTGACAAGTCATTGATTGGTGAGGAGTATCTGCCGTCATGGGAGAAGTTCGGACTCTTCCCGTTGAAGTGTAAGAACCCGGAGCCGACTATCCGTGCTTACTCAATGGCTAACTATCCTGCCGAGGGTGACGTATTCATGTTGACAGTACGTATCGCTACTCCTCCGTTCAAGCCCGACCGCAGTGGTTTCATGGAGGTGAACCCAGGTATTGCCTCTTCTTATATCTTCTCACTGAAACCCGGTGACAAGGTGATTATGTCTGGTCCGTTCGGTGACTTCCACCCACACTTCGACTCGAAGAAGGAGATGATATGGGTCGGTGGTGGTGCCGGTATGGCTCCGCTGCGTGCTCAGATCATGCACATGACGAAGACTTTGCATACTACCGATCGTGAGATGCACTATTTCTATGGTGCACGTGCCCTTAACGAGGTATTCTATCTCGACGACTTCCTGGGCTTGGAGAAGGAGTATCCCAACTTCCACTTCCATCTCGCCCTCGACCGTCCTGATCCTGCTGCTGATGCCGCAGGCGTGAAGTATACTCCAGGCTTTGTTCATCAGGTGATGCTCGAGACCTATCTGAAGGACCACGAGGCTCCTGAGGATATCGAGTATTACATGTGCGGACCTGGTCCGATGTCGAAGGCAGTCGTCTCCATGCTCGACTCCCTCGGCGTAGAGTCAGAGAGTATCATGTACGATAACTTCGGAGGTTAATCAGTTCGTTGGTTTATACAAAACAGAATCGGCACCACCCGTCAGGATGATGCCGATTTTCTTTTGTTCTTCTCTTTCAGTTATTCAGACTTGAATAGATCCTTGATACCACCGATGGACCCTAAGAGGTTGGTAGCTTCGTAGGGGAGGTAGACCGTCTTGGTCTTGTCACCCTGTGCGAGATCCTGCATCATCTGGATATACTTCTGTGCGAGCAGGTAGTTGGCTGGGTTGGTCGACTTGCCGACAGCCTCGGTAATCAGTTCGATAGCCTTTGCCTCTGCCTCTGCCTTGCGGATACGAGCCTGAGCCTCACCCTCAGCATGAAGGATAGCCTGCTGCTTCTGAGCGTCAGCACGGTTGACGATAGCCGTCTTCTCACCCTCAGAGGCAAGAATCTCAGCGGCTTTCTCACCCTCGGAGGTCAGAATCTGTGCACGCTTGTTACGCTCAGCCTGCATCTGTTTCTCCATGGCGTTCAGAACGGTTGCGGGAGGTACGATATCCTGCAACTCAACACGATTCACTTTCACACCCCACTTGTCGGTAGCATCGTCGAGGACGGCACGCAGTTTGGTGTTGATGGTGTCACGAGAGGTCAGTGTCTCATCGAGTTCCAGTTCACCGATGATGTTACGCAAGGTCGTCTGGGTCAGTTTCTCGATAGCGTTGGGCAGGTTAGATATCTCATACACAGCCTTGAAGGGGTCTACGATCTGGAAGTAGAGCAGGGCATTGATCTCCATCTGGATATTATCCTTCGTGATGACGTTCTGTGAGGGGAAGTCGTACACCTGTTCACGCAGGTCGATAGAGTTAGAGTACGCATAGCGTCCACGAGTCAGTACCACAATCTCCTTGGCACGGTCGATGAACGGAATGATGATGTTGATACCTGGTTTCAGGGTAGCATAATAGCGTCCGAGACGCTCAATGATCTTGGTCTCTGATTGAGGGATGATCACAAGTGCCATCTTGGCGAAGATAATCACCAGTGCGATGATCACTACTAATACAATTGTCATAATGTCCATAATTTATAAAGTTTTTAAAAGGTTTTTTCTTATAGGAACTATAGGGACTATAGGCACTATAGTGTCTCCACCGTAATGATGGTGCTCTCACGACCGATGACACGGACGGTGGTGCCTACAGGGATGTCACTGTCGGCTTGACTGACAGCCT
>CALFUF010000126.1 GCA_937916405.1 uncultured Prevotella sp.
ACCCTATGAAACCTTTAGAGCAATTAGTCAGAAAGAATATCTGGAGCCTCGCTCCATATAGTAGTGCACGTGACGAGTATTCTGGTAAGGAAGCCCACGTTTTCCTTGATGCCAACGAGAATCCGTACGGCGCACCTTATAACCGTTATCCCGATCCTTTGCAGCGTGAGTTAAAGAAACAGATTGCCAAGGTGAAGGGAATTCCCGAGCCGATGATTTTCCTCGGCAATGGCAGTGACGAGGCGATCGACCTCCCCTATCGCATCTTCTGCGAGCCAGGCAAGGACAATGTAGTTGCCATTGAGCCGACATACGGTATGTATCGTGTCTGTGCGGACATCAACGATATCGAGTATCGTCCTGTGCTACTGGATGAGGACTATGACTTCAAGGCTTCCGACCTGCTGAAGGCATGTGATGCTCATACCAAACTCATTTGGATTTGCTCACCTAACAATCCCACAGGAAACTCCCTGAACCGTGATGAGATCATCAAGGTGATTGAGGGTTTCGAGGGGATCGTCATTGTTGACGAGGCATACAGCGATTTTGCCCAGCAGAAGTCTCTCCGTGCGGAACTGGCGAAATACCCCAACCTCATCATCCTTAATACGATGTCGAAGGCTTGGGCGTTGGCAGGTATCCGCCTTGGCATGGCGTTCGCTACCCCAGAGATTATCGCTATATATAATAAGGTGAAGTATCCTTATAATGTCAATATGCTCACCCAGCAGCAGGCTTTGGACGCTCTCAAAGACCCGTTTGAGATAGACAAGTGGGTGAAGATGTTGCTTGCTGAGCGTAGTCGTCTGATGCAGGCTTTCACCGAACTGCCTATCTGTGAACAGGTGTATAAGACGGATGCCAACTTCTTTCTCGCCAAGATGACTGATGCCCAGAAGATTTACGACTACCTGGTAGACAAAGGCATCATCGTCCGCAACCGTTCTCGTGTGCAGCTCTGCAACAACTGCCTGCGCATCACCATCGGCATGAAGAGCGAGAACAACGAACTCCTCTCCGCCCTAAGACAATTCTAGGAAAACTAGGAAAACTAGGAATTCTAGAAATACTAGGAATACTAGAAATACCAGCCCCCATGGACAAACTCTGGAATCGCAACTACATCAAGGTGATGATAGCGAACTTCTCGCTGTTCTTCGCCTTTTACCTGCTCACACCCTTGCTGCCCCTCTATCTGCATGAGACCTTCGGGGCTACCAAGGATGTCATCGGACTGGTATTGTCGGGCTATACCATCACGGCACTCCTCTTCCGACCGTTCAGCGGATATGTGGTTGACTCCTTTCCTCGCAAGACGGTGCTGATGGTATGCTTCGCGTCCTTTGCGATATTCTTTGCCGGCTACCTTGCCGCAGGCACCCTTTTGCTGTTTACCATCGTCCGTACCCTGCATGGAGGACCCTTCGGAGCCTTGACCGTTGCCAACTCCACCGTCGCTATTGACGTGCTGCCCTCCTCACGACGGAACGAGGGTATCGGCTATTATGGGCTCTCCAACAACCTTGCTATGGCGATAGCCCCTACCTTCGCTATCTTTACCTATACACAGACCCATAATTTCGAACTGCTGTTCTGGCTCGCCCTTGCCATCGCAACCTTCGGCTGGGTGGTAGATGCCACGATTGAAATAAAAAGTAAGAAGGATGATGTAAGAGGTCAGACATCAGCCGTCACCCCTCGCAAATTGTCCCTCGACCGTTTCTTCCTCGCCCGTGGCTGGCTATTGGGAGTCAATATGGTGTTCTTCGGATTCTGTTTTGGAGTGATGAGCAACTACCTCGCCATCTATGGAAAACAGGTATTGGGTATCACAGGTGGTACTGGTACCTGGTTCATGCTCTGCTCTATAGGACTCATCCTCTCCCGACTGCAAGGGGGAAAGGCACTTAGACAGGGCAGACTGACCCATAATGCCTCTGAGGGAATGGTCATCTCCCTCATCGGCTACACCCTGTTTATCGCCTCTCCCAATATGTTCGGCTACTACTCCTCCGCCCTCCTCATCGGCTTAGGCAACGGACACATGTGGCCTGCCTTCCAGAATATGATGATCTCGATGGCATATCATAACGAGCGTGGGACGGCAAACTCCACCATCCTCATCTCATGGGATGTGGGGATGGGACTCGGTATCCTTGCCGGTGGAGCCATCGCTGAGCACTTCGGCTATGCCACCGCCTTCTGGACAGTCACCGCTATGAACGCTATTGGTGTAGCACTCTATTTCCTCAAAACAAGAGTCTTCTTCCTCGCAAGGAGGATAGAAGGATAAAGAAACTAACGGTTGACTTAGAGTCAAACAATCGGTTGACTTAGAGTCGGCAGATCGGTTGACTGGAGTCGAACGATCGGTTGACTGGAGTCAACCGCCGATTAGGATGCTTCTAACACTTGCGAAGGACGGCACTTCGCATCGATTACACAGGCACTTACAACTGCGAAGGATGGCACCTACGATTCGTAAGTGCCATCCTAACGTGTTGATTAATGAGGGTATTACCGTACTACCAAGGCAAAGGTACTCCATCAGGCCACTCATCAACTACGGGCATTGGTGGTGTCGTCTCTATCGACCCACCCAGTAAAGGCTGGCATCCCTGTAGTTGCCAGACCGTCATCATCGGTGTCTGGTAAGAATGCTTACGCTCATTACCCTTTGATATGATCATTTTTCTCATGGTCCGTTCCTCCCTCATTTAAAGATGATCTTCTTTCCGTTCCGCACATAGATGCCTATGGTGGGATACAGCACACGACGACCATTCAGGTCGTAATACACATCATCCATCTTACCTCTTACATCTTCCATCTTACCTCTTACATCTTCCATCTCACGGATGCCAGTGATCACTTCCTCACCAATAGAGAAGAACTCCCGAGAGCCAGCACCGCTAATGACAAGATAGCCACGATTAGCAGGAATATACGTATCCGTCCAGTGGTAGAAGCCCACTCCACTGTCACCTTTGACGAGCATATAGGTATTCGCAGGAGTAGTGATGGCGGTCGCAGATGCCAGCAACTCATTGTCGACAAGTGTTCCTGTAGCAGCGACATCATACGTCAGCGTTACTGTCTCTGCAGAGGATTTCAGTATCACGGCATTACCTGCTGGGATGGTCTTATCATCAACCGCTGTCAACTCCACCTTCGACTTGTCAGTACTTACCTTGGCAGTATAGACTGTGGTGTTAGCATCAGCGGTGTAGCCTGCCACATTATTAAAATAGGTAGCCCAGTAGTTACCTTCGCCGTCACTGTTGAGATTAGCATAGATAATCGGTGATGTCTCCACCGTCCAACCTGAAGGGATACCGTTGACATTGACAGAGATTGTTCCTGCCTCCACTGCCTCGAAGGTCAGCGGTGTCCCTTTCATACTTTGTGCCTTTACTCCTATGACGATCGCCAAGAGCATCATTAGTGTACATAGTTTCTTCATAAGCAAATTGTTTAAGTTTTTAATGAGTGATTCTATCGCAAAGATAGGAAAAAGCTTATACAGGAACGCCCTCGATGCAGGCGTTTTTGACGAACTGCCCCTTGTGAGTGACGAACTCGGCAGTGGGAGAAATAATTATAAGCAAATACTTTTGGCATTCCGCTTTTTTTCGTAACTTCGCATCATGGAATTACTGAAACGCATCTTCTTGGGACTGGCACTATGTGCATGTCTCCCCCTATCCGCTCAGATGACAAGTCATTTGACCTATCGACGCTATACCACACAGGACGGACTGCCACAGATGCAGACGGAACGGCTGTGGCAAGACTCACACGGGTATATTTATATAGGTACACTGTCTGGGTTCGTCCGTTATGACGGCAAGACATTCACCCCCTTTCTGAAAGGTCGACGGCTGAACATCGTGGGATTCACTGAGGTAGACGACGAGGTGAGGGCATTGGGATTCTTCCGACGATGGAAGACAGTCTGGAAGAGCACCGTCGACTATGTCGCATGACACGGGAGGGTATTAAGCTGCTGCTGATTAGTGCTCTGCTTGACGAGATGACCCCAGACAGGAAACTATTCATCGACTCCCTCCACATCATGATTCCTACCACACAGGGACTCTATCAGGTGAGACGAGGAAGCAGAAAGGCTATCAGACGATCCGGCAAGAGCGACATTTATACCTTGTTGCGCACTCAGCAAGGACTGCTTGCCTTTGCCTCGGATGGTATCTATAAAATAGGAAAAGGCGGTATGAGCGGTTAGTGGCTGTCGACTGGTCGATGGCGAGTTACGGACTGACGGTCAGGATGCTCCGCTCCGGTAGCATGGTCATAGCCGACGAGCATACCATCTACCTCTATGACGGGAAGGATGTGCGTCAACTCTTTACGGGTATCAACCTTATCCGGGATATCATGGTAGACCGCTGGGACCGTTTGTGGGTGGCAAGTTACCAAGGGGTCTACTGTTTCTTCAACCGTTGTTTCATAAACCACACGCTGACAGACGAGAACGATATCGTGAGATCTATCACCGTAGATCAAACAGGAAGACTGGTGATGGGAACACTGAATGGGAAAGTATTGGTGGACGGGAAAGTCATTGACGATAACCCAGAACAGTTTTTCGCACCCAGTGCAGCAAGAATAGGTGATCATGTCTATATGGCAGGAAACGGTGATATCGCCAGCATCAGTAACGAGCAGCTTCATTAGTTAGGTCTTCCTCGCGACCGCTACCAGTTTGTGGCGGAGGCTTGGGGCATGCTTATCACTGGTAATCGTAACAGCATCCTTGCATATGATCCGAAGACAACGGCTATCGATACGCTCACTACGGAAATTCTGCACCCTTGGTGTGCGACGCACGACCAAAGTGGTCGGTTATGGATAGCCAGTAGCTCAGGGGTTTTCTCTATAACCAAGGATCATCAGGTCAGCAAGACCACATACGGCAATCAGAAGTTGATCGTCTCAACGATAGACGCAGATGCCAAGGGTACTGTCTTCTTCGCCTCTGCCGACTCCGTGTTCATCATACGCCAAGGACAAGTAGAACCAGAACCTTTGAACACTCAGATACCACAACTGGCAGGTCATGAGGTACGCTCACTGCATGTTTCTCCACATGGCTATCTGGTCGTGGCTGTGGTCGATGGACTATTTGTTTGTCGCATCAACAACGACTACCAAGTCAGTGAGACCCGTTTCTTCAACCATCATAACGGGTTCACCATGACAGAGCCGCTGAAAGCAACCATTGCCGAGACCAACGATGGTACGATCTGGCTTGCCGGCGTGGAGCAGATGATGTCTTTCAAACCTGCCGACTTACTCGCTTACCATGAGGAAGACACCTATATCTATCCCCCACTCCGTTGGTGGCAGCACTGGTGGGTATGGCTCTCAGGACTTTTGTTATTAGCTGTATTCGTATGGGCAATAACCCGATGGTATGAGGAACGGCGTAACCGCCAGAGAATGATACGACTGCAACGAGAGAAGTTACAGAAAGAACAGCAGATAGAGGCTATCCGCAAGAAAGCAAGTGAGGCTAAGTCAACCAAATTGGCTCAAGACATCATCAAGATGACGGAGAAGAACACGGAAGAGCGGCTCACCTTGCGGACTGCAAGCGGCACCATCGTCGTCCTCGTGAAAGACATCGCTTATTTCAAGGGAGACGGCAACTATTCACAAATCGTCACCTTTTACGATAAGGACACCGTACTTCTTGGTCTTGGTACTTTAGAGAAAATGCTTGACCCGGAGACGTTCATCCGTGCCGATCGCAGCACCTTAGTGAATATCCATCATATCAGCAACCTGCTCCCTAAGCAACGCCGATGCATTTTCCGCTCTCCCTCAGGACAGGAGGTAGAGACCACGCTCCTCGCTCCCGCTTTCAAGCGATTGCAGGAGTTGCTATGAACATTAACTATTTCCTCACGACGATGCTGGGACTTGCCTGATGGGTGGCAAGGATGAGGACCTCGGCAATCTGCACATGCTCAGGAGCATTGGCTGCATAGACGGCAACATCGGCAATATCGTCACCCGTCAAGGGTTTGATACCTGTATACAGTTTCTTGGCACAACCAAGTCCAATACCACTTGTCGCACCTGTTATCAACACAATTTTAGCCATGAACGACCGCCAATTACAGTTCTATCGAGAACTGATGGGTAGTCTCTGTCTGACGATGATATACGACATTTTTGAGGCCCACGCCCAGCGTGAAGCCACAGACTCGCATACGGACCGTACTACCTATATCGTGAAACAACTCATGGCTCTGCTCTCCACAGGCATCAGCCGAACGGAGCGCGATGTGAGTTACTACGCAGAACGACTGAACGTATCACCCAAGTATCTTTCTGCCACTATCAAGCGTGTGACAGGTCATAGTGTCACCTCGTACATTGACCGTTACACCATACCAATATTAAAAGACTACCTGAATGATGAACGCCTGTCACTCACTCAGATAACTGAACTGATGAATTTCACCACATTATCGTATTTCAGCCGTTACTGCACGAAGCATCTTGGACTGTCGCCCAGCGAATACCGTCAGTGTCTCCAACCGAAATAAAAAAGATGAGCGCAACCTCAACTTAGAGTTACGCTCATCTTTTATTCTGTATATATACTAACTTACTCCTCAACAGT
>CALFUF010000127.1 GCA_937916405.1 uncultured Prevotella sp.
TCTTCCACCATCAGACAGTAGGCAGAGAGATGTTCCACCTGTAGACTGAGGGCGGCATCGATGTCGTGCTCCCAGTCAGCAAGTGTCTCGTTAGGAAAACCGTACATCAGATCAATACCGATGTTTGGAATGCCTGTGTCACGGAGACGTTGGACGGCAAGGGGGACTTGCTCTGAGGTATGACGGCGATGGAGGAAACGCAGACGGTCGTTGTCGAAGGTTTGGACTCCCATGCTCACACGGTTGATACCTTGCTGAGACAGGGTCGCAGCATACTCTGGCGTGACATCGTCGGGGTTCACCTCGATGGTGATTTCTGCGTCGCTTTCCACCTTATTATATATATAAGTAGTATCGAGTAGCTGTTGCAGTTGTTCGGTGGTGAGTTGGCTGGGCGTGCCCCCTCCAAGGTAGATTGTTTCAAATCTCTCACCTCTTACCTCTAACCTCTCACCTCTCACCTTTATCTCCTTGCATACCGCATCCACATACCGTTGCCGTTGTTGTAGGGCTGTCGTAGAGTAGAAACCGCAGTAGATACAACGGCTTGCACAGAAGGGAATATGGATATAAAGACCAGCCATAATGCATGCAAAGTTAAAGAAAAATACTAATAAAGTTTAATATTTGAAAGTGTTTTTAGGTTTTTCGCATGAAAATGTATAACTTTAGCGTCGCTTATCGAAGTTTAAACCTAAAACATAACCGATATGAAAGTTTATCAAACAAACGAAATCAAAAACATCGCGCTGCTTGGCAGTGCGGGTAGCGGCAAGACTACTCTTGCCGAAGCAATGGTCTACGAGGCTGGCATCATCAAACGCCGCGGCACCGTAGAGGGTAAGAACACCATGAGCGATTATTTCCCTGTTGAGCAGGAATATGGCTACTCGGTGTTCTCTACTGTTTTTCATGTAGAGTGGAATAACAAGAAGTTGAACATCATCGACTGCCCGGGATCGGACGACTTCGTCGGTGGTGCCATCACCGCCCTGAACGTGACCGACCAGGCTGTGCTGCTCATTAACGGACAGTACGGGCCAGAGGTAGGTACGATGAATGCTTTCCGTAATACAGAGAAACTCAAGAAGCCCGTTATCTTCCTCGTTAACCAACTTGACCGTGACAACTGTGACTTCGACCAGATTATGAGTCAGCTGCGTGAGGTCTATGGTAACAACTGTGTTCCCGTGCAGTATCCTATTGCCACAGGTGCTGGTTTCAATAGTGTCATTGACGTGCTGTTGATGAAGAAATACTCATGGAAGCCCGAGGGTGGTGCTCCTATCATCGAGGATATCCCTGCCGACCAGCTCGACAAGGCAAAGGAGATGAAGGCTGCCCTTGTGGAGGCTGCCGCCGCTGGTGACGACACGCTGATGGAGAAGTTCTTCGAGAGTGAGGACCTGACAGAGGACGAGATGCGTGAGGGTATCCGCAAGGGACTGGTGACACGCAGTGTCTATCCTGTCTTCTGCGTTTGTGCAGGTAAGGACATGGGCGTTCGTCGTTTGATGGAGTTCTTAGGTAATGTCGTACCTTTCGTCAGCGAGATGCCTGTTGTTAAGAACACTGCCGGTAAGGAGGTTCCTGCTGACGCCAGTGCTCCCACCTCTTTGTATTTCTTCAAGACAGGTGTTGAGCCTCATATTGGTGAGGTACAGTATTTCAAGGTGATGAGTGGTGTCGTGAAGAGTGGCGACGACCTGACCAATGCTGACCGTGGCTCTAAGGAGCGTATCGGTACACTTTATGCTTGTGCTGGTGCCAACCGTATTCAGGTAGACCAGTTTGTTGCCGGTGATATCGGCTGTACCGTGAAACTGAAGGACGTGAAGACTGGTAATACCTTGAATGGCAAGGATGTCGATAATAAGTTTGACTTCATTAAATATCCTAACTCTAAGTTCTCCCGTGCCATCAAGGCTGTCAACGAGGCTGAGACCGAGAAGATGATGGCTGCCCTGCAGCGCATGCGTCAGGAGGATCCTACTTGGGTCGTTGAGCAGTCTAAGGAGTTACGTCAGATTATCGTTCATGGTCAGGGTGAGTTCCACTTGCGTACCTTGAAGTGGCGTATGGAGAATAATGAGAAGATCCAGATTGAGTATCAGGAGCCTAAGATTCCATATCGTGAGACCATCACGAAGATGGCTCGTGCCGACTATCGTCATAAGAAACAGTCAGGCGGTGCCGGACAGTTTGGTGAGGTTCACCTGATCGTGGAGCCTTATACCGACGGTATGCCAGATCCAACCTCTTTCACCATCAACGGACAGGAGTTCAAGATGAACATCAAGTCTAAGGAGGAGAAAGACCTCGACTGGGGTGGAAAACTGGTATTCATTAACAGTGTGGTTGGTGGTGCTATTGATATGCGCTTTATGCCAGCCATCCTGAAAGGTGTGATGGAGCGTATGGAGCAGGGACCGTTGACTGGTTCTTATGCCCGTGACGTTCGTGTCATTGTTTACGATGGTAAGATGCACCCGGTAGACTCTAACGAGTTGTCATTCATGCTTGCCGCACGTAATGCCTTCTCCGCAGCCTTCAAGGAGGCAGGTCCAAAGGTGTTGGAGCCTATCTACGACCTGGAGGTTCTTGTTCCTGCTGACTATATGGGTGATGTGATGAGTGACCTGCAGGGTCGTCGTGCCATCATCATGGGTATGGACAGCGAGTCTGGTTATCAGAAACTGACCGCTAAGATTCCTTTGAAGGAACTTGCCAGTTACAGTATCGCCCTCAGTTCTCTGACTGGTGGTCGTGCTTCGTTCACTACCAGCTTCAGCAGTTATGAGCTTGTTCCGAACGATATCCAGCAGCAGCTCATCAAGGAGCATGAGGCTGAGATGAAGGAAGAGGATTAATCCGCGACCTGACAATCATAAAAATCCCCAACCGCTTGGCTGGGGATTTTTTAATTGTATGTTTGATTACAAGGGCATCATGTCACGCTCGTCAGGGCGATGAGCCTTGCCATCCTCGTCTTTGATATATACCTGCAGGTCCTCCAGATAGCCACCTGTCTCGTCCTGTAACTTCCTCAGTGTGGCTTTGGTCTCCTCGAAGCCCATGAACTCCTTGGCGGAACCAATATGGTTGGTAAACTCTAACTTCTTTTTCTCGATGTCGAGAACAGAGATGTACTCATCCTTCGTACGGTCTCCAATAACGAATTTTTTCTTCATATTCGATCGTTTTAAATTGTTTGTTGGTGCAAAGATAAACAAAATCCCGATACGCTGTACTGTCTTGATGAACTTTTTTTGCGTAAACGTTTAAGAAAACCCTACAAGTTAATTCTTGTTAAATATCTTGAATTTTTAGTGTAAAGTCACTTAAAATGTTGTATATTTGCCACAAAATATGTATCAAAGTCTCTTGAAATATGGTAGATTGTTGATGGTTTGGAGTTTGCTGGTAGGCATGAAATGTACCGTGTTTGCGCAGTCCGTGAATGTTATCAGCAAAGCAGAGGCGGGACGCAGCGGTGACTCCGTCGAGGTGTTTATTACACTGAATCCTGAACAGCTGTCTGTAGGTGCAAATGAGGCACTGACAGTGTTCCCTGTTCTGGTGGCAGAGGCATACTCATTGGAGATGCCTGCCATTCATATACTAGGTCGCAATACCTATTACCGATATCTACGACACGACGACTTGGGGCTGGTGATGCCCTCCGACCAAGTGATATGGGAGAAAAGGAAATACCGTCCGTATGCCTATCTGAAAACCGAGAAATGGCAGTCGTGGATGGACGAGGCATCGCTGAAAGTGACCTTACAGCGTACGGATTGTCAAAAGACGGATGTGCAGACAGCCACAATCTTCCAACCTGCCCGTCAGGTGGAGATGCCTACCACCCATCACGTCGCAGTACGTAAGGGTACCGTCATTGATCAGATGACCATCGTGTTCCCCCTCAACCGGGCTGAGATTCACCCGGAATTGAGTGACAACCAACGGGAGTTGGATAAGATAAGACGCAGTCTGCAAGACGCGGAAAGCAGTGGAGAGCGGGAGATACAGTCGCTGACCATTAAAGGACATGCCTCTCCGGAAGGTCCTTATAAGTTTAATGATAAACTAGCTCGGCAGCGTACGGACAGTCTTGGCTCCTATATCTCACGGAACTACCATTTAGACAGAGAAAAGATAAAGACCGACTATGAGGCGGAAGACTGGGAAGGACTAATCGCCTTTATCACTAAAGCGACGATCGACCAGTTACCTCATCGTGACGAATTACTCGCTATCGCCAAGCGTGACGATCTGACTCCTGACAGGAAGGAGTTTCTGATGCGAGGGAAATACCCTAAGGATTTCCATTACTTACTGGAATACTGCATGCCTAACCTGAGGCACTCTGACTATCGTATCGACTACCTCCGTAAGGAGTATGTCGAGCAACCGCCTGAGACGAATGCCTACTTTGAGATGCCCAAGGCAAAGGCGCAGAACTTTGGGGTCTACAAACCGCTAAAGCCATACAAGATGTGGTTTGCCCTGAAGACCAACTTGCTGTTTGACGCAGTGCTTGCCTTCAACGGTGAGATAGAGGTGCCAATCGGTAAGGGCAACCGCTGGAGCGTGATGGCGGAGTTCTGGAAACCATGGTATGTATGGCGTAAGAACAGCCGTGCCTATCAGTTGCAGGTCATCGGTGGCGAGGTGCGCTACTGGTTTGGGAGTTGTCGGCAACGCAAGCCGTTGCTCACAGGACTCTTTGCAGGAGTCTACTATGCTCGTGGAAAGTACGACTTTGAGTGGGATACTGACCACCGCAACGAGGACTATAACGGAGTGGGTGACCAGGGGGAGTTCAACAGCATCGGTGCGACGGCAGGTTATGCATGGGCTATCCACCGTCGTCTGAACCTGGAGCTGTCGGCGAGTGTTGGTACATTATGGGGACCGCGCCGTCATTATCATGGCGAGTTCGATGACACCCATCTGATATGGAAATATACGACAACATCAAGATATACAGGTCCCACCAAGCTGAAGGTGTCGCTCGTCTGGCTGATAGGTAAGCGGCGATGTCACCAAGGAAAGGAGGGACGACTATGATCAAGCGATCTTTGAGAATACTGCTGTTGCCCTTGCTGCTCATCATGCTGATGACGACAGCATGCGAGCGCCGACCGCTGGAGGTGATTGTCGACGAGGCTGTCCGAGTCAAGCTGGTTGTCAGATGGCAGGTGAACTTTGTCGAGCTTTATGGCGAGCAACCAAACGGTATGACGGTGATGCTCTGGGGCTCTAACGCTACCCAGCCAATTGTCGAGACGACCAACGAGGATCAGATCATCCTCAGTCTGAAACCAGACACTTACCGGATAGCTATCTTCAATGAGCTGATGAGTGACTACCAGCCGCAGATACAGTTCTTCGATGCCGACGACTACGATAAGATAGCGGCACGCACAGTGGCGATGACTCGTGGGGGATGGGATGACGGAGCCACCTATATGTATACCATGGCGGATGACCCGCGTATGGCAGTGGCACTCGATACTTTCACCATCACCCGTGACATGGTGGAGCAAGACTCCCTGCTCTTCGTACCCTACGAGGAATATATAGAGGGAAAGTATGATGACGAGAGGGTTTATGTACATACCTACGAGATACCAGAGACACCGTGGCCGATGACGGTCGACCTGACAGTGAAAGTGAAGGTACAACGACGCCAGAGCATCCGCACTGTCGAGGCAAGTCTTAGCGGACTCGCTGACGGCTTCTACCTCAGTCATGTCAACCGCACCACGGAGACAGGAACTATCCTCTTCGATCCTGCAAGGTGGGAGAAACATAAGATAAGGGAGGAGGCTGACAGTATGGGACTGCTCAGCATCAAGGTTCCGGTTTTTGGTATGCCGTATGGCAAGGAGCTGCTCTCTGAGCGTAAGGAGACGGACAACGTGCTGACCTTCCATTTCACACTGGTTGATGACCGTACGGTAGACCTCTCCTATGATGTGGGTAAACAGATACTCTATATCACCCCGGAGGGACGTGAGGCGCAGATCCGCTATCGCCAGGATTTGCAGAACCTCAAGTTAGAGCTTGACCTGCATGAAGTGCTTGTGCTGCCCCCTGCCGAGTCGAACACCGGTGCTGGCTTCGATGCAGAGGTCGACGAATGGGACGATGGTGGAGCCTTTGACGTGAACTTCTAAGGAAACATCAATACAACCAGATAAAATAGCATAATAAACAAAATACAATTACTAAATAAATAATGAAGCTTATGAAAAAAAGTTTATTAATGATGATGGGAATGACAGCCGCCCTCTTTGTCGGCTGTACATCCAGTGACGAGATTGCCCAGAGTCCTGAGGAAATCCAGAATCAGGCTCCGCAGGCAGTGGAATTTGGAACCTATTTGGGAAAGAATGATGTGATGCGTACTTATACGAGCGGTCCAATCACGAATGCTACGACTGGTGACAATTCCTTAAAATCTGCTGAGTTTGGAGTGTTCGCAAAATTGACATCTTCAGAATACGCTATAGCTACGGCTAGTATAGCCCCCAACTTTATGTACAATCAGGAGATTAAATGGAGTTCTTCATCGCCTGAAAACAAGTGGGTTTATTCTCCAGTCAAGTATTGGCCTAATGGCATTGACGCTGACGGTTCGGGTACTTCTACAGAGAAGGAAACACAGTATCTGAGCTTCTTTGCATTTGCTCCTTATACAGCCAGTGGGACTACAGCATACAGTGCATACAGTGCTTTTACAGACGGCAAGAAACCTTCTGCCATAACTTCTGATGAGTCCGTAAAAAAGACAGATAAAACATCGGGCGTGGTAGCTATGACTACCAACGACTATACTGGTAATGTCTGGGTGAAGTATGCTATGGGCTCTTCGGCTAAAGAGGATGATGTCGTTGATCTCCTTTGGGGTACTAACGGTGCAACAACTTATGATGAGACAGATGCGGAAGATCCGTCCCTCGGCACAATTGGAGCAGGTTACAACATTAATCTTACCAAGCAGAAAGTGGATGGTAATGTGAAGTTCCTCTTCAAACATGCTTTATCAAAGATAGGTGGTGCTACGGCTACTGGCACTGAAAGTACAACAGGTGATCCTGGCAAATGTGGATTCAAGGTTGTTGTGGATGTTGATGGAAACAGTGGTGATGGGCAAAGTTCTTATTTTGCTTCCGGTTTCGATAATAAGAAGACTCTTGTTACTTTGAATGAAGTGAAGATCCAAGATGGTAAGGCTGCTGCTGATGATACGAATGTGCCAGTAAGTTCAACAACGAACAAGTTGTATACTTCCGGATGGTTTAATATTGAGACAGGTAGTTGGTGTGAAGAATCTGGTACGTATGGGGAGAGTGAAACAACAACCTATAGTATAACAGCAAATGATAATTCAGACCTTGATGATACAACTTACTGGCTGAACGAAAAGATTCTGGAGATTGGAGCTGGCAAGTCAGATGCAGATGGTTCCGTAAAAAAATTGAAAGATACTGGTACAGAATGGAGTGATGGTAATCCTGTCGGTGTGACAACCGAACCAGTTCCTCTCTTTGCCAATGAAGATGTGCCAGCATTGGTTGTTATACCCGCTCCAGGAAGTGAACTATATATTACGGTAGATTATTTTGTTAGAACAGCAGACCCGAATCTCGCCGCTGGATACTCACAGGTAGAGCAGGTCATAACAAACAAAGTGAGTCTTGCCAGTCTTAATCCTAACAAGTACTATACCATTATTCTTCACCTTGGTCTGACTAGCGTTAAGTTCGAGGCTGTAGTTTCTGACTGGCAGACAAAATCTGATAGTTCTATTGATGGAACAGGTGCAGAAACAGAAGGCTCTACACCTATCGAGGAAACAATCTGGCTGCCCTCTAACGTAGTACCTGCTTCCTAACGAGTTAACGGACAAAAGTTATTCTATACCAAACTAATATTACTCCGCCCCGTAGCTATCAAAAGTTATGGGGCGGAATCATTCTAAATAGCAGATACCCCTGCACCTTCATTATGATGATTGACAGTCATTCCTGATAGCCGCACGACTTGTCCGAATTTTAGATATTGTTAGTCCGGGGCATTGCTATTCAAAGATATTTCCTTGGATTGCTTCGATTTCTGTCAGATTATTTGGTCGTTTAGCTTAAAAACACTAACTTTGCAGTCGTAGACTGAATGAATGAAATGATGAAGACAATACAACGAGCTCTGTACTACACTATATGCTTTATAACTTCCCTGCTGATGGTGATGGCATGCTCCGGAAGTGACAGTGATGTTAAAACTTCAGACGAGGTAAAGCCTGTTGCCGTCACTTTCGATACCTATTTGCAGCAATCGCAGACGATGCGTACTATCTTCCCTTCAGGCTATAAGACACAGATGACCCTTGCAGACCTACAGGCATCGGGCTTTGGTGTGTTTGCCCATCATTCTGGTGCCACGACATTCGATCGCACATCCACCGTACCGTATAATTTCATGTTCAACCAGCTGGTGGAGTGGGATAGTGGTAATAGCCGTTGGACCTATAGTCCCGTGAAATACTGGCCCAACGACAATAATCCCGCTGACAATAATGGAGCGACAGGCTCACAGACTCACAGCTACCTTAGTTTTTTCGCTTATGCCCCCTATATTACTTATCAAGCAATCGGTGTGGCCGCTGACGAGGGTATCACGGGTATGACGACGGATAACACGACAAAGGTGGGTGAAACCTATATCACGTACCGTACATCGAAGATACTGGGTGGCGGTGCTGACTTGCTATGGGCAGGGCACTCTAACCTCTACAAGACAGAAGAGAGTGGTGAGGGAACAACAGAGGGGCATGTCAGATTCCTGTTCAAGCATGCGTTGTCTCGTCTGAACATTACCGTACAGGGAGTGTTCGACGAGATGGCTCCCAGTGGGGGAACATACGACGGTTATTCAGATGATGTGGATGCCAACACCCGTATCCTTATTGAAAGTGTGGAGATTGAGCAACCCGTATTGGCAAAAGAGTCACGCCTTTATCTCGCCCCCAATCCCAATGGGGCGGACGTGCCTTACTGGGTGAAACAGTCAAATCTCGACGGCTCGTTTACGAATACACTGCTTGACAGCCGCTTCCTGTATACCGCCCTTACCGACCACGCTGATGCGGAGTCGGCACTTGCCGATTTTGAGGCTTTGCCAGCCGGTGTTGACAAGCAAGAGCGTTTCCTCTTCGCTGGTGGCGGTGCCGGCAGGTTCTATATGTTCCCGCCGACCTCGGAAGCCGGATCGCTGAAGGTGAAGATCGTCTATTACACCATCACTTACGACCCGCGTCTGACCCTTAACAATCCCAAGTATTTCAGTATTGTCAGGAACGAGATAGAGGCAACGTCAACAGCGAACTTCGACTTCGAGGCGAATAAGCAGTATAACTTCCGTCTCCTACTCGGTATGACGACGGCAAAGTTCAAGGTGGATGCTGTCGATGAATGGGGCACTGGTAATACCCAGACGATTGACTTGCCTCTTAACGTGAAAGTGTCTACTCCTTAAAACAGATGATGTCATGATGAGAATATGGAATAAATATCTGATGCTGCTGATGTCCGTACTGATCACTGCTTGTTCAGGAAGTGATGATGGAGGGGCAGTGACTCCTCCTACCCCAGATATTTCAGAGATGGCAATCAGTTTCACGACAGATATGAATGAGATGCGTACGGCAACGAAGGGTGCTGTCAACAATCTGGAGGCTCTGAAAGCACTGCCGGAAGGCTTCGGTGTATTTGCCTATCTGACAGAGAGCACACTATGGGCTGCCGCAAAGTCTGAAACAGCGACCAAGCCCGACTTCATGTACAACCAGCCTGTGCGGTGGTTGACATCAGACTGGACGTACAGCCCTTTGAAATACTGGCCCAACAAGACCGATAACGCGGCACGCTATGTCAGTTTCTTCGCCTATGCCCCCTTTATTGAGCAGTCAGACTATGAGACTTCTGGGATTATCGGCATGACGGACGCTGGTGACCTTTCGCCACATATTATCTATCAGTTAGGAGATGCTGGCAGTCAGGTGGATTTGCTCTATGCCAGTGCCGCAGACAAGACCCGTAACGGCAGTGGGCTGTTTGAGGAAAGTGGTTACCAGAAAGTTCCCTTTACATTCCATCATGCCCTTGCTTGTATGGATGTCTATATCTGTCGTGTCTATGATGAGGTGACAAAGACAGTGGAAAAGCCCGATGTGGAAAAGCAGGCGAAGTTGTTTGTCGCTAAACTGACACTGACAGGTAAAAGCGGTGCCACGTTCCCTGTCAAGGGAAAACTCAGCCTGGAGGACGGCACTTGGTCTGCAACAGATGTCGTAGCGAATACCAAGGCTTCACTCGACTTTGGTGAGCCAGTGACAGGCGGCAAGTATGGTGTCAATGCCTTCAATGAACAACTGAGTGGAACGGCAAGTAGTGACGCTGACTATATCCGTGTCCGTGAACTTGACAAATGGGAGAAGGATGGTTATGGGGTGGATGAGCGGGAACGCCTGCTGACGGATGAGGCACTGCCGTTGATGTTCTTCCCACAGACGATTACTTTCACACCCTCTATCCAGTACTCGATGATAGTGCAGGACAACGAGCTTGCCCTCAGCACCCTTACAGATAGCAAGGATAATAAGTACAGTCGTGTGGTGAACACTATTACGGGAAATGATGTCACCATCAACTTTGAGAAAGGCAAACGTTATAAATTACTTGTTACCCTTGGTGTGGAAACTGTGCAGTTTGAGGTCGTCAGTGTGGTAGACTGGGACTTCCCCATGCGGTTCAATCCCAGTACCGACGCTAATTGGGTGGACTGGGATGATACTGATAATGCTGAATCAGAGAACAAGAAGAACAAGACATTGAATGAAGACTAATGGAGATGAAGGTAACTGGTAAGATATGTCGTATGATAGGCAGGTGGCTTGCCATGATGGCAGTAGTCATCATGGCTGTCGCATGTAGTGATGATCTCTATGAGAGTATTAATGGTGGTCAGGATGATGTTGACGGTATAGGCTTCAGCCTGAGTGTCACAGAACAGAGCGAGCAGATTTACAACTATGGGGGCGGTGGCAGTAGTAGCCGAGCCGCTGCAGTAGACAGTGCTGTAATTGCCGCCAATACGTTCAGTGCCCATGCCTTTGAGGGTAACTCCATGGGATTGCAAGTTCACCGTATGCCCCTCCCTATGGTGGGCATCCATCCCCATACCGTGTCGTCTGGAAATACTGGAGGTGAGACTTCCTCTATGCGTGCCCCGTTGAGTGAGGTCGTTGAGAAGGACGATCCATTGTCGTTCCACGACTCCTTAACCATCTGGGGCTACACATCTACAGCCTATAAGACGGTCAATAATGAGACAACAACAGAGATATTCCGTCAGAACATCTTGAAGAAGGTGCGTGGCTGGCGTTCCTCAGCCCACTGGCCCTATGGTGGTGAGAATATGAAGTTCTATGCGGTGGCTCCCGCCATGGAGGCACTTGACATTACCGTCGGCAATACACCCGGTTATACCACAGCACCCACTTTGAAGTTTGTTGTTCCTGACAATCCCGACGAACAGCGTGACTTGCTTTATGGAAAATCAGAAGTAATAAGCAATGTCGACACTCGTGTTAAAACGCTTGGTGAGGATGACAAGATAGTGCCATTGAGTTTCAGTCATATCCTGACAGCCGTCCGCTTTGCCCAAGGCAATATCCCCACCAATGTCACGATTAAGAGTGTCGGCTTATATCATATCAAGAATGAAGGCACCTATACACCAGGAACGGGGTGGGCTGTCAGCGACAAGACAGGTGGCAGCTATACTGTGGAGACCAACTGGACATCGGAGAGTTATTCCCCTGGTAGTAATGTATATATCAAGGATAAGAATAACAAAGACTTCGTGCTGTTCCTCCTGCCTCACACACTTACCAGTGTCGCAGAGATCCATGTGACATTGTTGGAGCATACTTACAAGACAGATGCCAATGGTAATCTCAAAGACCCTCGTGAGTTCACGGGAGAGACCAAGGAGCATACCGTCAAAGCCACACTTACTGGCGACGTGTGGAGTCCTGGCTATACCGTCACCTATAAGATTACAATAGGAGAGTTGGAGGAGGGGTATTACTTCATTGCGACCGACCCTGCCGAGCTGGAGCACAGCTCGTCGAGCCAGGAGTCGAGCTTTAATGTACAGAGCTTCCGCAACTTCATAGACTATGCCGAGGAGGCGGAGGGAAAGATTCCGGCGGACAAGTATGCCAAGGCGGTGGACTGGAGCATCGTGGGATACTCCCTTACAGAGAAAACGGCCGATGAGGCTTTCGACCCCTTGTCCGTAAGGAGTGTATCGGACATTCCGTGGCTGTCCTTCAAGGACTTGAACATCGAGACCGCTACCACGGGCGGAAATGTCAATGCGGAGTTTACGGTAGCTTCACAGGCGGTCGCTAAGACCGTCAACCACCAGACGAACCTGGGAGGTACCGCGGCAGAGTATCGTGATTTAATGACCTATGACCCCAATGGCAAGACGCAGAATTACAGCGACAGCGGTGGCAATACCGCCAACTGCTACATCGTCAACCGTGCCGGCTCCTATACGATTCCCTTGATATATGGTAACCAGAAGAAGGGAGAAGCTCCCTTTGTCGATCATACAGGACAGCCCATTGCGCACGTGTGGATTTATGACCAGCTGGTGTCAGTGGGAGAGGGGAAGGGTGGTGCTGCCCATACGACGGAGACTGAGCCAACGGAGACACAAACGAGTCAGGTAGTTGACGATTCATACTCCGACAAGATCATTACCACGACTACCTATCAGTGCCAGAAAGATAAGTCGGAATATGTGTGGGAGAGTGAGGGCCTCCGAGCCAAAGTGTTGTGGCAGGATGTCAACGGACTCATCACTAATGTTATCCCTGAATTAAGCAAAAAGAACCACACCGAAAGCGGTAATGGCTGTCTGGAATTTGCGGTAAAGTCAAATCCAGTGCCCGGCAATGCCGTCATTGCCTTGCAGATGAGACGGAAACATACCTGGCTGACAGGAACAAAAACAGTGGTAGAGACGAAAGACAAAGAAACAAACGAGGTAATAACGACAGTGACAACAGGACCTACGTATAGCATCGATGATGAGAAATACGATGGCTATGAGAACGTATGGGCGTGGCACATCTGGGTCACTGACGAGATTTACTCGACAAATTACGACGACACGCAATATCCTACCTACGACAGTGAGAAGCACACCAGACTGGTGGACCTGAACAACTTCAGCAGCACCACACGAGTGATGCCCGTGAACCTGGGCTGGGTGCCTGATGAGAACGAGGTGGGCTATTATGAGCCCCGCTATGTGTGGGTCAAACTGCAACAGGCCACTACCGGCAACACGGCTGTGGTGCGTATTGTGCAGCACGCCCGTCAGCCCCTGATTACGGGCACATCAACCATCTACCAGTGGGGACGGCCGTTCCCGCTGCCTGTCGTGCTGAAGAATGATTGTACCACCAAGCGTACCATCTATGACGGCGACGGGAATGACATTACGGACAACTTCGTTATTACGGCATTCTCTGGCGACATCAAAGAGTCTATCTTGCATCCTGACCAAATGGGACGATATAGTAGTAGTGACTGGTGGAATACCAGCACGGACTATGACCTGTGGAGCGGCAGCGGGGAACTGGCTGACAAGACGGTGTATGACCCGTGTCCCGCAGGTTTCTGTATTCCCAAGAAAGACGTGTTCTATGGATTTAAGTTGGATGGTGCGACTGACTACAGTGCCATTAGCAACGGCAATCTGCTTAATATGTGGAAAAACGAAGGAAGCCAAACGAACGGAAAAGTGAAACAGGGAGGCTACCTGTATGCTGCCGCTCATAAGGAACTGACGGCCACCGACCGTTACGGCATGATGATTTACCTGCCCAGTGGCGGAACATGGTCCAATAATATCGGTGCCGGGACAAAGCTTGACGATGTGGGAACAGGCTGTAGATTAGATAACCCCTCCAGTGTGATACTATGGACTGCTGATAAGCCGTCAAAGAAGGGTAATGCGATTTTCCTACGACCGAAATGGGATGAGGCATCGGAAGAGGTGCTGAACTTCTCAAAGTCCTATAATTACGGCACGGCAATGCCTATCCGTCCCAAGACAAGCAATACCACCACCTGCGAGTAATTACCATTGGTCAGACCATTTGGTGGGGTCGAAGAGGGTGGTGATGCTCTCGGGACCACGCACCTTGTCGTCGCCAGGCATCAGTTCGTCAACGAAAGCATAACAGTAGATGAAGCCGCTTTCCCACTTTAGCTTCATCTGCAGCATGTTAATAGTGACCTTTGCTGTGATGGTCTCACCGTCTTCCCATTTGTTATCGGTACTGTTCCATACCCTTCGCTTACCCGTGGCGGTAATGGTGATATTAGGTACGTCATTATCACTCATCACTTGTGGTATGGCAAGGATGATATTACCTGGGGCAAAGTTATAGTGCTTCTCACTGCCATTAAAGTCAAGCAGCTCAGTCTTGACATCATCACTAATAAGGTATTTCAGTTTATCGCCCCCGAGTGGATTCGTGCTGGTATTGTATGCTTCGTATGCCTTTGTATCTTCGAAATAGTCATACATATACTCCTCGTTGAGCATCACCCGCTTGTCGGGGTCATCCTTGTCGAATGAGAACCAATAAGGGTTCTGGATATAATGGTTGACCGTTGCCGAGCCGAGGGATCCCACATCCTCATAGCTGAATGTCGTCTCTCCTGTACTGCTGTTATAAGAAGGAGTGAAGACTGCTGAGGTGTGGATATTGTTGAACGACATGCTGAGCGTAGCATCAGCACGCAGTTTATTACCGCTGGGCGAGGTGATATCCGTGCGCTGCCAGCGCACGGAGTTAGTCTCGTCAATCACTGGGATTTTCCCTGCCTCTTCTTCTGTTACTGTGTGCCCTTTGCCCCAAGCGTCGGTGTATGTATCACCCGTAGTATAATATTCTCCCTCTTTATACACCAGTTTGTCGGTACCACGCATGAAGGCATAGAGTCGCACTTGCGCCAGCATGTGGTGGAATGTGAGACGGACAGGTGTTGGGGTCACGCCATCACTTTGCAAGGGGTATTTATTCTTGGAGCAGTCGGCGGCAAGATCACTGACCATGAAGTCACTTTGTTGAGAAGCATCGGGGTGCATGGTAAAGCGCACCTTACCCATGCCACTGCCATCACTAACCCCGTTTGCGTCATTGGTGATGTGGATACCATACTGACCAGGATCGTCCGTCTTGTTCCAGGGATAGTATGCCCAGAAGGACACATACTCGTTCTGGGTAGTACTTTCTCCTACCAGATTGTTAGGCCAGAAGCGTTGCAGGATTTCACCTTCATAAGTAAGGTTGTTCTTTCCTGCGGCTGGTGCCTCAATCTTCATCTGCTGGTTGAACATGAAATTCGCTGAAGCGGTATTGCTCCATTGGTTTTGTCCTGTATAGCAACCGAACAGTCCGACATAGAAATTCGTCGTCTCTGTTCCCAATAATGATGTCTCCTTGCGGTTGACGATAGAGCCGTCGGAGCGCATTGCCGTCTCACTGCCTTTAACCGTTGCGGAGAAGGCAATCTCCTGTTGGATAGTCTCCACTGGTGTGGGAATTCCGTTCTGCCAGTCACTCTGGCAGGCACTGGCAGCCAGCAGCATCAGAGAGCCGGCAGCTATCGCGCGAACCTTATTGTATAATATATGATATTTCATAGTCTGTTTATTTTATAATCATCTTTAGTCCACCGAAGATATAGATACCCTTAGGCAGTTCCGGGTGATGGCTGCGTAGGGTAGCAGGTGTCTCGTTGGTGGCAACCTTACGACCCGTCATGTCATAGACATCACATGGCCAGGGCACATCATCTGTTACTTCATCGAAGAACGGGTCATCGGGGTGTATATCGTAATCCTCGTCATCAAAGTAGACACGATAGAACTGACGTGAAGGGGATGCCCCGTCATAAACATAGTATACCTTGTTATGATAGACGTAGCGGTTGTCACGCTGTTCGTCTGTCGCATCAGTATCCAATGCCTTGTCATAGGCATTATCGTTCTCACGAGCCCAGTTCTCGTTGGTGTACCAGCCTACACGCTCCTTGGTGTCAGCTGTATGCGCAGTATGAGGAGCAGCGAATGGCAGTCCGAATACCATGACGCGCTTATCGCCAGTATCTGGATGGGCATTCAGTGTTGCGTCTGCCAGGGTCTGTTCCAGATACTCACCCTTCAGGTTCGTATTGATGTTATTGGGAATAACGGTAGGTACCAGATTAGGCAGGTATGCCTCTACATAGTTGACGGTACGGTACGTCGTGCCATCTTCCTGTTTCAGCACATCCTTCCCGGGGTTATCGGTACGGATGACAACGGGCCAGTTGGCGGGCACGAACTGCGGATTACCCATGTTGTTGATCTGACTGACAGAACTCATACGCATGCTGTCATCCTTCGGGGTACTGGTAAGCGTGAAGGCGACATCTGTCGTGCGGTTCAGACGGATATCAAAGGGCGCA
This sequence comes from uncultured Prevotella sp., assembly GCA_937916405.1. Classification (GTDB taxonomy): domain Bacteria; phylum Bacteroidota; class Bacteroidia; order Bacteroidales; family Bacteroidaceae; genus Prevotella. The sequence continues at coordinate 16,614 of CALFUF010000127.1, forward strand.
TAGAACGTACCGTAGTAGTTCTTGTCCTTGTTGGCATCTGCTGACAAGTCTGGCTCCGATAATGTCTGGTCTTTCACACCACCTTCATGCACCTCGATTCTGAGGGGAAGCTCATTATAGGGCCACTCCTTCTTGACACCTACAGGCTGCAAGAGCCATTTGGTATCCTGAATGGCATCCAGTCCCAGGTTATCATAGTGGTCACCAATCTCCATCATCTCGTTATCATTATGGCAGGTGATGCGATAACGGTGGTTGCGGTCGATGCAGACATAGTTAGTCTGTATATTCGTCTCCATCAACTGATCCCAGTCACCAGTGTCTTCTTTCAATGTACGTAACGTAACGGCGGTACCACCGATATCCGCAAGGCGGAACTTGTTGCTGTAGTTTGTCTTGAGCGTATTATTTTCTGGTTCCAGCATCGTATGTCCGCACTCAGAGTCAATAGTTCCTGCTACAGCCTGTGTTTCTCCAGCACGGGCACGGAGCTGTAAGCCCTGCGTACTGATGGTGAAGCGGTCGAAACGGTCGTTGGCGACTGGGTCGAAATAGAAGATGCTTGACAGGTCGTATTCTGCTGGCAAGATTTCTATACTGCCACGCATTGCCTTATGATCGAATATGTCACGGTTGCTACTATTATGCAAAGCATCATCAACTGAGGTGATCTTAGATTTCAGAGTCGCATAGTCGTGGATGGTGCTATGCGCTGCGTCAGTCTCCAAGAAGTGGAGCCATCGTCCGCCATCGTCCGCATGACTTGGATTATCAACCTTCTCACTATCGAAGCGGTAGCCACTGATATAGCGAGGACCAATGATACCTTGAATTTCAGTTTTTGACATATCCTTGCCATCGTCATCGAGTGCGTCCCCTGAGAATGCGATGATACGGTAGTATCCACGTCCGAGATTGATGAGGTTGTCACTCTCGAAGCGTAGGCGTCCCCTGTTGTCACCACTATTAGTACCGTTGGGGCGGGCATCCAAGTACGACCATGGCTCACTGTCGATTTTCGCCCCCGTCTCATCCACTCTCCAGAACTTGCCGGCATAGACTACCTTACGTGCCTCGTCGATGGTCTGGAAGTCGATAACTGTCGGGTTGTTAACATAGTCTTGCGCCTTATACTCAGTCAGTCTGTTACGCAATGACAGGTTCTGGTAATGGTTGGCGACGGTGGGTTCCAGTCCACCGACATACCCCGCCCTGTCGAAGTAGGGGAGTAGCTGCTCAGGTGTGGTGAAGAGTCGCCAGTTGGCATCGTTGTCATCATTGCGTAATTTCGATGCCTCGTCAGTATATACCAGTTCAGCCTTGTGGGTTGTCGTGTTATGCTTCATGTAGTAGGAGCTGAAACGGTCACCACTGATGTCAATATAACTGCTGGTGGGGTGCATGAGGAAGGTGTAGTCATCCTTTCCTACAAACATCTCATAGATGGCATTGGCGGCAGCGTCGTTGACAACTTGTGTGCCATCTTCACGCCAATGATCTTTGAGGAAGTGTACGATGCGCTCGTCAACGAATCGTCCCCTCTTGTCTGCCTGCAATTTGGTAGTATAGGTAGCACGCCCCTTTGTGTCGCCATTGGTGAGTCCGCTTAAATCATCCAGTTTCTTTGGTAGTGACTCATTGGTCGTTACCACCACATCGTCCCAGCCTGTGCCGTTGATGGTGGCATAGCGTGAGCGGAGCACGAATCCATAGGGGTCTCCTTGTGGTGCCCACAGATAATTATTGGTGTAGTGGTGCTGTCGGTCTTTGCGTGCTCCGACATCATCATGGTAAGAGAAATTCATCAGACCATCGTCTGGGTTGGTGGTCATCATCGAGTACCATGCTGTGGTGTTACGTCCTTGATCGGCGAAGCGGAACTGTGAGGGGTTCACCTCATAGACCACGTCCACCTCCACACGGTGGTTGTGCATCAAAGGATCGATGGTGTTAATTTCCTTGTTTCTATAGGTGTTCAGGTAAGTCCCCACTTCCTCATATTTCTCTTTCTCTTTATCAGTAAGGTCATCAGCCGTAACAGAGATCCAGTCAACCTCATAAAGTGCAGTGCCGTCAGAGGCTTGCATTTGATTACCATACTCATCCAACATCGGTCGGTTACTGGTACGTGAGAACTTAATATCCTTCAGATAAGTCTTGTAGGTACAGAACTGACGTTTCATATACCAAGGTACTGTGATGCGGTTGCCCACACCGACGGAGGTTACGGAGTAGTCCTCCACGGGGTAACTCACGAAGTCACGTAGTGTACCATCCTTACGCAGCATCTCAGTAACCTCGTTTTCTTTACCGTCCTTGACATCGTCTTTAGCGTCGTTCAAGTACGCTGGGCTCTTGTAAGTCAGGTATTCCACCAAGTGTTGCTTAACAGTATTCTCAATATTTTCCTTCTGTTCTTCGGAGATGATGTCATGTCCTCCGGCAGTAAGTGGCAGATTCTTGTCCTCATAGTCCAAAGAGTGCTGGTGTGCTATGACAAGGTGATAGGTGACCAGTGACGCATAACGGATCAGTGCTGCAAAGTTGAAGGGTCGTACTCCCGTGGCATCATAGAGGTTACCTGTCGGGTCACTTTCCGGATCACCATTCAGTCCGACACTTCCTTTGAGATAGAAATACTGCTCAGAGGCAGGGTTGTCTTTGGCATCCTTGCCAGTGCCGATGATACGGTCGAAGGTGACATAACGCAGGATATTTCCATTCTCGTCAATCAGGGCAAGGTAATAGTTGTAGACAATATTGCCGTCATCGTCCTTCACCGTGTATTCTTTACCCACATCCTCAGCGGTCACCGTATGTCCGCCGATGGTCTTGCCAACATCCGTCACCTTATAGTGGCGCTTTTGCTCGTCACCTTGCATGAGTGCCCAGTGACTCTGCTCACTTCCGATATTAGAGGCATATACCTGCGTGTTCTCTGTTCTGGCGCCATTGGTTCCCAGTGCCGATTCACCGTTCACCAGATATTGTGCGTAGTTCTTCATCTGGAAGTCGTAGGGGTCGCCCACGAATGCCCATTTCTGTGCGTCGGTCTCGTCCTGTGTACGCTTGTCGGCAAAGGCACGTGTGTTGTCGTCATGGCTGTTAGCCCATCCGTAAGCCTCACTATATATTTTACCAGAGGTGTAATAGACGGTATCGACCTTCACCCACACCTCATCGATGATGTGTCCAGAAGAGTTGTAAACATAGTGGTCGAATTTCTCATAGTAATCCTCCACCCGCACGTTAGTTCCTTCGTAATACTGTTCCCAGCTGAAGTTCGCATTGGTCCAGATATAGGCGTCTTGTTTTGCCTCGTCCAGTGTTGTGAAGAAACTCTGTGCCTCGGCAGTCACCTCGTAGACATAATAGATATCAGGATAGCCAGTACCAGAATGGAGTGCGCTGTTATCCTCCTCGAACGTCATGATCTTGTTTGCCGGGGCAACAGATCCAGCATAACACTCATAGGTACAGCCATAACGCTTCAAAGTCAGTGGCATGTTATCAATCGCGTCTCCATATTTCAACTCGGCATTTAGTTTGTAAGCCTTCGCCTTACTCTTGTCAGTCTCACCTTTTGGTAGTACATAGACATTGCCGTCGAAGCAGTCGTTGTCAGCGGCATCCTTATCCTTGACAACAGCTGTGCCGAGCTTAGCCTTCTGGATGGCAGTTGGTTCGGTCTCTAAGGAGAACGGTATAGTGGCAAAACTGCTTCCTTCGCTGGTAATGGTCTTGACGATGAGGCGTTCATAGACCCCTTCTCTGTTACCGTAGGTGCGAATGAAGAAATCATCGGCACTGCCCCATTTCGTGTATACCAGACTCCATTGGGCGAAACTGGTGTTCGCCTCGTCCGTTGTATTTGAACCAAGTTTCGCATAGTCGTATTGTACGTCCTGACTGGCGGATGTCGTAACGATATAGAGATCACTGGTAACCGTAGAGAAGTGGTTCGCCTGTGTGCTGACACTCTCATTGACTGTTGTGCTGGCGGTATTGACATACTTATCTGTTTGGCTATCATCCTTCTTACGTCGGTTGATCAGATAGAAGTTATAGGGATCACCTACCAATGCCCAGTGCAGTCCCTTCAGTCCGGTATTGTCACCACTACTATAACCGCTGGTCTTGTCGGAGGCTCCAAAGTTGCTGAGAACAGTACTTGTCCCGCCATTGTTCTTGTCGAAATAGAGCCAGTTGTTATTACGTAACTCGACATCAATCCATTGTGGATCGCTCTCGTTGATACTAAAGACGTGCGAGTAGCCCGAGTCATCAGTATTGGCAATCTTGTCATTGACAGTGTAGCTGACCTTGAAGTAGAACTTAGGATTGATGTCGGCACCTGTCCGATAGACATTGCTGTCATGGGTTGAGCATGAGCCTATCGTGGTGGCGTTGGCTTTTGTCAGTTCATTCGTCGTGGCACCAGTCTTGCTATTCTGTAAATTACTATAGTCCACATACTTGCGCTGTAAGTGGCGAGGAACATCCTCTAATGTTTCACCCAGTCCGTAGTATTCCGATAACTCTTCAACAACTACGTTTTCCTGAGCGGCACGACCTGTATCATCAGCAAGTCGGTTAGCCGTCACATAGACTTTGGCAGGCTGTATGAGTTTGATTGCCGTCACTTGATTGTTGTTCTTATGATAGCCTTCATAGTCGCCATTGTCAATCTTGTCATTATCGTAGTCGTAGCATAGGTTGATCTTATAATTCTGTTCCTGTCCGGCGGTATACTGACGGGTCATATTGGGGTTACTGTCACCTAAGTAGTAATAGATATCCTCATAACCCATCTCCAGGTGGTCGTTCTTATAGCGTAGGGCGAAGTAGTCATCACCCTGTGTGGAAGGTACCATCTCCCAGAGGAAGTCATCGAAGAAGGGGTGTCCCTCATTGGCATTATCCACCGTCTTGTAACCGCCTTTTCCGTCAGAGACCTTCTCACCGTCCGCATCGTATAAGTATAGTTTTGTACGCCGGTCGATGAAAGTCTTGTGTGGTATACGTAGATGGACACGGTCAACCACAAACTGATAGGTGCTCTGCATCGGGTCGAAACGGCAGAGGTTTGCCGCTACCTCATTGCCATTACCGTCATTCCCCCAGAAGCCTGCGACATTATAGACCTGTACGCCATAGGGGTCACCGACGAAGTACCATTTCAGCCGTTCTGGTGTGGATACCATACGATTGGTGTTGGTGGCGAAGTGTGTGTAGTTATATGGATAGCTCTGTCCATTATAGGTGGCAGTGCCGAATCCAGACTCTGCGTTGGCGTCAGTTACATCATTGTCGGAGAGCGTCCATGAGCGTCGCTCGCTGCTTACCTTATTGGAGAATAACGACTGAGTCGTTGCCGTCGGGTCGTAATAGGCATGATAGCCCGTTTTAAAGTCCATGAAGTAGACATGGTCGTTGTTAGCGGTCATTGTCTCTACCTCGCTCTTGGTCGGTGCCGACTTCAGCAGCATGTCCGTTGTCACGTCATAGCCGATGAAAACCTTCTGAGGCCAGTTGGGGTTTGTACGATCCAGATGCGTAATAGTGATATCATCTTGGTGGACGAACTGATCATTGTATATCTGATAGGTACAGAACTTACGACGCAATTCCAAAGGCAGGTCTGTGGGTATACTCCTTGCCTCGTCCTCCCAGTTGTCAACACGGATTAGATCACCTTCTGCATAACGTCGGTCTTCCTTAGCCGCATAGAGGGTAGTGATTCCGTTCGGTGAGTGCTGACGCTCGTCGATATGGTAGTCAAGTGGGTCGTCAGAAGACTTGTCAATATAGATAGAGAGGTCTTCCGACTGGCGGTTCTTGTTGTAATTGATGTGGTCTGTAGGCAACTTGTCGTAACCGTGGTTGTCATCATTACGTACCACAGCCATCACATCCTCGTAGATGACGGGTTGGTAGGGTAGTAGCTGGATGGCGTTTTGCCGGTCATCGCTTCTAGGCTGCAGAGTCACATTGTCGCCCATCTCCCAGTAGAGCACCTGTTGTGCCTGTTTGATACCACTGACATCAGGAACTGATGGCGTGGCAACCAGAGAGAAGGTGCTCTCACCATTATATCCTGATGCAAGCCCCCACAGGTAGTTGCTGCTTGGCTCCTCTGTTGGGGTATTCACAGTGTATACTGTCGTCTCCACACCCTTGTCGTCAGTGGATGTACTCTCTTTGTAGTTTACATAGCAGTGCTCTGCTCCCTCCAGATTGTATGCATTGGGTCGCCTGTCGGTCACACCAAGTACGGACTCGAAGTTAACAATCCGCATGTTGTATGGATCGTCACCAACGAATGACCACAGCCATCGTCCCTCACGGAAAGGTCCATGGTCACCCGTCTTGTACCATTCGGCAAGACGGTTGTAGCTCCACCCGTTGTAGTTGTCCTCGGACAGCTTATGCAGCGTATAGGCATTGTTCATCCAGTCCACGCTGCCGTCATCCTCACGGCGCAGGAACATCTGTTTGCCGACGAACTCACGGTCACTGCCAGAACCAGTTGCGGTGATGTCCTCGTCTGTATCCAGTACCATGAAAAACCAGTTAGCCTTGATCTGATTATCTCGTTCAGAGAGCCCATTATTAGCCTGATGTAACTCGATATCGGCTTTGATGTTGTCTTCCGTACTGGTCAGTTGTCCCAGCTTCAAACCTTTGCCTGCCAGGTTTACCGTCGCCTCGTTATCTACCTGATATTTGAAGTAGATGTCACAGCATTCGTCCTCGTCGATCTCAGGATAGACATCATAAGTATTGCTATTTGTGTCATAGACTCGTTCTGTCATCCCCTCATTGCTGTAGAACTGGGCATTGTCGGCAGCTTCGAGAGCCGTGCGGGTCTGGAAGTCATTGCTGCCTGTCACGGCAAGTGTAGTGCCCATGGTGTTAGCCTCGTACTTGGCATAGAGTCTGGCAATGTTGTCTTCCAGGACAAGGGGTGTCAGGAAGTCATGCTCCAGTACGGCATCCCAAGTCCACTCCCCCTTCGTCTGGTTGTAGGCATGGTAGTGGTACTTACGGCCAGCGGGGGCTTTGTAGAATGATATCCAGCAGTTATAGGAATTACCATTGTTATTGAAATTGTCTGCACCCAAGCGAGACACAAGGGTGTTATCCCCCCATTTAAACATTTTGAGCATGTCTCCAGATTGGGTATTGAAGCAGCGGTCGTCATTCCAATGTCCCGTTGGTACGAAGGTGGCACCCATGTCTTCTTTCGCTACATTTTTCTCACCTTCAGAGGCAAAGGTCAGGTACATGAATGTGGTGTATTCTTCGCCTGTCTCGTTGCCTTCTTGAATAAAATAGACGTTATCATTAGAGTTTTTTCCCGTCGCATAAATAGATTTGCCTTTGTGGGCATTGCGAATTCTGATGGCATAGGGGTCGTTGCCTTCTAAGCACCAGAGTAGTCGCTTGTCGGATAACTTCCATTCGTCTTTGGTCATCAGCTTTGACGGGTCTGTGTTAAATTCTTTGTTGTAACGGATAGACGTGTCAGTATATGCCCAGATAATGTGATTATAGACAGGCTTATTGCTTGACAAACTGCCGCACTCTACCATCGTGTACCAGGTGCTGCCGCTAAGGTCAAGCCCGTGGGTGGTGGTCTTGTCGTAGCCGTCGAGGAACTGTCGGGGACTGTCGTCCCGGTCGTAGGTGTAGCGGATGTAGATGTCGCCCTCGCCATTGGCTACATGGTCGTAGATAGCTGTGTTGTCGGCAATTTCCGAGTCTGGGTCAACGCTAATGGTGCCGCTGTCGTCGGTGTTGATGCGGGTGTAGTATCTGAAGTCCGACTTGTTCAATAGCGGTGAGTGGATGGCATTTGGTATGGTGACGGTCTCGAAACCGGTAAAGTCAGATGCCGCTACAATCGCCTCTTGTCCGCTGTTGGTGATGACATGATAGGCCATTGCGGGAACGAAGCGGAAATGCTTTTGCTCAATATTATTACCTGGCCATATTTTGTCACCGTCTTTATAACATTCTGAATAGTCTTTGTCGTGTTTATAGACACGGAGGTAATTAGTTAACTCTATCAGGAAGATTCGCTGTGAGCCGGACACATAGCATGTGAGAGCTTTTTCGGGCGAAGAATTGTTCTCTCCCGGTGCCTTGAGCATCATGAAGGTATTGAACTTGTATGTCTCATTGACATCAGCAAGCATCTTTACAGGCTGACGGACTCCATCGTCGTAGCCTTCAGCCACATCCTGCGCAGAGATGAATTTACTCTCGTCGTAGTAGTTGCTGATTTTGAACTCATAGGGGTCGTTGCCGGTGAAGTACCACAGCGAGCGGGCATCGTGCATGAGCAGTAGCTTGCCAGTGTTTTGCACATCAACCATGTTATCATCTTTCACTTTCACAGCCTGATAGGTGTTCAGCGCGAAGCGGTAGGGTACGCTCCCGTCAAGATTCAAAACGGCTTTGGTATCACCACTGTTGTAGGCTGCTGCCTGTTTCGATGTCTCATAGTCGTAGCGCACATAGACCACGCTCTTGCCGTCCTCTATGTCAAGGTTTCGCAACGTCTTAGTAGGATTGTTCACAGTGTATTCCGTTCCCGATGCGGTGGCTCCTGCATAATACTGATAAGTGTCTTCCTCATTCTTCATTAACGGTGAGCGCATCCACTGCGGCATACTTGGGACGTAATCCGTAGTGGCGGATGCGTCACCAGTGAGGGCAATGTGCTTCAGGTTTGTGACGAGGCGGTAGGTGATGGTTGTAGGATTGACATTTGTCGTGAACTGCACTTTGTTGGCATCGACGATGGTGCCGCTGTTCTTGAAAGCTGCAGCCTCGACAGCCGTGGTGGCGTTGGCGGCAGAGCCGTTCACGAAGGTATAGGTGTCGGTGCTTTTGGTTCCTGCCACAACCAGCGCGTAGGCATTGTCTTCATTGTTGAAGCGCAGAATGGCAAATCGGTTCTGGCTGTTGATGCTGATGGAGGCATCCGTGTTAGTGGCAGAATAGAGGCTGACACTGTAGGGATCTGGCTCATCGGCAGCCTTCTGCAGCAGTCGCCACTGCCAGGCTGACTGTGTGGCATCAACGGTTCCCGTGGTGACATTTCCGCTATTGTACTGGCGGTCGCTACTGTTCAGTTGCATTGTCAGCCACATGCCTTGCAGCAACCCCTGAGTGTCGCTGTCACGGTTGTAGTCGTAACGTACATAGACCGTTCCGCCCGTGCTCATTCCTGCATCGGCAAACGAACCGGCAATCTCATCACCAAGAGTGCTTAGGTTATAGTCGCTGCCATTGTCAACCAGCGTCTTGTAGTATTTGAACGATGTGGCAAGCGGACTCTTGTATTGTGATGGGGTTGACGGTGCGCCACTGCTTAAACCAGTGTAACGCAATGCCTCTCGTCCACTATTGTCTACAATAATGTATGTATAGATGGTAGGACGTAATAGAATGGTGCTCTGTCCATCAACTTTGTCATCTTCTGGTCGTCCAGCATGTTGCGGCTCGACGGTGGCGAAGTCAGTAATCACGCGGCTATGGTCGAAGCGGGGCATCAGGCGCATGTTGCCATTGGCATCCTGTACCGCCATGAAGGTGGCGTTGGTGATGTGCAGTTCCTTCGAGTCGTAGTCGGTGATGGTTGGATTGAACTGAGCAGAAGGCTCGCTGACCAACGACAAGGTGCCGTTGGTTGTAGGATAGGTTCCCTCCAGATAGCGGTGGTTCACCATCGAGGCTCCATTAGCATTTGTAGTAAAGTAGCCGCCATGCTTTTTGTTCACAATCTGGATGTTGTAGGGGTCGAAACCGCTCTGTCCGTTGGTGTGATAGTTGACGTTGGTGGTCGCCTCGTCAATCACATTGTTATCGGCATCCTTCACATCGTAGAGATAGCCCATTTCCCTGTCGATGTTAAAGTTTGGTTTCAGGTTCCAATAGAGGTCTTGGTCATCAAGCCCTTCCGTTGTACCCGCATCAATGCCAGTCGTGGAAGCTTCAACGGTCGAGAGGGTTGTCCCATCGGTAGTTTTTGCCAGTTTGCCGTCCTGACGTATGATAAATGGATAGTTAACAACTGTTTGGGAACTGGTGGCAGCACCTGTATAGGCTTCGGCATACTGTGCCTTCACATCATAGGTGACATAAAGGTCATATAAAGCACCACCACTATACTTCTCAGGATAATCAGCCAGAGAGGTGTATGTCTCCGAAGGATTCACTCTATCGGTCTCTGCTACCACGTACTTATGATAGCCAGGCACCTTATGTGTTACATTGCGGTAGCCGTAGAACTTATACTGGCTCACCATCGGGCTGTCGTACTTACGAAGGGATTCCTGGGTTGCTGCATACTTGGTGGTTTCCGAATGCTTGGCTATGTTCTGGCGCATAATCTCCCAACCGTGGTTGTCGAGCAGGACAAGTACAGCATCAATCTCGCTAGGAACAATATTAAAGGAGCCATCACCCACCTTGACCGTCATGAACCAATGTTCTTCTTTGGCATAGCTTTTGTTGCTGGAGCCAGTTCCGCCCGTCCATGCTGCGGCATTGGCATAATAGTCGTAATTGTGCCATCCATGGTCATTGCGCAATGTCTGTTTCTGTGTATCAGTAATCGGACCAGAGCCTTCACTTAGTCCTAATGTGCGATGCACAGTAGGGTTGTTGCGCCAGTATTGCTCGAAGGAGGTGACAGGCTCGTGTGTGCCATTGATTTCCTTGGTTGTCTTCAGCATATACTTACCAGTCGTGCCGTTACCATTCAGCAGCATATACTCTGTAGGTAGTATCTGATTGTCATCGTCATCAAGCGTTCTCGGATCGTCAGTTACGTTGTTCGTGACAACGCTGCCAAGTGTTTCGTTGTAGAAGGTACGCAGGAATGAGTAGTAGTTGGTGCCATTGTTGGCGTGACTGTTCTGCCATGATGTGACCATCACGTGGTAGGGGTCGTTGTTCGGGCTGAGCAGATACCAAGGCCAGCGGGTGCGGGTGGAGGCACCGCCATTCTTCTGCGACTCCCATTTCGCATCCGTATATACATATATCGGGCCATCACCATTGGTATAAGGATAAACCGTCGTCCCACTGGCTGTCGTCGCTTCATCTTCGTAGTCGCCATTCTCCAATTTATAGGCATCGCTGGACGTGAACTGTAGCATATACATGGCTCCAAACTTGCCTGCATTGCGCACCTGGGTGTTATCTGTGGCACTTCGGCTTACACGCTCGGTGTAGTCAACAGCAGAGTTCAGGTCAATGAAGTCAGGGTCGCTCTCGTCGGTGATGACATCGTAGGTGACGTAGATGTAGCCGTCGGTTGATTCGCTGATGCCCACAACCTCATTGGCATTTGTCAGTCCGCTCTTTAGTTCATAGATGTCACCTGATATGTTGAATCTGTCCTTAATCCAGTAGTGATAGCCATCATCAGACACCAATGGGCTCTTCCACGCATCAGGCAGACCGAGGTCTATCTCGGTGGCAGGCACCTCTAAGACAATCTTATTCTGTTTGTCTATGACGCGGTAGGTCACGTCGAAATGGGCTGGAGTCAGAATAATCTGTATAGCAGCATGGTCGTGAGGATAACTGTCGCTTCGAAGCATGGTGGGCTCCCCCTCTGCCAAGCGTCCTATGCTGTAGTAATCGGATGACGAGAGGTTTGCTCCCGTCGCTGCCATCAACTCTGTCACCATATTCTCAGTATCGTCGGTGCGCTTCATAGCAATGAAGTAGGTGTTATCGCCTGAGCCACTTCCTAACGTGAGACTTTGAGTGGGTGATATGCTCCAGTTGAAGAAAAGAGTTGGCGTTCCAACGTTGCGCACCTGCACGGCATAAGGGTCGTTGCCGATGGTGTTCCACAGGTGCTCCTTCTCATCCTTGTCGGTTTCGGAGTCGGTGCTTTGAAGCGTACCTGAATTGTCATAGACATAATGACCGTTCACCTTCATCTCAAAACCACGGGCACCGCCGAAATGGAGGGGTTTCTCAGACAGATGATCGTTCGTGTAAGTGACATAGACATCAGAGGCGCTGTTGTCCATTCGTGTGATGGGGTCGCCCGTCACGCTCTTTGCCTCAGCATCATAACCACCATACCACGTCAGCGTCTCACCTTCCAGATAAGGACT
>CALFUF010000128.1 GCA_937916405.1 uncultured Prevotella sp.
TCTTCACGCCCTCGGCTCCTAAAGCGGAACTTAATGCGAGGGAATTGATGACAGTAGCACACATACCCATCTGGTCGCCTTTCACACGATCGAAGCCTTTCTGCGAGCCACTCAGTCCACGGAAGATATTACCACCACCTATGACAATACCAATCTGGACACCCATCTCACTCACTTCCTTGATCTGACGGGCATAGTCACTCAGACGCTCCGGGTCGATGCCATAACCCTGTTTTCCCATCAAGCTCTCGCCTGAGAGCTTCAAAAGGATTCTCTTAAATCTTGCCATAATTCTTCTTTTTTTAATTCGTTATTTCGATGTTTCGTTATTTTCGAGATTTCGAGGTCACATGACAAACTGCACTTCTTTAAACGCATAGCGGCGCTCCTGTCCGTTGTCATCACACAGCACCAGAAGACCATTGTCCTCTACATCCACTATCTCCGCCATGAAGGGACCGTCCTTATCGACATAGGGATGAAAGCTTTTGCGACGGTATAACATAGACAGGTATTCCTCCTTATTATATTTACCTAAATACTCCTCGAAAGCACCAAGAATCTCTGTCAACAACTGCTCACAGTCTGTCTCCTGCTCACAGATCTGCCACATAGACACAGGGTTGGGCGCATCGCTTTGGAAGACACGCTGGTTAATATTCAGTCCTATCCCGATGATACAGTCTTTCACACTATTACCCGTCAGGGTGTTCTCTATCAGGATACCACCAATCTTACCATCACGCCAGTATATATCATTGGGCCATTTAATACTCAGTTGACCAATATATTCCCCCAGCACCTTACAAATGGCAAGTGAGATCGCCATCGATATGCGGAACTGCTTGTGAGCCCGTATACCGCTGGGATGCAGGAGCATAGAGAAAGTCAGGTTCTTACCCCGTTCGCTCTCCCAGTGGTTCGTGCCACACCCACGTCCTGCCGTCTGGTAGTCTGCCCAGACAACCACATTCCCCTTTCCGCCCCGCTCACGAAGCCATTGGTTGGTGGAGTCTGTCTCTGCAATATGTATTATTTCCCATTCCATGTTGCAAAATTACAAAAAAAGTCGTAATTTTGCAACATGACAGCAGAAGAACAACAAAAAAAAGACGAGCAGTATATGAGGAAGGCTCTTGCGGAAGCACGGCAGGCTTTCGAGGAGGGGGAGATTCCCATTGGTGCCGTCATTGTTTGCCAGGACCATATCATTGCCAGGGCACATAACCTGACAGAGACGTTGCGTGATGTCACTGCTCATGCTGAGATGCAGGCAATCACTGCCGCTGCCAATGAGCTGGGAGGGAAATACCTGACAGACTGCACCCTTTATGTCACCATAGAGCCTTGCACGATGTGCGCAGGTGCCCTTGGATGGTCACAAATCAGTCGTATCGTCTATGGGGCAGAAGACGAAAAACGGGGCTACCAGTTGTATGCCCCGCATGCGCTCCATCCCAAGACTTCCGTCACCAAGGGAATATTAGAAAAGGAATGCAGAGCGCTGATTCAGGATTTCTTCAAGAGCAAGCGCTAAGCATTCTCCCACCTTTATCTTATATATACTTCGCTATTGTCTCCAGACAAAGCTTACTGCTGACAGGTTTCGACATGAAGTCGTTACAACCTGCACTTATCGCATCCTCTTTATCTGTATCAAAGGCATTCGCTGTCAAGGCGATAATAGGCATCGACGGATTCTTTGCCTTGATCTGACGAGTAGCCTCCAAGCCGTCTATCACAGGCATCTGCAAATCCATAAGTATCAAGTCCGGTTTCTCTGTATCAGCCATGTCCACCGCCTCCTGGCCATTATGAGCCCTTACGAACTCATAATGCTTTTTCAGGATATACGTCATCAGCATATAGTTGCTGTCATTATCTTCTGCTATTAATACTTTCCTCATATTACGATTCTTTTATCATGATTGTTGTTTATTTCTCAGATGATGCCTGTGGGGCCTTGAGGCTCCTGTCCAGGAACGTATGCCCTCCATCTCCATAACTTAGTCATGTCCTCGAGAGACTTGCCCTTGGTCTCTGGAACGAGTCTCCAGACAAACAGGGCGGCAATCACACAGATGGCGCCATAGAGTCCGTAGGTGAACCAATGTCCAAAGTCATCACCCTCTGTCAGATGCATATTGAACATGGGCACGAAGGTCGAGCTGACGATGAAATTGAAGATCCACTGGAATGCGACAGCGATAGCGACAGCGGCACCACGGATGGTATTGGGGAATATCTCCGCGATGAGCACCCAGCAGATGGGTCCCCAAGAGAACATGAAGGATGCGGAATATACCATAATACTAATGGCTGTCACCATCTCCAGACCAGCCTTACCAAAGGTAACGGCAACACCAAAGGCGCCCAGTGCCATACCCAGTGAGCCCCAGATGAGCAGGGGCTTACGTCCCAGTCTCTCAACAGTGAAGATGGCTACCAAGGTAAACATGATGTTGATGATACCCATGAATACTGTGATGACCATCGGGTTCTCCATACCCATATCACCAAAGATACGTGGAGCATAGTAGAGGACGGCATTGATACCTACTGCCTGCTGGAAGACGGAGAGCATGATGCCGATGAAGATACACATCGCGCCATAGGACATCAGCTTCTCTGTCTTCTGCACCAAGGTCTCCTTGATGGCATGCAGGATAAACTCACCACGATCGGTGCCGTTGATTTTAACAAGAATCTCAAGGGCTTTCTCGTCCTTTCCGATAGAGACAAGGTATCTGGGTGTCTCAGGAACGAAGCAAATCAACAGGGCAAAGAGTCCTGCCGGCACAGCCTCACTTCCGAACATATAACGCCAACCAGTGGTAACGGTCCATTGAGCGGCTGGGTTAATGGCTGCTATTCCCTTACCCATTTCCTCCACCAACGGCTGGATATGATCCCCTAAGATGAAGAAGTTCACGAAATAGACAACCAACTGTCCGAAGATAATCGCGAACTGGTTACAGCTGACCAGCATACCACGGATATTTGAAGGAGCCACCTCACTGATATACATAGGACAGATCGCTGAGGCAAGTCCCACACCAATACCACCTATCACTCGATAGATGTTAAACATGATAAGCAGGGAGTAGGTCGGGGTTCCATAATCAAAGAAAAGGAACTCAGGGTCCATACTTCCCAATGCGGAGATGAGGAACAGGAGACCTGCGACAACCAGTGAGCGCTTACGCCCAAAGTTGGTGGCAAGGTATCCTGAGAACGCGGAGCCGATGATACATCCTATCAGAGCGGAGGCTGACGTAAAGCCATGCCACCCGTTCGTATAGGTGAAGTCCTGTGCTTCTGAGAAAAAAGCCTGAAGACCTTTCTCCGCTCCAGAGATCACTGCTGTATCATATCCAAACAACAGACCACCTAAGACGGCGACCAGTACAATAGAAAACAGGTAGGACGAACTACCCCTCTTTTGATATTCCATATTCTTGTTTTAATGTTAGTGGCTTTCTTAATTAAATACAAAAGTAATGCTTTTTTGCCAATTTCTTTGTATATCTACAACTTTTTAACTAATTTTGTCGGTAGAAATGTGTAACTACCTAAAAATATACCAAATGAAAAAGAAACTACTGATTTGTGCTCTTACTTTGTCTACTGCTCTTTCGTCTTTTGGACAGACGAATATTATAGACGTGAATACGAAAAAGTTGGGAGCACCTATCCAATCTACGATGTATGGCATTTTCTTTGAGGACATCAACTTCGCCGCTGATGGTGGATTGTATGGTGAACTCGTCAAGAACCGCTCCTTTGAGTTCCCACAGGAACTGATGGGATGGCAGACCTTTGGCTGTGTGGATGTGGAGAACGACGGTCCCTTTGAGCGTTGTCCGCATTACGTGGTCCTCTCCGACCCTGGTCATAAGGAGCGTCGCTCCGGTCTGGTGAACGAGGGATACTTCGGCATTGGTGTCGAGAAAGGGGAGGCGTACCGTTTCTCCGTATGGGCAAAGGCTCCCAAAGGGGAGGCTGCCATCCGTGTCCAGCTGATTGACGAGAACTCGATGGATGAGAAACAGGAGTTTGTGGAGGAGGAGATAACCATCACCGGGTCTGAGTGGAAGAAATACACAACCACGCTGACATCTCCCAAGAAAGACAAGCAGGCTAAGCTGCGTATCTTCCTGAAAGGTACCAACAGTGTCGCTTTGGAGCATATCTCCCTCTTCCCTGTCAATACCTTCAAGAATCGTGAGAACGGTATGCGTCGCGACCTCGCACAGGCTCTTGCCGACCTCAAGCCAGGCATCTTCCGCTTCCCTGGAGGTTGTATCGTGGAGGGTACCGACCTTGCCACCCGCTATCAGTGGAAGAACACCTTGGGACCTGTGGAGAACCGTCCGCTCAATGGTAACCGCTGGGAGCATACCTTCGACTACCGCTATTATCCTGATTACTTCCAGAGTTATGGTTTGGGATTCTTCGAGTTCTTCCAGCTCTCTGAGGACATCGGCGCAGAGCCACTGCCTATCTTGAGCGTTGGTCTCTCTTGTCAGTACCAGAACTGGGAGGACGAGCATGCACATGTTCCCATGGACGAGTTACAGCCATATATTGATGACTGCCTCGACCTCATCGAGTTCGCCAATGGTCCTGTGAGCAGCAAATGGGGTAAGATCCGTGCGGAGATGGGACATCCCGCTCCTTTCAACATGAAGTATATAGGTGTGGGTAACGAGCAGTGGGGCGAGTTCTACTATGAGCGTCTGAAGCCCTTCGTTGCCGCCATCCGTGCCAAGTATCCCCATATCAAGATTGTAGGTACCAGTGGTCCTGTACCAGAGGACAAGCCAGACAACACCTATCGCTTCGAGGACGGCTGGAAGGCAATGAAAGCCCAGAAAGCCGACTTGGTCGACGAGCACTACTACCGCAACGAGGAGTGGTTCCTGACTCACGGACTGCGCTATGACTCCTATGACCGTAAGGGTCCGAAAGTATTCGCTGGCGAGTATGCCTGCCATGGAGAGGGGAAGAAATGGAACCACTACGAGGCGGCTATCCTGGAGGCAGCCTTCATGACGGGCTTCGAGCGTAATGCGGATATCGTTCACATGACGACACCCGCCCCGCTCTTCTCCCACGTGGACGGCTGGCAGTGGCGCCCTGACCAGATCTGGTACGACAATACGGACATGTTCAAGACCGTCAGCTACTACGTGCAGCAGATGTACAGTACCAATGCTGGCACCAATGTCCTCTCCCTGACGATGGATAAGAAACCTGTTGCCAACCAGCCAGGACAGAACGGACTCTTCGCCTCTGCCGCCTTTGACAGTAAGACGGGGGAGGTCATCATCAAGATTGCCAATACCTCGAAGCAGAAGCAGGCTGTCACCTTCAACCTCTCCAACATCAAGGGAGAGCGCACGGCTAAGACCCTCACGCTCTGCCACGACGGCATGGATGACGAGAACTCCATCTGCAAACCCGAGTTGATTACACCTAAGACAGGAACGGCTCAAGTGTCAGCTGGAAGCAAGTCCTCAACCCTTAACGACGAGCTCCCACCCATGTCATTCCGCATCTATCGTTTTGCAATCTAAGTTAAATTGCAGAGCAATCTAAGTTAAATTGCAGAGCAATCTAAGCTAAATTGCAACAACGGAAATCATCAATAACAACAACAGCCTTGCTTGATAACAGGAAAAGCAAGGCTGTTGTTCATACCTGAACACCATCGGAGAAAGGAAAAGTCAAGGCAAAATTTGGCTATTTGCCATAATCTTCGTAATTTTGTAGCGTATTGTATAGATACGTGATTATGACAGTAGCAGATTATATCAAACAAGATACTGGCGAGAGACGCTTCTCCTTTGAGGTATTGCCTCCACTGAAAGGTAATGGGACGGAGACTCTTTTCCAGACGATTGACAAATTGGTGGAGTTCAACCCTGCGTTTATCAATATCACCACGCACCACTCGGAATATGTCTATAAAGAACTGGAGAACGGGCAGTTTGAACGCCACCGCATTCGTCGCCGACCAGGGACTATCGCCATCGCCGCCGCTATCCAGCATCGTTACGATATCCCTGTTGAGCCACATGTGATATGTAGTGGCACGACCATCGAGCAGACTGAGTATGAGTTACTCGACCTGCAGTTCTTAGGTATACGGAACTTGATGCTGCTACGAGGTGACAAGGCTAAGGAGGACAGTCGTTTCACTCCCACCCCCGGGGGTCATGCCCATACCACGGACCTCATCAAACAGGTGGTGCGCTTTAATGAGGGGTACTTTGCCGACGGCACTCCCATCAAGCACCCTGGCGCCAAGTTCGACTTTGGCGTTGCCTGTTATCCTGAGAAACATGAGGAGGCTCCCAACTTGGAGCGTGACATGGAGTATCTGAAACAGAAGCAAGACTTAGGAGCCCAGTATGCCGTGACCCAGTTGTTCTACGACAACGAGAAATATTTCTCTTTTGTGGAGAAGGCTCGCCAGATGGGAATCACCATTCCCATCATACCTGGTATCAAGCCCATGGCGAAACTGAGTCAGCTGACAGTAGTACCCAAGACGTTCCATTGTGACATCCCAGAGGCTCTTGCCAAGGAGATTGTGAAGTGTAAGACAGACGAGCAGGCTCGCCAACTGAGTATCGAATGGACCTCCCACCAGTGTCAGGAGCTCTACGAGCATGGTGTCAAGAACATCCATTTCTATACGGTATCCGCTGTCGACTCCGTCGCAGAAATCACCAAACGGTTACTATAAACTATAGCCACCATCGTCACTATAGCCACTATAAAAAACAAAAAGAATATGTTTGAGCAAGTCATAGGACAACAAGAGGCACAAGCCCGGCTACTCCAGTTGGAACAGGAGCAGCGGTTACCTCATGCCTTGATGCTATGCGGTCCTATGGGTTGTGGCAAGATGGCACTCGCCATGGCTTTTGCCAAACACCTGTTGAGTCGCAACAGTAATGCGGAGGCGATGCTTGCCAAATGGGAGCATCCAGACTTGCACTTCACCTATCCCACCATCAAACTGTCGTCGATGAGTACCGACCATAAACCTGTGTCTGACGATTTCGCACAGGAATGGCATGAGTTGATCATGGCGGGTTCCTACTTTACCATGACGGAGTGGTTGGAGATGATGGGTGGTGAGAACCAACAGGCTATCATCACGGCAGGTGAGAGTGATGCCCTTATCCGCAAACTGTCGCTCAAGTCGAGTCAGGGGGGCTACAAAGTCAGCCTCATCTGGTTGCCTGAGCGCATGAATATCGAATGTGCCAACAAGATACTGAAACTCTTGGAGGAGCCTCCTCAGCAAACCATCTTCCTGTTGGTGTGCGAAGAGCCAGAGCGGTTGTTGGAGACCATCCGCAGTCGTGTACAGCGTATCGACATCAAACGGATAGCCGATGAGGATATCCAACAGGCGCTAATCAGCAAGCGGGGACTCAGTGAGGAGAATGCCCAACGCGTGGCACGGATGGCAAACGGCAGTTGGCTGAAGGCACTGGAGATGCTGAGTGTAGACTCAGAGAACGAGTTGTTCCTCGACATGTTCCAGACACTGATGCGCCTGGCTTATCAGCGAAAGGTGAAAGACCTGAAGACATGGAGTGAGCGGATGGCGGCTATGGGTCGTGAGAAACAGAAAAGGTTCCTTGACTATTTCCTGCGGCTCACTCGTGAGAACTTCATGTTCAACTTCCAAGAGCCCGACCTCTGCTATATGACCCAACGCGAGGAGGATTTCGCCCAGAACTTCGCCCGCTTCATCAACGAGGCGAATGTCATCCCCATCAGTGAACTGGCAAACCGTGCCATCAGGGATATCGGACAGAATGCCAATGCGAAGATCGTGTTCTTCGACTTCGCCCTGCAAATGATTGTACTATTAATAACAAAATAACGATAGACACTATAGGTACTATAGGAACTATAAAAACTATAAGAATATGGAGAAAGTAAAAGACCTCGAGATAAAGACAGGATGTGACCGTGGACTCTGTCACCTTGCTGTGGGACGACAGGACAAACAGTTGAACACCTACGACTGGCTTGCCGACGTTCCTGGCAATACAGACACGACTGACTTGGTGGAAGTGCAGTTCAAGCATACCCGTAAGGGCTACTATCATAATGTCAACAACCTTGAACTGAAGAAAGGTGATATCGTCGCCGTAGAGGCAAACCCGGGGCATGACATTGGGGTGGTCACCCTTACAGGACGACTGGTCAAGTTGCAAATCAAGAAAGCGAACCTGAAGAGTGCTGATGATATCAAGCGTATCTATCGCATCGCCCGTCCTGTGGACATGGAGAAATACCATGAGGCAAAGGCTCGTGAACACGCTACCATGATCGAGAGCCGACAAATAGCCAAGGGACTGGGACTGAAGATGAAGATTGGTGATGTAGAATATCAAGGGGATGGCAACAAAGCTATTTTCTATTATATCGCTGACGAGCGTGTCGACTTCCGACAACTCATCAAAGACCTCGCAGCCACTTTCCATGTACGCATCGAGATGAAACAGATCGGCGCCCGTCAGGAGGCTGGTCGTATCGGAGGTACAGGTCCTTGCGGACGTGAGCTTTGCTGTGCCACATGGATGAAGAACTTCGTGAGTGTGGGAACCAGTGCCGCCCGCTATCAGGACATCTCCCTCAACCCCCAGAAACTGGCTGGTATGTGTGCCAAACTAAAATGCTGTCTGAACTATGAGGTGGACGATTATGTGGAGGCCGGGCGCAGGCTACCTGCCAAGGATATTGTCCTGCAGACAAAAGATGCTGACTACCATCTCTTCAAGTCGGATATTCTCGCAGGACTGGTCTCCTACTCCACGGATAAGAATATTGCTGTTAATTTAGAGACGATAACGGCTGAGCGTGCCAAGCAGATTATCGAGATGAACCGCAAGGGCGAGAAACCTCTCTCTTTGCAAGAGGATGGCAAGAAGCAAGAGCCCACACGCCCACTTGACCTTGCCACACAAGAGAATATCAACAGATTCGACAAGGCAAAGAAGAGAAAGAAGAAGCATAAGAAGCCTAACAAGCCTAAAGATGCGAAAGAGTAGATACACCTTATTATATTATATAGGGATTATAACACTTCTTGTTTGTCTGTCATGTGACAACAGGACTGTTTATAGTCGCTACCAGCATGTGTCTATCGCAGGCTGGGAGAAGAACGACGCTCTTTCCTATGAGATTGCTCCCATGAAAGAGGACGGCATGTTCCAGAAAACCATCGGCGTTCGCATCAGTAACGATTACCCTTTCATGGGTCTTACCCTCATCATAGAACAGCAAGTATTCCCTTCTCTGGAAAGCCAAAGCGACACCCTCACCTGTAACTTAATAGACAAAGAAGGTAAAGCCATCGGACAAGGTGTCACACTCCATCAATACCAATTCCCCATAGAAACAATATCCTTGCATAAAGGTGATTCTCTTAGCATCCGTATCCGCCATGACATGAAAAGGGAAATACTCCCTGGCATTGCTGATATCGGCATCACACTCTCCAAGCAGTAAGCTTATGAGCGAATAAGGTTACGACTGGCATCTATTCGTAGGAAGATAAACAACAGGATGGTGAAACCCCATAGGGATGAGCCTCCATAACTGAAGAACGGCAAGGGGATACCTATCACCGGGGTGAGTCCTAACACCATACCCACATTGATGAACACATGGAAAAGGAAGATGCTTAACACACAATAGCCATATACCCTGCCAAAGCGGAACGGTTGTCGCTCTGACAGATGAATCAGCCGTAATATCAAAGCAAGGAACAACAACAATACTCCTGCTGAGCCTAAGAAGCCCTCTTCCTCTCCAACAGTACAGAAGATGAAGTCTGTGTCCTGCTCAGGAACGAACTTCAACTTGGTCTGTGTACCATTCAGGAAACCTTTTCCCTCAAGACCTCCTGAGCCAATGGCTATCTCACTCTGATGGACATTATAGCCCGCTCCTCGTAAGTCCTCCTCCAATCCCAGCAACACATTGATACGCGTTCGCTGGTGAGGTTCCATCATGTTGTTCAGGATGAAGTCGGCTCCATAGAAGAAGCCAACAGAACCTAAAGTGAAAAGCGCAATAAAAAAGTAGTTGCGGATACGTGAGCTCAGCCCTTCCCACACGAGATACCCTATCAGGATGGCAGTCATGGCTAACTGAATATACACGATGTCAAAGGGGAGCTTCAATAGAAACAAGGAGAGCAATGTGATGGCTAAACAATAGAGTCCTATCCGCCATGCGAGTTTCTTATCTCTACCATAGACCCATACCATACCCGCCGCGAATAACTGTATCAGCAACAATACAGAGAATTTCCCCACAGAGGTAGGAGAGTCACCCAAATATACTTCCGCATAGCGAATACCTACCACAAAATAGATAACCATTGCCACTCCAGTAAACAGAATGGAGCCTGGCATTCCCTCCCGATAGAACATCAGAAAGAACGCGAAGTAAACCAATGCAGAACCAGTCTCACGCTGCATGATAATAAACACCATCGGCAGGAAGATAATCGCCAATGTGGCTCCGAAATGCTTCCACTGATGGATGTTATAACCATAGGTGGACATAAACTTTGCCAAGGCAAGGGAGGTGGCAAACTTAGCGAACTCCGCTGGTTGCAGACGTAAAGGTCCCAATACAAGCCATGACCTGGAACCTTTGATCGTATGGGTATTAAATATGGTGAGAAACAGCAATATCAGCAACAGCCCGTAGATGATGTAGGCGAAGGTATCGTAGAAACGGTCGTCCGACATCAGGATGGTAAAGCCCAAGACGATGGATGTGCCAATCCAGATAATCTGCATACCAGAACGGGTATCCAGACTAAAGATATCAGTATTGCCATAGGAATAGCTGGCACCACACACGCTGAGCCATCCAAATGTTAAGAGGGCGATATAGATAAGTATCGTCCACCAGTCGATAGAACGGAAGATGCTAGTCTGCTTACCTGATTGTGTTGCCATAGGATATATGTCTGTTTTGGAAATCTCTTGCTTTCTTCTCTGAAGCCTCCGAGAGTTTTCCGTGAATATACTGTTCCATGATTAGACCTCCGATGGGCACACCATAGGTGGCACCCCATCCGCCATTCTCCACATAAACCGCTACAGCGATTTTAGGTTTATCCATAGGAGCGAAGCCCATAAACACGGAGTGGTCATGACCACGGTTCTGTGCCGTACCTGTCTTGCCACAGGCCACGAAGTCGTATTTCGCCAGTTCATGACAGGTTCCTCCCATGGCAGAGGCTCTCATACCAGCCACCACATAGTCGTACGCCTCCCGCTTTGCCATCGTATAGTGTTTCTTGGTGAATGTCGTATCCAACGCCTCCCCTTGTACCTTCTTGACCACATGGGGAGTCAGGAAATAACCTCTGTTGGCGATTGTCGCTCCCAGATTGGCTATCTGCAAAGGAGTGGCGTTGACCTCACCTTGTCCGATAGCGATAGAGATGATGGTCAGTCCGTTCCATGACTTGTTATAGTTCCCGTCGTAGTAATCAGCATTGGGAATCAGTCCGCGTTTCTCTCCTGGCAAGTCTACCCCCAGTTTATAGCCAAAGCCCATGCTCACCATATAGTCACGCCACTTATTCATTGCATTCTGTACTGACCCGTATTTCGAGATATTCTGATTAATCATATAATAGAGTCCCCAACAGAAATAGCCATTACAAGAAGTAGACAAGGCTGGTACCAGTGACAAAGGGGATGCATGTCCGTGACATCCCACATGCAAGCCCTTAAAGTTGAAACCATGTCCACAAGGGTAGGCAGTCTGAGTGGGATGCAGGATTCCCTCGCTCATAAAGGTCAGTCCCTGGGTGGTCTTAAAGGTAGAGCCTGGAGGATACTGTCCCATGATACTACGGTTCAGCAGCGGTTTCCATACGTTCTGACTTAACAGACGATGATTCTTGGAGCGAGCCCGTCCTACCATCATACGAGGATCGTAGGAAGGTGATGACACCATACACAGGATCTCACCAGTAGACGGTTCTATTGCCACTATACTCCCTATCTTTCCTTCCATCAATTGCTCTCCGAGAGCTTGCAAGTCAGCATCCAGACTCAGTGTCAGGTTCTTACCTGCAACGGGTTTCCTGTCGAACGCTCCATTTTGATAACGCCCCTGTATTCGTCCATGAGCATCACGCAGCAGTATCTGCATACCCTTCTCACCACGCAGCTGTTTCTCATAGCTACGCTCCACACCCAGTTTACCGATATAGTCACCAGGGATATAGTAGTCATCCGCTTCGATATCAGCAGGTGACACCTCGGCGACATCACCTAAGACATGAGCGGCAAAGGGATACTGATACTGACGAATACTGCGTCGCTGTACATAGAAGCCTGGGAATTGGAACATCTTCTCCTGAAACACGGAGAAGTCCTTATCAGACAACTGACTCATGAATATCTGCTGGGTGAAACGGCTATAGCCCGGATTCTTGATACGATCCTTGATCTCAGCCATCCGCTTGTCGAAATCCGCTTTCGTGATATTCAGCGCCTCACAGAACGCTAACGTGTCCAGATGGTCTTTCGCCTCATTCATAATCACCATGATGTCATACGACGGCTGATTATAGACGAGCAGTTTTCCTTTTCTGTCCATGATAATACCGCGGGAGGGATATTCTATCTTTTTCAGGAAGGCGTTAGAGTCGGCGTTCTTCTTATAGTCATCACTCATAATCTGCAAGGTGAACAGACGAATGATATAGATGACGACAATAGCTACTGCTATCCCGCTAATCACATAACGCCGATAGTCTATCTCATAATCCTTCATCCCTGCTTATCCTGAACCGTCTCAAAGGTCAATATCATCAGCATGGTGAGGGCGGCACTTCCCAGCACGCTTTTCAACCATACGACCCAATTATAGAAAGTAAAGGCATCGAGTGTGAAAAACACCAGACAATAAATCATCACCATCACCAGAGAATAATAGAAATACTTCATCCATCCGATATTCTGCATGGACGGTTGCATATTCTCTGCGGCATCCCGTGATACATACATCTCAAAATAGTAAGGCTGGATGGCACCCAGCAATGTCATAGAGGCGGCGGCTACACCTGGGGTGTTAAAAAAGATATCCACGACGAGTCCTAATCCAAAACTCCACAGCAGGACACCCCATTTGGGATAGTTCCTGGGAAACAGCAGTACGAAATAGACATAGAGCAACGGGGTGGCATATCCAAACAAATGGATATGTCCCAATACCAGCACCTGTGCTAACGCAAAGGCGACAAACATTCCTGCTCGCTTAAAGATATCCGCTGACATGCCTCTATTCTTTTACGTTCAACTTCAGTGAGTCGCGTGCTGACTGCAACAGACGGGTACGCTCCTCTATCATAGGATCGTTGATGACGACGACATCACGCAGGCAACCGAAATCCGTTGACAAGCGCACCTTTACCCGATAGGACATGCCGTCTGAGGAGTTATACACCGTCTCTATCTTACCTACCAAGACACCTGGGGGGAAGATAGAGGAATAGCCATTCGTCTCCACCCAGTCACCACGCTTGAAACGGGCATGACGGGGGATATCCTCCAAATAGGAGACACCCGCATCCTTGCCGTCCCATCGCAGCACGCCGAAATAATTATGTCCACGAATAGCACAACTGATACGTGATACGGTATTCAGGACAGGAAGGACTACCGTATAATGGCTGGACACCAGATAGGTCACTCCCACGATACCCTGTCCGCAGGCGACACCCATCCCCACGTCAATGCCATCAGCAGCTCCACGATTGATGGTCAACAAGTTGTCTTTTCTGTTCAGCTCACTACTTACCACCTTGGCAGGCACCAGATGATACTGCTTGAGGAAGTACATCTCACGATTCCACAAGCCTGTGGTATCCTCTGTCACCTCACCATATAGTCGGCGTAGCTGAGTGACCTGCCGCTCCAAATAGAAATTGCGCAACGAT
This sequence comes from uncultured Prevotella sp., assembly GCA_937916405.1. GTDB lineage: Bacteria > Bacteroidota > Bacteroidia > Bacteroidales > Bacteroidaceae > Prevotella. The sequence continues at coordinate 14,012 of CALFUF010000128.1, forward strand.
AGATTCTCATTCGCACGAGCAAGTGAGAAATACGACTCCATCTCTGCCCTCCCCTCGTTTACTGTGCCAGCTACGGTGTTGGCTGACGAGAGCCACACACTGCCCTGGTAGTTGTTATAGGTAAACAACAACGTCAGGCTGATAACTTCCAAGAAGACGAAGAGAAACCAGTGATGGTATTTCTGTAGGAACTCCAGCAGGTTCTGCATCTACTATCGCATCAAGAAACTGAAACGGTCTACGTTCTTCAGGGCGATACCAGCTCCCATAGCCACAGAGCGCAATGGGTCTTCTGCGATATGGAACTGAATGTTGATTTTATCTGTGAGACGCTTGTCCAAGCCACGCAGCAAAGCACCACCACCGGAGAGCCAGATACCGTTCTTCACGATGTCGGCATACAGCTCTGGGGGAGTATTCTCCAAGGCGGAGAGTACTGCGTTCTCAATCTTTGCCACTGTCTTGTCGATACAATGAGCGATCTCCTGATAGCATACGGGAACCTCCATAGGCAATGCGGTGATACGGTTTGGACCATGTACCACATAATCTTCCGGAGCCTCATCGCCCAGGTCTGTCAATGCGGAGCCTACGTTGATCTTGATACGCTCTGCCATACGCTCGCTGACCTTCACATTATGCTGACGAGCCATATACTCCTGGATGTCGGCGGTCAGGTCGTCACCAGCAGTACGGATAGAGTTGTTGCAGACGATACCACCCAACGAGATGACGGCAATCTCCGTAGAGCCACCTCCGATGTCGACAATCATGTTGCCCTCAGGAGCCTCCACGTCGATGCCGATACCAATAGCGGCAGCCATCGGCTCGAAAATCAGATACACGTCACGACCGTCGGCATGCTCCGCGGAGTCGCGTACCGCACGAAGCTCCACCTCAGTAGAACCTGAAGGAACACCAATCACCATACGCAGAGAGGGTGAGAACAAACGGCTGCCTGTATGTACCATCTTGATCAGTCCGCGCATCATCTGCTCACAAGCGGAGAAGTCGGCTATCACACCATCACGCAAAGGACGGATGGTACGGATATTATCATGTGTCTTCTCATACATCATCTTCGCCTCGTTACCTACGGCAATCATCTTGTCGGTACGACGGTCGAGGGCGACAACAGACGGCTCGTCAACCACGATCTTATCATCACTGATAATAATCGTGTTAGCCGTTCCAAGGTCCATGGCTATCTCCTGGACGAAACTAAAAAATCCCATATCTTCTACCTATTTATTGTTTTCTAATTACTTCTCAAACCAGTTATGAATAGCTGTGTCATAGTGACTTGATACACCAAAGGCACGAGTAGCGAACTCACGACGCTGCGCCTTGGTGGTCTCCGCACCCTGCTTGTTCAGGATATCCAGCAACAGACTGTATTCTGCCTTAGAAGGAACGATGACCACATCGTTGAAGTTCTTGGCTCCCGCACGGATCAAGGAAATACCGCCTATATCGATCTTCTCGATGATGTCTTCCTCAGAGGCACCACTTGCCACTGTCTGCTCGAAAGGATAGAGGTCTACGATGACCAGGTCAATCTCTGGGATCTCATACTGTGCCATCTGCTCACGGTCGCCCTCATTCTCACGACGACCCAGAATACCTCCGAACACTTTCGGATGCAAGGTTTTCACACGACCACCGAGGATAGAAGGATAGGTCGTCACGTTCTCTACTTTCTCACATGCATAGCCAAGGCTCTCGATGAAAGTCTGTGTACCACCCGTTGACAAGAACTTCACGCCCTCGTCATTGAGTTTCTTGAGTAACTCCTCCAGCCCATCTTTGTGGAATACGGAGATGAGCGCTGTCTTAATTTTCTTAGTATCTGCCATAAAATATAACGTTATATAATTTCTGAATCAGACTGCAAAATTACAAAAAAGAGCGCACACCACATCACGTTTTAACTAAAAAAAATGCTGCACCTAAAAATTAATAATGTAAGTCAAGGAGGAACGCAACAAAAGCATCATCACATTCTCATGCCGTTAACCGCCCATGCCGCAACAGGAGAAAGTTGGTTTCGCTATGGTACTGATGACGTTGTATGCGATCATAAGTGCCGTTGGAAGCGATGAGAAGAAGCATCCTTCGCAGGTGTTTGAAGCACCCTAATCGGTTGTCGACTCCAGTCGACAGGGTTGCTGACTCCAGTCAACAGGGTTGTCGACTCTAAGTCAGCAGGTGATGAGCATCATGTGAACACCTGCTTTCTCCTATCGGACACCTCACAATCTGTCATGTTGTCATGCAAACGCGCCAATATGTCAGTATTTTCTTGCTGGCACATAACTTGTACTATATAGGGTGAACGCCGATGCAAGAGCAGAGGCAAAAGAGAAAAAACAACATTTACAAACAATTAAAAATAGAATTAGGAGGTATGATTATGTTACCAGTATTCAAAAACAGTTGGTTCCCAACAGTATTCGATGATTTCATGAACAACGATATGATGGCTTGCGCCACTACTACCGCTCCAGCAGTCAACGTCAAGGAAGACGAGAACGCTTACACCATGGAGGTTGCCGCTCCTGGTATCAAGAAGGAGTACTGCCGTGTGCACATCAACGAGGACGGCAATCTGAGCATTGCCATCGAGAACAAGATGGAGCACAAGGAGGAGGATAAGAAGCAGCACTACCTGCGTCGTGAGTTCAGTTACACCAACTATCAGCAGAACTACTCACTGCCAGAGGATGTCGACAAGGACGGTATCGCCGCCAAGGTAGAGAACGGTATCCTGACAGTAGTACTGCCGAAGATGAAGAAGGAGGAGACAAAGGTTTCACGTATGATTGAGATATCATAATGGAATCATGTTAAGAGTAGAGAAGAAATCCAGATGAAAATTTGGATTTCTTTTTTTTTCTTCTTACTTTTGCACTATGGCAGACGAACAAAAGAAGCAACGTGACGAACTCGTCAGTAAGAATATGGGCTATGTGGTGACACTGGCTCGGCAGTATTCCTGTGAGCTACTCTCGACAGACGACCTCATCAGCGAGGGTAGTATCGGCATGATCAAGGCTGCTGAGAAGTTCGACCCCAGCAAGGGGAAACCCTTCGTCACCTTTGCCGCTCCCTATATCCGTCATAGCATCGAGGAGGCGATACGCAAGGTGACAGGAGACATTCCCGTACTCTCTACGGACGAGTCGCTCCCTGTCGGCTCTAAGAACAACTATACCCTACTTCATGTCTTGGAGGACAAGGACGCGCCCAAGGCTGACCAGTCGTTGGAGCAGAATGCCCTCTCTGACGACCTTGTTCGTGCCATCGTCTTTCTCAATGAGCGTGAGCAAGCCGTCATCAGGGCTTTCTTTGGTGTCGACACAGAACGTCAGACGATGGCAGAGATAGGTGAGAAACTTGGTTTGAAGCGTGAGAGGGTACGTCAGATAAGAGATAAAGCCCTGCGTAAACTACGCAAGGCTTCTATCGAGCACCAATAAGTCTTTCTTTTAGAAACTGAATGCTATCACATACCTCATGCCCCATTTGGGACTTGTGGGTAAGTCGTTATAGTTCAGACGGCGCACATACTCCACATGGAAGAACTTGAAGATGTTATGAATACCTAAGACGATCTCCGCATAGGGTCTGTCAGGATCCATCACATGCGAGCCCTCTGGGAAATACATCAGCCTGTGGTTGCCTGCATTCTCTGGCAAGAAAGGATTATTCTTGTCCGAGAGCTCACCCCATAGCATACGTACGCCAATATACTCACGCCAATGCAACTTCTTCAGCAATGGGATACGATTGAAGATCTTTCCATTCAAGTCCCACGATACCATCAGCGACGCAAAGCGGTCGTTGAGGAACTCCATCGTATTGATGAGGTTGAAAGTCTCTGGGATGATGATATACGACTGGTTGGCGGCAGGATGTATCAGCAAGGGATATGGTACCTGATTCCATTGCATACCACCCTTCAGCAAGATATCAAGCTTACCCCAACTGCTCAGCCAGAAGCGCTTGTAGATATTCAGCTCGGTATAGTTGTAGGAATACTGACCACCCATGACACCATCGAAGCCCATCGTATGGGAGACGCTGAACACGGGTGCGTCCAGATTGATGACACGACGGCGCAACTTATTATTAATATAGGTCTCACCAGGAGCATAGCGTAGTTTTGCCGTTACCTCCGTGGTTCTGATATACTCACCATTACCCGTCCTATGGAACTCCTCCCTTGGGACAACATCCAATGTACGGAACGACATCTTACCACATGCCTCGTTCTCCTCCAGCTTACCAATGAGTGTCGCTTTCAGACCCCAGTCGGTCTCATAGTCGAAGGTGACCTGCTGACGATTATAGTACATCATCTTATTGGTCTCAGCCCACTTGAAGGCAACCATGAAGTTATCCTTATCGGTATCCATGAAGCGGTCACCTGGTGAGCAGACATCACGAGACACCTGAATACTCAGCGTACGTCTTGGGAACTCATGAGGCAAATACTTCTTGGGGTTGATAGAGTATGTGAACTCCGCATTATAGTAGTTCTGGTGACTACCCCATCCTCGCCCATAATAGCCAGACAGGAAGAAGTGCTTGCTGAGGTTCGCCGTCGTCTTCAGACTCAGTCTGCTACGCCAACCGTCCACATAGTTGTGACTCAGGATCGTATTGACAGGGCAGATATCGATATAGTTCGGCGTACTGGTCTCGATAGAGTTCTCGAAGAGCGCCTTCAGTCCGAAGATGACATACTTCATGCCTTTGATATTCTCAATACGATGAATGAACTTGTCCATGGAGCCCTCACTCTTGGTCAGCTCCACTTGACGATATTGATTCCAGAAGGCTTCGTCACGCATCTGGGCATCCGCCTCTGTTACCTCAGGAGCTATTCCACGGAACAGCTTCTTAGGAATAGGGTCAAAGGCATAATCCTTCATACGAGTGGTACGTGTCACGATGAGCTGACGAAGGAAACTCAGCAATTCCAGCTCCGTAGACATATCGTCTTTCGTCAACACCCATTGACCGTTGGGTAATTGCTCGTATTCCTGCAATATCTTCACATTCCTCACGAAATTGACGTTACTCTGTTTAGGTATCGTCATCTCACAACGACGGACATGCAAGGTGGAATCCTGCAAAATATAAAGATCACCACGGAAGCCCATATCATTCTGATTGTTTGGCAGGAAATGCAGATGGATACAACTATCACGCTCTATCGCCAGCGTATCTTCAATATAGTAGCGATAGAAGCCAATACCTTCTTTTGAGATAGGAGAAATGAAAGGATATTGCAATAGTCGAATATGATCCTGATACAAATCGATATCGGTAAATACATCTTTGATAACTGTATTGACGATATCACCTGTCTGGAAGATATTGTTGACACCTTTAGACGACTGTCCCTGTATGATGGTCTTCTCAGAATGCGGTTCTTTGCGATAAACCTTCAGAGATACTGTCTCATCAACACTCACCGGTAGGATCAACTTACCGGTGGACGAACTGGTCTCCACCTGCTCGACGAGCCACGGATGCTTCTTGAAGGGTCCCGTCTCCAACTGCTCTGGCTTCAGGTCATTGAGTGAGGTCGTGATCTTCTCGTACTTATTATACTGGTAATAGTCATTGACGCTCAGATCCGTCTTTTTCTTCGCCTCCACCACCCGTTTCATCAACTCGACAGCGGGATTATTCTTACGACTATAGCGACTGCGTTTTGACTTCACAGTCACTTCCGCCAGCATCTGCTTATCTGGTTTCAATGCGATATTCAGTTTCGCCTTGGTCTTCGCATTAACAGGAATGATACGCGACTTATAGCCCACGGCACTGAAAGTAATATTCCAGCCCTCATGACGACTAATAGTATAGCGTCCCTCCCCATTGGAGATGGTATTCAACTGGTGGCCTTTATAGACAACACTGGCATAAGGAATGCTGTCACCTGTCTCTGCGTCAGTGACGTATCCGGTAATCTGCTGGGCATAGGACATCATACCCAACAAACACATGATGCCAATTAAAAAACCTCTCAGTTTAATCATTTACTATTTCTTAAAAGTATATTCCATATAACCACCGCTTCTGTCATTCATCCGCAGTGTCTTAAAGGTTGAAGTCTTGGAATCTATCACCAATACAAACGAGGTGAACATCTGACGTTTCTTTCCTGTCGGTATGATGGTGATCGTCTTCTCATTGCCCTTTGCCGAAACGGTCAGGTCCTCACCAGAAGGTATCGGGCGACCATTGATAACAGCCTCAAGGACAGACTGGAAGGTGGCAAACATCGGATTACGACGACTATCTGTCACATGCTTCTTCTTACCCATCGTCATCGTGAACTTAGTACCATCCATGATCAACTGGTCACGGTCCTCATCCGTAGAGATGCAGACGTATGACGGTTTGCGAATCGTCAGTGTACCCGTAGTTACCACATCGGTCTTGACAGCCTTCTTGTGAGTGGTCTTGGTGACTGTCTGCGCGTTAGTGCTTGCAAAACATGCAAGCAGACAGAACAAGAATAATACAATCTTTTTCATGTGTAGAGTCCTCCATTAATAGAAATAACATTACCTGTAATGTATCCTGCGTTAGGTGAAACGAGGAAAGCCACCAAGTCGGCAACTTCCTCTGGATTTCCAAAACGGTTGGCTGGAATAGTCTTCTTCAGGGCAGCCTCATCCAAACCCTCTGTCATGTCTGTCTTGATGAAACCAGGTGCTACGGCATTGACCGTGACATTCTTACGTGCCA
>CALFUF010000129.1 GCA_937916405.1 uncultured Prevotella sp.
CTTTCTGCGGGTTGCGATGCACACTGAATTTGATATTGTAGCCCATAGTTGCTAATTTGGTTAATTTAGCGACAAAGATACTAATTCTTTTGGACATCACAAAGGATTTCAAAAGAAAAACGAGTAAAAGTTTCGATAATTCAGAAATAATTGCTAACTTTGCAACAACCCTTGGAATGGGGGCTTTTTAAGCAATTAACTAAAAAGTAACACAACTATGGGATTGATAGGATCACTTATCTTAGGACAGCTCGGTACCGCTATCATTGGTGCTGTCGCTATTCTCTGGGTAGCCTCACTCATCAAGAAATAAACATTCATGGACGACGAGATTAAAGACATCAAAGACTCAGAGAGCTCAGAGGTCTCCGATTTTTCCGAGAGCTCCGAGAACTCCGAAGCTCACTCTGACTATAAGCCTGTCAACCGCTTCGACGCTGCGGCAGTGCACCACCTGAGTGGCATGTACCAGAACTGGTTTCTGGACTATGCCTCATATACGATTCTGGATCGTGCCGTGCCACATATCGAGGACGGTCTGAAACCCGTACAGCGGCGCATCCTGCACTCGATGAAGCGCATGGACGACGGCAGATTCAACAAGGTGGCGAACATCGTAGGACATACCATGCAGTTTCACCCTCATGGGGATGCCTCTATTGGTGACGCCTTAGTACAGCTGGGACAGAAAGACCTGCTGGTGGACACGCAGGGTAACTGGGGTAATATCCTGACAGGTAACAAAGCGGCGGCTCCCCGTTATATCGAGGCTCGCCTGTCGAAATTCGCCCTCGACACCGTTTTTAATCCCAAGACCACTGAATGGCAGATGTCGTATGACGGCAGGAACAAGGAGCCTATCACGCTGCCAGTGAAGTATCCGCTGCTGCTGGCGCAGGGTGCCGAGGGTATCGCCGTAGGTCTGTCAACCAAGGTGTTGCCCCATAACTTCGTGGAGATCTGTGACGCCGCTATCGCTTATCTGCATGACGAGCCCTTCCAGCTCTTCCCCGACTTCCCCACAGGTGGAAGCATCGATGTCTCGAAATACAATGACGGACAGCGTGGCGGCGTGCTGAAGGTTCGTGCCAAGATCGAGAAACTCGACCCCAAGACACTCGTCATCCGTGAGATACCTTTCTCCAAGACGACGGAGACCCTGATTGACTCTATCCTGAAAGCTATCGAGAAGGGTAAGATCAAGGCTCGTCATGTGGAGGACCTGACAGCGGCGAAGGTGGAGATACAGGTGCAACTGGCTCCCGGTGTCTCGTCCGACAAGACGCTGGACGCCCTCTATGCGTTCTCCGACTGTGAGATCAACATCTCACCCAACTGCTGTGTCATCGAGGATAACAAACCGCAGTTCCTCACCATCTCGGATGTGTTGCGCCATTCTGTCGACCGCACGAAAGACTTGATTCGTCAGGAGTTGGAGATCCGCAAGGGTGAGTTATTAGAGCAGCTGCATTTCTACTCCCTCGAGAAGATATTCATTGAGGAGCGCATCTATAAGGACAAGAAATTCGAGAACGCTCCTAACGTGGATGCTGTCTGCGAGCATATCGACGAGCGACTGACGCCTTTCTATCCGCAGATGATTCGGGAGGTGACGAAGGACGATATCCTCAAACTGTTGGAGATCAAGATGCAACGCATCCTGAAATTCAATAAGGACAAGGCGGATGAGCTGATGGCTCGCATCAAAGCGGAGATAGACGAGATAGACCGTGACCTTGCCAACCTCGTGGAAGTAACTGCCGACTGGTTTAAGTTCCTCAAAGACAAATATGGTAAGGACCACCCGCGTCTGACAGAGATCCGCAACTTCGACACCATCGAGGCGACAAAGGTGGTGGAGGCAAACCAGAAACTCTATATCAACCGCTCGGACGGCTTTATCGGTACAGGACTGAAGAAAGACGAGTTCGTCTGCAACTGCTCGGACATCGACGACATCATCATCTTCTATAAGGATGGTAAGTTCAAGGTGGTACGTGTCGCCGACAAGTTGTTTGTGGGTAAGAACGTGTTGTGGCTGGGTGTCTTCAAGAAGAACGACCAGCGCACCATCTATAACGCCGTCTATCGTGATGGTAAGAAAGGTATCTACTATATCAAGCGTTTCAACGTGTCATCCATCACCCGAGACAGGGATTATGATATCACGAACGGTACACCAGGCTCGAAGGTGGTTTACTTCACGGCAAATCCGAATGGTGAGGCAGAGGTCATCAAGGTGACGCTCGACCCGGCTCCCAAACTCAAAAAGATATTCTTCGACAAGGACTTCTCGGAGGTGGGTATCAAGGGACGCAGTGCCAAGGGTGTCATCCTGACCAAATACCAGGTGCACCGCATCGGACTGAAGAGTCATGGACACTCCACCCTGGGTGGACGTAAGGTGTGGTATGACCCCGACGTCAACCGCCTTAACTATGACGAGCACGGACAACTGTTAGGTGAGTTCAACGATGGCGACGCTATCCTCGTCATCCTGAAGAATGGTGATTACTATCTCTCCGGCTTTGATGTCAATGTCCATTTCGAGGATAACATCGCCCATCTGGAGAAATACGAGGCCGAGAAAGTATGGAGCTGTGTGCTCTATGATGCCGACAACCAAGGGTATCCTTATGTGAAACGCTTCTTGATGGAGGCATCCAAGAAGAAGCAGAACTACCTGGGCGAGAACGTGAACTCACAACAGATACTACTGACGGACCAGGTATACCCCCGTATTCAGATCACCTATGGCGGAGCCGACGAGTTCCGTGGTACTGAGGAGATTGACGTGGAGCAGTTTATTGCTGTCAAAGGCTATAAGGCAAAGGGTAAACGACTCACCACCAACCAGGTTGACAGTATCGTGGAGTTGGAACCGACACGCTTCCCTACCGAACCTACCAAACCTACTGAACCTACCGAACCTCTTGATGAAGAGAACCTCGACCCTGATGCCGGCAAGAGTCAGCAACAGGTGATGGATGAACTGACAGGTCAGCAAACCCTATTCTCCGATGAAGACTATCAGTAAGCCCCTACTCGCCCTATTAGCCCTACTCCCCCTAACACATCTGTCCGTTAGGGCACAGTCGGACTCTGTAAAAGTCATTACCAGTAGTAGGATGATAGGTGTGGGAGGCACCCATATCCTGGACACCTATCTCTCGGCAGAGCATTTCAAGGGTATTGGTCTCAGCTTTGTGGCGACAGTAGAACGCAAGCGTCCTTATCGCCGATGGAGTACCTTGATGGAGCATGAGGCGAATCTGTCGTATGTCCATGACCGTGCTAACTCAAGGAAAGAGCTGGAGGGGGCTTATAATTTCTATTGGGGAAAACTCTATAACTGGACTCTCCTGAATGGACGACTGACCTTACAGGCTGGTGGCGTGGCAAATGCCACGTTAGGATTCATCTATAACACATCCAACAGTAATAACCCGGCTCAGGCTCGTGCCCACCTGAATATCATGCCGACAGGTGTCGCTTCCTATCGCTTCTCGCTTTTCAACAAGCCGATGGTAGCACGGTATGAGCTGAACCTGCCACTGGCTGGCGTGATGTTCTCTCCCAACTACGGACAGTCGTATTACGAGATATTCAATCGTGGGAACTACGACCATAATGTGGTATTCACCACCTTCGCGACGGCACCCGAATGGAGACAGATGCTGACGATCGATGCCAACCTTACAGGCTCGTGGATGCTACGCATCGGCTACTTAGGTAACTACCAGCAATACAAAGTAAACCAACTGAAACAACATGTCTACACCCATCGCTTCCTGATTGGTTTCACCCGTCGTTTCTCACTCATTCCGCATCGCTTATGAAAAGAGTATTATTATTTATAGTGCCTATAGTAACTATAGTGACTATATTACTATCTCTCACCTCCTGTGTCGATGAGGAGGAAAGACCAGACACTCCAGCTGGCAACTTCGAGGCGCTCTGGAAGATTATCGATGAGCATTATTGTTTCTTCGACTATAAACAACACGAGTATGGACTCGACTGGCAGGAGGTATATCATAAATATAAGGTACGCGTGAACGATAATATGACAGAGACACAACTCTTTGAGGTGCTCTGTGATATGCTGGCGGAACTGCGTGACGGACATGTGAACCTCTCTTCGAGTTATGACTATGGTCGCTACTGGACATGGCAGGAGGCTTTTCCCAAGAACTTCAGTGATAGTCTGGAACGCAAATACTTAGGGACAGACTATAAAATATCCAGTGGTATCAGCTATCGCGTCCTTGATGATAACATCGGCTATATCCGTTACGAGTCTTTCCAAAATCCTATCGGAGAGGGCAATCTGGATGACGTGCTCTCCTACCTGATCCTTTGTCGTGGTATCATCATTGATATCCGTAATAACGGTGGAGGTGATTTAACCAATGCTGAAAAGTTTGCCGCACGCTTTGTCAAGGAGAAGACACTGGTAGGCTATTTACAACATAAGACTGGGACTGGGCATCACGACTTCAGCGGTATGGAGCCCCAATATTTAGAACCGTCGAGCAACCTACGCTGGCATAAACCTGTATGTGTACTGACCAACCGCTCTGTGTTCAGTGCCGCCAATGAATTCACCTCCATGATGAAGACACTTCCCAACGTCAAGATTGTTGGCGACCATACGGGCGGTGGTTCTGGCATGCCGATGAGCAGCAGTCTGCCCAATGGTTGGAGTGTCCGTTTCTCTGCCTGTCCTATGTACGACAAGGACAAGCAACAGACGGAATTCGGTATCGAGCCAGACTACAACGTACAACTGACTGACGAGGACAGGGCAAAGGATATCGACTCTATCATTGAGGCTGCAAGGAAACTTTTAGTCGAATAATTTGGCTGTTTCCGCTTTTCTTCGTACTTTTGCAACTCGAAAGCGCCTGTGGCGGAATTGGTAGACGCGCTAGACTTAGGATCTAGTGTCTCGCGACGTGCAGGTTCGAGTCCTGTCAGGCGCACTGAAAAGTCGGCATAGCTCAGTTGGTTAGAGTATCACCTTGACATGGTGGGGGTCCTTGGTCCGAATCCAAGTGTCGACACAAAAAAGCGGAAGCCATCAGACTTCCGCTTTTTATATGAACTATCTAAGAGTTACTTTACATTACCTACCTTGATCAGATATTGACCACAGGTCGATACCTTGCGGCACTCGGACTTGCTCATGCAAAGCATGGCAAATCTCTCGCTTGCACCAGGTATTCTCCAATCTGAACAGCATTCAGGGCAGCACCCTTACGAATCTGGTCGCCAGAGAGCCAAAAAGTAAGACCGTTCTCATCAGAGAGGTCCTTACGGACACGACCTACATAGACGTCATCCTTACCTGCTGTCTCCAAAGGCATCGGGTATACGAGATTGGCAGGGTCGTCAACCAGTGTACATCCGGGAGCGGCGGCTATCGCCTTCTGTGCCTCCTCGACACTGAGAGGACGCTCTGTCTCTATCCATACACTCTCGGAGTGAGAACGCAAAGAGCTGACACGAACACACATGGCAGAGCACTTGGCGTCGGTATGCATAATCTTCCGCGTCTCGTTATACATCTTCATCTCCTCCTTGGTATAACCATTTGGCTGGAATACGTCAATCTGGGGAATCACATTATAAGCAAGCTGATGAGGGAACTTCTTGATGGTCTTCACCTCGCCATCCTCCACCATCTCCTTATATTGCTGCTGCAACTCTGCCATGGCAGCGGCACCGGCACCAGAGGCACTCTGGTAACTGCTGACATGGATGCGTTTGATATGGCTCAGTTTCTCCAGTGGCTGCAGTACAACAACCATCATTATCGTGGTACAGTTAGGGTTTGCGATAATACCACGGGGGCGGTTCAAAGCATCCTCCGCATTACACTCTGGAACTACCAAAGGAACATCCTCATCCATACGGAAAGCGGAACTATTGTCTATCATCACACAACCATACTTCGTGATGGTCTCCGCAAACTCCTTAGATGTACCTGCTCCTGCGGAGGTGAATGCGATATCTATATCCTTAAAGTCGTCATTATGCTGGAGCAACTTCACAGTCAGTTCCTTACCACGGAAGGTATACTTGGTGCCAGCGCTACGCTCTGAGCCAAACAACACCAGTTCATCCATCGGGAAATTTCTCTGGTCGAGGATTCGCAAGAACTCCTGACCTACAGCGCCTGAGGCGCCTACAATAGCTACTTTCATAAGTCTAATTTTTATCTTGATTTACATTTTGCGTGCAAAGGTAGCATTTTTTTTGCAAAATTGCGTACCTTTGCAGATGAAATGACATACTTTGCGCAATATTTTCCGATTACAGACCCAACACTGATATTCTTTGTCGTGTTGCTCATCATCTTGTTTGCCCCTATCATCATGGGTAAACTGCGCATCCCCCATATCATTGGTATGGTGCTCGCCGGTATGCTTATCGGGAAATATGGACTGAACATCTTGGAGCGTGACTCCTCCTTTGAGTTGTTCGGCAAGGTAGGACTACTCTATATCATGTTCCTTGCTGGACTGGAGATGGACTTGGAGAGTGTGAAGAAAAACTCCAAGCGGTTCCTGATATTCGGATTGCTGACATGTCTTGTCCCACTTATCATGACCTATTTCATGGCGATGTGGCTATTACACTATTCGGCACAGGCTTCCTTCCTCTTAGGATGTATCATGGCATCCAACACACTGATAGCCTATCCTATTGTAGGACGTTACGGACTACAGCGGAACTCAAGCGTGATGCTGAGCGTGGGGTCATCCATGATCTCCCTCTTCCTTGCCCTGTTGATGCTTGCGGCACTTGCAGCCTCTTATGGTGAAGACGCTGGTTTTACTTTTTGGATACTGTTCCTATTGAAGTTTGGAATCTTCTGTGGTGCAAGCATCTGGTTGATTCCTAAGCTTGCCCGCTATTTCCTGCGTCGCTATTCTGATGCTATCATGCAGTTTATCTTCGTACTTGCTGTCATGTTCCTCAGTGCCGCAGCATCGGAAGCCGTAGGTGTGGAAGGTATCGTGGGCGCTTTCATCTCCGGATTGATACTCAACCGATATATCCCTCATGTCTCACCTTTGATGAACCGCATAGAGTTTATTGGTAATGCCCTCTTCATTCCCTATTTCCTGATAGGTGTGGGCATGCTCATCAATATCGGCTCACTCTTCACTGGCTGGCACATGATCTGGATTGTACTGATGATAGTGTTCTTCGGTACCTTTGGGAAAGCGGTGGCGGCATATTTATCCAGTCTATTGTTCAGACTACCCAAATCTGCAGGCAATATGATGTTTGGACTTACCAGTGCCCATGCTGCTGGTGCCATTGCCATGGTCATGGTGGGTATGAGACTGGAGGTAAGTCCCGGTATCTATTTGGTGAATGACGAGATACTGAATGGTGTCGTTATCATGATTCTTGTCACTTGTATCATCAGCTCCATGATGACTGCCCATGCCGCCCAACAGATTATCCTCCAAGAGAAGACGCATTTAAACACAGATGACAGCAAAAAGGATGACGAGAAAATACTGCTTTGCGTGAAATATCCGGAAATTGCCCCCCAGCTGTTGGATCTTGCTATTATGATGCGTAATCATCAACTGAACAGGGGTATCGTGGCACTCAATGTTGTATATGATGACAGCAACTCTGCTACCAACAGAGATAAAGGACTAAGACTATTAGAGCAACTACAGCAACAGGCAAGTGCCAGTGAGGTAAAGATGCAGACTCAAGTGCGTCTTGCCACCAATATCGCCAACGGCATTAAACATTCATTCAGAGAGTTTGCCGGGTCTGAGATTATCATGGGTATGCACGTCCATACTGAGGTCAATCCCAAATTCTGGGGTGACTTCATACAGAGCCTATATAATGGATTGAATCGACAAATTATCTTAACCCGTTTTGTACAACCTCTAAACACCTTACGACGCATACAGGTGGTAGTACCTTCACGTGCTGAGTTTGAGCCAGGATTCCACCGATGGTTAGAAAGACTAAGTCGTATGGCAGAGAATCTGGATTGCCGTATCCAGTTTCATGGCCGTAACGAGAGTATGACATTAATTCGGGAATATATCAATAATTTCCATTCTGGAGTACGAGCAGAATACACCTATATGGCACATTGGAACGAGCTTCCTCGGCTAGCAGAGACTATCAGTGAGGATCATATGTTTGTCGTTATCACAGCACGTAAGGGAACTATCTCCTACAAGAATGCCTTGGAACGACTTCCCAATGAACTAATGCAACATTTCTCCGGCAAAAACCTCATGATTATCTTCCCTGACCAATATGGTGATACGAAGGAGGAAAGCATGACATTCACAGAGGCACAACATCAGGAGGAGAGCAGTATTTATGGTACTATCCTCCACTGGATAAATACTCATCGTACTCATCCAACTCATTAAGCTCATGATAACAACAGAAGGTATTAAAAAGAGTTTCGGCTCGCTAGAAGTATTAAAAGGTATTGACCTCCGCATCGATAAAGGCGAGGTGGTTAGTATCGTAGGTCCCAGTGGAGCTGGTAAGACTACTCTGCTGCAAATAATAGGTACTTTGGATCGCCCTGACGCAGGGTCTGTTATCATTGATGGCATTGACGTGGGACAATTGAACAAGAAGAAACTAGCGGATTTCCGCAATCAGCATATTGGTTTCGTATTCCAGTTCCATCAGTTACTGCCAGAATTCACGGCAATAGAGAATATCATGATTCCTGCTTTTATTGCTGGAGTTTCCCACCGGGAGGCAAAGAAACGGGCGCAAGAATTGCTCGATTTCATGGGACTTACTGAACGGGCTAGTCATAAGCCGAACGAATTGAGTGGTGGAGAGAAACAACGCGTCGCTGTGGCACGTGCTTTAATTAATCGCCCTGCTGTCATACTTGCCGATGAGCCTAGTGGCTCCCTTGACTCTAAAAACAAGGAAGAACTACATCAACTCTTCTTCGATCTGCGTGACAAGTTTGGACAAACCTTTGTCATTGTCACCCATGATGAACAATTGGCAAGCATCACTGACCGCACCATCCATATGCGTGACGGTCAACTAGAAAACCTAGAAAAACTAGAAGAACTAGATCAACTAGATCAACTAGAAAACCTAGATAAACCAGAAGAACTATGAAAATCAAACTCGGCGACTATAACACCCTACGCATCGTCAAGAGCGTAGACTTCGGTCTCTACCTCGACGGTGGCGATGAAGGCGAGATACTGCTTCCTTCCCGCTATGTACCAAAAGGTGCCAAGGTTGGTGATGACATCAATGTGTTCGTCTATCTCGACCAAGACGAGAAATTGATAGCCACTACCCTCAAACCTCTTGCTAAGGTAGGTGACTTTGCCTGGCTGGAGTGTGCATGGACGAATGAATATGGTGCTTTCCTCAATTGGGGACTGATGAAAGATTTATTCTGTCCTTTCCGTGAGCAGAAACAACGAATGCAGAAAGGACAACGCTATTATGTCTATGTGATGGAGGATGAGAAAACCCACCGATTGATGGCTACAGCCAAAGTGGAACGATATCAGAAACACGATGGATACCAACGTGCCCTTGACTTCTCCGATGAGCTCTTACGCTACCTGCAAGAGAACGGAGGACATTGTGACTTAGGAGACAAGAGCTCTTCAGAGGATATTGCCCTGCGCTTCGGAGTATCTAAGAAAATATATAAAAAAGCAGTCGGCGACCTTTACCGCCGCCGACTGATTACTATATCTGATGAAGGGATTACCCTCATTTAGAACTCTGCACTCTTTGGAGTACGTGGGAATGGGATGACATCACGGATGTTCTGCATTCCCGTCACAAACAGTATCAGACGCTCGAAACCAAGTCCGAAACCTGCATGGGGACATGATCCCCAGCGACGGGTATCAATGTACCACCACAGGTGCGTCATATCCATCTGGCGACGATTAATCTCACTCATCAGCTTATCGTAGCTCTCCTCACGGACAGAACCACCGATAATCTCACCAATCTGTGGGAACAGCACGTCAGTACCCTGCATCGTAGGACCAGGAGCCACAGCACCTTTATAACCTACAGAGCCGCCATCAGCTGTATCTTGGTTCTGCTTCATATAGAATGACTTGAACGCACGAGGATAGTCTGTCATGATAACTGGTTTCTTGAAATGCTCCTCCACCAAGTAACGCTCATGCTCAGAAGCAAGATCATCACCCCAGTTGCAGGGGAACTCAAACTTCTTACCGTTCTTCATCGCCTCCTGTAGGATATTGATACCCTCAGTATAAGGAAGACGGACAAACGTTTCCTTCAGCACTCCCTCCAAACGGGCAATCAGTGACTTGTCAATCATCTGATTGAGGAAAGCTAGGTCGTCCTTACAGTTGTCAAGTGCCCAACAGACACAATATTTAATAAAGTCCTCCTCGAAGTCCATCAACTCATCCTGATCCATGAAGGCAACCTCTGGCTCCACCATCCAGAACTCAGCGAGGTGGCGGGGGGTATTAGAGTTCTCGGCACGGAACGTAGGACCAAAGGTGTAGATAGAGCCCAATGCGGTAGCACCTAACTCGCCCTCCAATTGTCCTGATACCGTCAGAGAAGTCTGCTCGCCAAAGAAATCGTCATCATAGATAATCTTACCATTCTCATCCTTCTTCAGGTCATAGAGATTCTTGGTAGTCACCTGGAACATGTTGCCGGCACCCTCGCAGTCACTTGCAGTAATCAGTGGGGTATGGAAATAGAAGAAGCCATGCTCATGGAAATAGGTATGGATAGCCATCGCCATATGATGACGGATACGCATTACAGCACCAAAGGTATTAGTACGGAGACGCATGTGAGCGTTCTTACGCATCACCTCAAACGACTGTCCTTTCTTCTGCATTGGATAGGTATTGTCGCAAGCACCATAGAGTTCCAAACCTGTTGCCTGAATCTCACTGGTCTGTCCGGCTCCCTGGCTTTCCACCAAGGTACCCACTGCACAGATACACGAACCTGTAGTCATCTGCTTCAATAGTTCCTCATCAAACTTGGCAGGATAGACAACGACCTGCACATTCTTGATGGTGGAACCGTCGTTCAGGGCGATAAAGTCTACAGCCTTAGAATTGCGATGCGTGCGCACCCAGCCCTTCACACATACTTCTTTTCCAAAATCAGTACTTTTCAGTACGTCAACTATCTTTGTTCTTTTCATTAAACTATAAACTATGAACTCTAAACTATGAACTATGAACTATTCGTAAGCACCCATTCTTAAACGGTCAACCTCCTCCTCTGTCAGGTAACGCCAGTCACCACGACGAAGGTTCTTCTTGGTCAGTCCTGCAAACTGTACACGGTCAAGTTTTGTCACCTTATAACCAAGACTCTCGAAGATACGGCGGACGATACGGTTCTTTCCTGAGTGAATCTCAACACCAACCTGTTTCTTGTCTACTGGATCAGCATACTGAATATCGTCTGCCTTGATGTCACCATCCTCTAATGTGATACCCTCTGCAATCTGCTGCATGTCATAAGCAGTCACATTCTTATCGAGATGAACATGGTAAATCTTCTTCTTCAAGAATTTAGGATGCGTCAGCTTAGAAGCCATATCACCGTCATTCGTCAAGAGAAGGACTCCTGTCGTGTTACGATCGAGACGACCAACAGGATAGATACGTTCAGGACAAGCACCCTTCACGAGGTCCATCACGGTCTTACGCTGCTGAGGATCGTCACTAGTTGTCACATAATCCTTTGGCTTGTTAAGCAAAACATAAACCTTCTTCTCTGGTGTAACAGGAGCATCGTGGAACTTCACCTCGTCAGTACGCAACACTTTGGTACCCAGTTCTGTTACAACCTGTCCATTGACGGTTACAACTCCAGCCTGGATAAACTCGTCTGCCTCACGACGGCTGCAAACACCGGCATTAGCGAGGAACTTGTTCAGACGAATAGGCTCATTGGGATCGTAGTTTTCCTCTTTATATTCTATACGTTTCTTGAAACTATATTTTGCATTGGGATCATAGTCTGCAGTATGCTGACGATAGCCACTATGCTGTTTGTTATAACCACCCTGCTGGCGAGGCTGTCCATAACCGCCACGCTGCTGATAACCACCACGGGGCTGTCCATAGCCGCCACGCTGCTGATAACCGCCACGGGGCTGACCATAGCCGCCCTGCTGACGTGGTTGATAGCCACCACGAGGTTGGAATCCTCCCTCCTCACCTTCTGCCTGCTGGTTGTAACGGGGACGATAGCCACCTTGGGGCTGATAACCGCCACGCTGCTGGTAACCACCTTGCTGACGTGGCTGATAACCACCCTGCTGATAGTTGTTACGAGGACGATAGCCACCCTCGCCATTATTATTAGGATTGAAGCGGGGACGATAGCCTCCCTGACGCTGTGGAGCGCTGCTTTGCAAACCAGCCCCAAAGCCTTCTGGGCGGAAGCCACCCTCTTCCTGATTCTGATTACGATTGTAGCCTCCCTGATTATATGGGCGCACCTGTTGATGAATACGTGGACGTGGTGAGCGTCCTGGTTTGTAACCTTGATAACCACTTGTTTGGTTTGTGTAGCCCTCACGGCCTGTAGCGTTCTGCTCTGAGGACTGTTCCTCTGTTTTCTTTTCGTTCTCTAATTCCATAAATCTTTAGTTTTTTAATTCTTCAATTCTTTAATTCTTTAATTTATCAATTTAAAACAATTAGTCCGAAAGCCTCCCGGCTCCCTTTTGTGTTGTAAATACTTCATTAAATTCCCGTATAATTCATTGGCGTAATAGCCATCAATTCCTCTTTGACCTCCGCACTGACATCGAGTCCCTGAATAAACTCATGGATCAGCTCTGGTGTCATCTTCTGATTGGTACGCGTAAGTGCTTTCAATGCCTCATAAGGATGTGGATAAGCCTCTCTACGCAGGATGGTCTGGATAGCCTCAGCTACTACAGCCCATGTGTTGTCGAGGTCTTCCTGCAATTTCTCTTCATTAAGGATAAGCTTACGCAGACCTTTTAAGGTGCTTTGGATAGCAATCAGCGCGTGTCCCATAGGAACACCCACATTACGAAGAACGGTAGAGTCTGTCAAGTCACGCTGTAAGCGACTCACTGGCAGTTTCTGCGCAAGGAACTGCAAGATAGCGTTGGCGATGCCGAGGTTTCCCTCTGAGTTCTCGTAGTCAATGGGGTTCACCTTATGCGGCATGGCACTCGACCCTACCTCACCAGCCTTGATCTTCTGCTTGAAATACTCCATAGAGATATACATCCAGAAGTCACGGTCAAGGTCGATGATGATGGTATTGATACGACGCATAGCGTCAAAGATAGCACCCATCCAATCGTAATTTGATATCTGGGTGGTCCACTGCTCACGCTCCAGTCCGAGTTTCTCACTGACGAACTTATTGCCGAACTCACGCCAGTCATACTGTGGGTAAGCAACATGATGGGCATTATAGTTACCCGTTGCACCACCAAACTTAGCGGTAATGGGGGTGTCCTTCAGACCCCGTAACTGCTCTTCCAGACGATAGACAAACACCATAATCTCCTTACCCAGACGGGTTGGGGAAGCAGGCTGTCCATGGGTCTTGGCAAGCATCGGTACGTTCTTCCATTGCTCCGCATAGTCGTTCAACTGCTCGATAAGTTCCTCCACCATGGGATAATACACATTCTCCAACGCCTCCTTTATAGAGAGGGGCACACTGGTATTGTTGATATCTTGTGAGGTCAGTCCGAAGTGGATAAACTCCTTGTATTTCTCAAAATCACCTATCTTGTCGAGTTCCTCCTTGATGAAGTACTCCACAGCCTTTACATCGTGATTAGTTATCTTCTCAATCTCCTTTACACGTGCTGCGTTCTCCTCTGAGAAATTACGATAGATATCACGCAGACGCTCAAAGAGGGTATGGTCAAAGTCTTCTAGCTGTGGCAATGGTAACTCACAAAGAGTAATGAAGTATTCTATCTCCACGCGAACCCTATAGCGAATAAGCGCATACTCCGAAAAATATCCTGCCAACTGCTCTGTCTTGCTCCTGTAACGACCATCTATAGGCGAGATGGCTGTCAATACATCTAATTCCATTCTTTACTCTTAATACCTTATTAATATAGCTATATTTCCAATTGGACTTCTATATAACTAAATCTTAACGCATTGATAATCAGAAGCAAGCGCATGCGGCA
>CALFUF010000130.1 GCA_937916405.1 uncultured Prevotella sp.
AACCTTTATCGGAAACGACGTAAAGTCCTATGGAAAGCGATGTAAAACTATAAGAGTGAGAGGTGAGAGGGGAGAGGTAAGAGGTGAGAGGTGAAATGTCAAAATGAAAATTTGAGGAATCAAAAGTGTAAATTTTGGGTGCTGATTTCATGGTCATCTCGCACATTATTCGTATCTTTGTCCCCAGGAACCAAAAACTATAAGATCATGGAGAAATATTTAGCAGACGCAAGTCGTTACGAGAACGGGATGCAATATGAGCGTTGCGGACGCTCAGGTGTGTTATTACCAAAGGTGTCACTGGGTATGTGGCATAACTTCGGGAGTGTGGACCCCTATGAGCGCAGTCGTGCCATCCTGCGTTACGCCTTCGACCATGGCGTGACCCATATCGACCTCGCTAATAACTACGGTCCTGCTCCTGGCTCAGCGGAAGAGTGTTTCGGACATGTGATGGACGACGATTTCCGTCCCTACCGTGACGAGATGTTTATCTCTACCAAGGCAGGCTATGGGATGTGGGAAGGTCCTTATGGAGACTGGGGTTCCCGTAAATACCTGATATCCTCGTTGGACCAGAGTCTGAAGCGTATGCATCTGGATTATGTCGACCTGTTCTATAGTCATCGTTACGACCCTAATACACCTTTGGAGGAGACCCTGCAGGCACTGGTGGATGTCGTACGAGCCGGCAAGGCACTCTATGTGGGCATCTCTAACTGGCCCTTGGAGCCCCTTCGCTTTGGCATAGAGTATCTGAAGCAGCATGACACCCCCCTGCTGATCTACCAGGGCAAGCTGAATATGCTCCACCAAGCACCTATCGACGAAGGCATCCTGCAACTCTGTCATGAGTCGGGAGTCGGTTTCATCGCTTTCTCACCCCTTGCCCAAGGAATGCTGACAGACCGTTACCTGAACGGTATACCACAAGACTCCCGTATGGCAAAGGGTATGTTCCTCAAAGAAGAGATGCTGACATCAGAGCTGTTGCAGCAGCTACGCCAATGGAACGAGGAGGCACAAAAGAAAGGCGAGAGCCTCGCAGAGATGGCACTCGCCTGGATCTTAAAACAGCAAGGAGTGACTTCCGTCCTCGTGGGAGCCAGTTCTACGGAGCAGCTGGCACGTAACCTGCGATGTGTCAACGCGCAGGCTCCCGATTAACCTACTCCACCTTCGATGTCATTTCATTACGCAAGCCCTTGAAGCCTGTGAGATAGCACTTTGCCGATCCGAAAGAGAGGAAGAGGTCAAGGCGCACAGGCAGGTGGTTGGCGTCATCCGTGACGAAAAAGCGGATCAACTCGTGGTTCTTACCATTCTCACGTTCGATAAAGGAGAAGGTGAGACAACGGTATTTGGCAGAGCTGTTCTTCATCTTCAAGGTCGTCTTACCCGTGTATTTCAACCATGAGTTTGACAGATGGTTGGCATCACTGATCGGCATGGGGATATTCTCACCCACCTTCAGTTTAGAGGCATCAAAATTGCGGGCACGCAGGAAGATACTCATCATGTCGTAGATACAGTCCTTATACTCCGCATCCTTCCAATGCACCTCGCCGTCAGAGTCGATACGATGCATGCGCAGGTGACAGTTGCTGTTAGGATAGGTATACCACAACTCATCCACATAGTATCGCTTACCCTCACGGGCACCCTTGCGGAAATAGAGTGGTGACAAATCCATGTTCGTGTAGCACAACAGGGTGTCACGCATCACGAAATAGTTGTCGAGTTTGCTGTTACCACGGGTTATCAGACTACTGCGATAAGCAGGTTTGCCATTGCGAGTCGACTGGACAGTAGACATGGAGGCAGTACCCACCTTCATCCATACGAATTTCCAATTGAAATAGAGGTCATAAGACAGAAACTCTCCTGGCTTAAATGCTGTGTTCTCGATGCCACACTGTGCATGAGCAGCCATCATACCGCATGATGCGATGATGATTAATAACAGTCGTTTCATCATTCTTTCCTATTTAACAGTTTCCTTTTTCACATATTCTATACCCAACTCGCGAGCACGTTCCGCATTACGGTTGCGGAGTTTCTGTTTCTCCTTGTCAGGTTTTTGCTTGGTTATCTCACCTGGTTTTTGGAGGTTAAGAGGTGTTCCTTTCAAGTTCCAAGGCAGCGTCACGTCAAATTTCGCCTTACACTCGATGGACTTCGGATAGTAGTACACCTCCTCAGCCTGCAGGTCCTTCTCATAGTCGCCCGTATCCCATAGCCCATTACCGTTTTTGTCGATGAAGGCACGTAGATAATAGGTTCCCGGGGTCAGATAGAAGAACTCGGCATTGCCATTCTCTGCCCTTATCTGTTTCAGTGTCTTGTCGCTCTTGTCCAGCAGCTGCACGACGACCGTGGTGTCATTGATACCGCTTAGTTGCATCAACAAGGTAGCGTACTCGTCCAGCGAGCGTACCTTGATACCTTGTTTATAAGTCGCAGAGGCATAGCCATAGATATCCACGAAAGCGGCAGAGTCGATCTCCAAGCTATATTCAGTGTCAGGTTGCCACTCGGCGATGAACTCATAGACCCGTAAGGTAGAGTCCCTCCGATGGAACTCATAAGGGGTGTTATACCATAACGAGTCTATTTTCGTATAAAGGTGGATTGCCGACGTGTCACATATCGCCAAGGGTGTCGGCATCTCGAATGTCGTGAGATAGTCAGGATCCATCTGTTGCTTGACGTTATATTTGACCTTCAGAGGCTCTGGTGGCATGATACTGTCGTAAGGCTCCCCACGCTTCTTTAGTTTCTCTTGTTTCTTCTCCCATTCCTCTATGGTCTTCTTCCGTTCCTTCATGCGTTTCTCATAACTCGTCTTGGCAAGCACCTCAACGGTATCCACCTGCGTAATGAGCACTCCCGCAGTATCTGTCATCAGATAACTCAGCTCCATCCGTAGGGTATCCTGATTGACGAGCGTGGTGTCACGCAACCAGTAGGTCAGGGTGTCTTTCTTCTCACTGCTTTCCAAGATAAACGCATCCTGCTCGTTGAAGTTCAACCCTCTGATAACGGGCAGCTCCGGATTGCCATAGCTGAAAAATAGGGTAAAGCGGTTAGGCTCTGTACGCTCAGGTTGTTTCAGCAGGTAACGCTCTGTCTGTGTCTCTTGGAAGGCGAGCAGTACGATGTCATCAGGATAATAATGGATATAAGGTACCTGAATGATATTATCGATGTGCAGGGTGTCCTTCCAGATCGTGTCCTGTCGGATATCAGGTTTGGAGGATGGCTGGTATGTCTGGTGGGAAAAAGCGATCATCTCACTCTTCTGGTTGAAGATATAGTCACCATCAGCATCCTGTAAGGCGAAGACACGATACTCTCCTGGAGCGACACCCTTGATGACGAAACGTCCTCGTCCGTCAGTACGAGAGACACGCAGCAGCGGTTTGGTCTTGAAGGCACTGTCACTCAAGTCGTTATACAGTCCTACCATGATACCCTTCACAGGCTCTAAGTTAGAGGCGTCCAGCACATTACCAGCCACCTCGAAGGTGTCTATCTGCTCTCCCGTGGAGAAGGTGAAGGTGTAGTTACCCAATGGGTTTCCCTCGTTATTATCAGTAATGGCGTCACTGAAGTCTATCGTGTAGGTCATATTGGGTTTCAGGGAGTCCTTCAGCTCTACCACAATCTTCTTTCCTGCCTCCTTGATTTCTGGCATCTCCAACTGGGGAGGTGACACGATGACCTTCTCAGTGGCATTCGTCATTTTGATATACTCATCAAACTGGATGGTGATTTTCTGCGTGGTCACTCCTGTCGCTCCATCCGCAGGGGTGGAGGCGATGATGCGTGGCGGGTCGTCGTCATACCATCCCCCGTCAGGTTGTCCCATGCGGGCACAACTGACGATGGCACATACCAGACAGACTATGTAGAGGAGTTTCTTCATGTGTTTAGTCTCAGTAGTTGGTCTATATGCTCACGAGAGTTGCTCAGACGGGGCACCTTATGCTGTCCTCCGAGTTTTCCCCGCAGCTTCAACCAGTCGTTAAACAGTCCTGTGCGAGCCTCTATCAACTCCAAGGGTTGTAACGTGATATCCTTATAACGTTTTGCCTCATAGTCACTGTTCACCTCCTGCAACTTCTGGTCGAGCAGATGGGCAAACTGCTGTAAGTCCTGTGGTGGCTTAGAGAACTCGATGAGCCATTGATGACGGCATTTCGCATTGGCATCCATGAAGACTGGTGCTGCCGTATATTCCAATACCTCCGCGCCTGTCTGCTGACAAGCATAGGCAAGTCCCTGCTCGGCATTATCCACGATCAGCTCTTCGCCAAAGGCGTTGATAAAACTCTTCGTACGTCCCGTAATAACGAACTTATAGGGGTTGATAGAGGTGAAACGGATCGTATCACCTATCTTATAGCGCCACAGTCCACAGGAGGTGGAGATCAGCATGGCATAGTTCTTGTCTTTCTCCACTCCCCATAGTGGCACAATCCTAGAATTACTGGTTTCACTAGAACCACTAGACATCTCCTCAAACTCATAGAACACCCCATAGTCGAGCATCAGCAGCATCGCCTTGTCGGCAGGGTCGTCCTGCAATCCGAAGAAGCCCTCCGAGGCATTATACGTCTCCATATAATGCATATTGGGAGAGGTAATCAGTTGCTCATACTGCTTACGATAGGGAGTAAAGGCGACACCACCATGGAAGAACACCTCCAGATGAGGCCATACCTCCTCCAGATGAGTCTTTCCTGTTATCTCCATCATACAGTTCAGCACCGACAGCATCCATGAGGGGACACCAGAGATATTCGTCACGTTCTTGTTCATCGCCTCACGGGCTATACGCTCCCGCTTGACCTCGAAGTCCTGCAGCAAAGCAGTCTGTTTCTTGGGAACTCGCACAAGATTGGCAAGCGGATTGATATTCTCAATCAGGATGGCACTGAGGTCGCCCACTAGTGAGCCTGGCAGATTATAGTTGGGGGCATGACTGCCACCCAGAATCAGGGCACGACCATCAAACAGGCGTGACTTGGGGTTATTCCTCAGATAGAGTGCTACAGAGTCGAAGCCGCCAGCATAGTGGATTTTCTGCAAGCCCTCAGGACTGACAGGGATAAACTTCGACTTATCATTGGTGGTTCCAGAGGATTTGGCATACCATTGCACACGTCCTTTCCATAACACATCAGACTCACCATGACGCATACGGTCAATCTGTCCCTTCAGCTCCTCATAGGTGTTCACAGGGGTATGCTTAGCGAAATCGTCATAACCCTTCATCGCACTGAAGGCATATTGCCGACCGTATTCCGTGTTTTTTGCTGCCTGCAATAAATGGTTCAGCACCTTGCGCTGCAAAAGTTCTCCTTGCGTCTGGTGTTTCTCTAAAGCCCGCATACGTGGCTCAAAGACATATCTTATAATATTGGTTATACTCATACAGCGTGCAAAGGTAATGGAATTTGGACGAATTACCAAATAATTTAACGATTCATCAGTAGTTCGGACAATTCTTTCATGCCCTCACTGGCACCCTTCTGGATCTGTTGGACATTCTCACCAGCAGCGACAGGCTTGGGGTCGATGAGGTAGATGGGGACACCCGGACGCACATATTGCACCAGTCCTGCGGCAGGATAGACATTGAGTGACGTACCGATGATAATGAAGATGTCAGCCTGCATCGCCTCTGCGGCAGCGGCGCTGATCATGGGGACTCCCTCTCCGAAGAAGACGATGAAGGGACGGAGCAGAGAACCGTCACCCGCCTTTGTACCAGGCTCCACCTCGCAGTTATCCGGAGTCAGCGTGATTTGGTAACGGGGGTCATCGACATCACGACTGGAGCATACCTTCATCAGTTCTCCATGCAGATGGATGACCTTGGAGGAGCCAGCCATCTCGTGCAGGTTGTCGACATTCTGGGTGACAACAGTCACATCGTATTGCTCTTCCAGTTTTGCCACTAAGCGGTGCCCCTCGTTAGGTTGCGTACCCACACATTTCTTACGTAGCATATTATAGAAATTCGTCACTAAGGTAGGGTCAGCCTCCCATCCCTCATGTGTCGCTACCTTTGCCACAGGGTAGTTCTCCCATAATCCGTCAGCGTCACGAAACGTCTTTAATCCACTCTCTACCGACATACCGGCACCTGTCAACACCACAATCTTCTTCATAAGCCTTTCTGTTTTAGAATTTCTGCAAAAATAATAAATAAATGAGAGTTGACAACGGAGAATTGAGAATAATTTAGTAATTTTGCAAAATTAAACAGAAAACACCATGGCAGAACTGGGTTTCCGCAAGCGTCTTGCCTTAGAGCTGGCGGCACAGATAAGTCGTAATATCCGCAAGGAGCATCCTCTTCGGCAGTTATTCTGGGAGTGTACCTTGCGGTGTAATGTGAGTTGTCGCCATTGTGGTAGTGACTGCAAGAAGCTCTCTGAGGTCCAGGACATGCCCAGGGAGGACTTCCTCAGGGTGCTTGACAGTATAGCTCAAAAGACGAATCCTCACAAGGTATTTGTGACGATAACAGGTGGAGAACCGCTTTTGCGGGAGGATCTGGATATTTGCGGACATGAGATTTTCGAGCGTGGATTCCCTTGGGGTATGGTCACTAATGGACTCGCGCTCACCCCGGAGCGTTTTGAGTCGTTGAGGAAGGCAGGTATGCACAGCATAACGGTCAGTCTGGACGGACTGGAGGAGAATCACAACTGGATGCGTCGTCATCCCCAGAGTTTCCAGATGGTCGACCAAGCCTTGGACCTCTTTGTGCGCCACCCGCAGATCGCCTCTGATGTCGTCACCTGTGTTAACCAACGTAATTACAATCAGTTGCCTGCTATCCGCGACTATCTCATCAGTAAGGGTATTGACTATTGGCGCATCTATTCTATCTTTCCTGTGGGTCGTGCTGCCAACGACCCCACGATGCAACTGAGTCATGAGCAATACCGTGGGATGCTTGACTTCATTCGTCAGGTCAGAAATGAGGGAAAGATCAATGCCGCTTATGGTTGTGAGGGTTTCCTTGGACGTTATGAGGGCGAGGTCCGTGAGATGTTCTTTGATTGTCAGGCAGGTGTGACGGTCGGTTCTGTGATGGCTGACGGTTCCATTGCCGCCTGCGCCAGCATCCGCGCTGACTATCACCAGGGTAACATCTACGAGGACGACTTCATGGAGGTATGGGAGAAACGCTATGCACCCTATCGGAATCGTGACTGGATGCGTAAGGGCGCATGTAAGGAATGTCGGTATTGGCGCTACTGCCGTGGCAATGGAATGCACCTCCGTGATGAGGAAGG
Source organism: uncultured Prevotella sp. (assembly GCA_937916405.1). Classification (GTDB taxonomy): domain Bacteria; phylum Bacteroidota; class Bacteroidia; order Bacteroidales; family Bacteroidaceae; genus Prevotella. The sequence continues at coordinate 7,317 of CALFUF010000130.1, forward strand.
GAACCTGATCCTCTGTCACTTAAAACGTATCCAGGAGAGTGACAAGACAGTTAAATAATCTTTATTTCAGAGTTTATTCAATAATAATCCATAATTTTGCACCCTGAAATCATCAAACGTTTGAAATATGAAGAAGATTCGTCAATCCGTCAACCTCTTGCTCTCTGCCATCATCGTGGCTCTTGGCTTTGGTTCTTGCGTGTCTCAGAAGACCTACAACGCTGCACAAGAGGAAATCAAGCAGCTCAAGGGTGAGAACGATGCGCTGAAGGCTGAGAATGCGAGTCTGCGCCATGATATCAACAAGATCAAGGAGTATCAGCAGAGAGCGGAAGAGCGTAAGGTGGTTTACGGTCCTCGTCCAACGGGATATAACGACAAGATCGGCAAATAGGATATACATTATTATAATATAGAGAAAGAAAATGGATAAAGTAAGTTATGCGCTGGGCTTAGGCATCGGACGCCAGTTGGCTCAGATGGGTGCTACCGAATTAAATATCGACGACTTTGCCTCAGCTATCAAGGATGTGATAGCAGGTAACGACTTGAAGGTATCTAATCGTGAGGCTCAGCAGATCGTACAGGAGTATTTCGCTGCGCAAGAAGAGAAGATCAACAAGCAGCGTGCAGAACAAGGAAAGGAGCATAAGGAAGCTGGTGAGAAGTACCTCGCTGAGAATGCCAAGAAGGATGGGGTCATCACACTTCCCAGCGGACTGCAATATCAGGTATTGAGGGAAGGTAATGGTAAGAAGCCTACCGCCAAGGATAGTGTCAAGTGCCACTACGAGGGATTCTTGATTGACGGTACCGTGTTCGACAGCAGTGTAGAGCGTGGTGAGCCAGCCGTCTTCGGACTGCAGCAGGTGATTGCAGGATGGACGGAAGGCTTGCAGCTGATGCAGGAGGGTGCTAAGTATCGTTTCTTCATCCCCTACCGTCTTGCCTATGGTGAGGGTGGTGCCGGTGCCTCTATTCCTCCCTTTGCAGCTCTTATCTTCGATGTGGAGCTGATTCAAGTGATGTAATATCGAAACAACGAAATAATTAAAGAAAAAATGAGAAAGTTTACTTTTGCTGCTATTGCAGCAGTAGCCGCAGCAACATTGTTCTCCTGCGGTAATGGTGCTCCGAAGGCAAATCTGAAGAGTGATGTTGATACCTTCAGCTATGCGATAGGTATGGCACAGACTAATGGTCTGAAAGATTATTTGGTTAATCGTCTGGACATTGATACAGCTTACATCGACGAGTTCATCAAGGGTCTTAACGAGGGAGCCAATGCTGGTGACGACAAGAAGAAGGCAGCTTATTATGCTGGTATTCAGATTGGTCAGCAGATCAGCAACCAGATGGTGAAGGGTATCAACCACGAGCTGTTTGGTAATGACTCTACCCAGACCATCTCTTTGAAGAACTTCATGGCAGGCTTTATCAGCGGTACTACTGGTAAGGGCGGTCTGATGACTGTTGACTCTGCTCAGATGGTAACCCAGACCTTGATGCAGGCGATTAAGGGAAGATACATGGAGAAGGAGTTCGGTCCTAACAAGGTGGCTGGTGAGAAGTTCCTTGCTGAGAATGCCAAGAAAGAAGGAGTGAAAGTCCTTGAGGGTGGTGTTCAGTATAAGGTGATCAAGGAGGGTACTGGTGCCATCCCTGCTGACACCTCTCGTGTGAAGGTAAACTATGAGGGGCGCACCCTTGACGGAAAAGTGTTTGACAGCACTTATAAGCGTGGTGAACCAGCAGAGTTCCGCTGTAACCAGGTAATCAAGGGCTGGACGGAGGCACTTATTCATATGCCTGCAGGTTCTGTATGGGAAGTTTACGTACCTCAGGAGAAGGCTTACGGTGCTCGTCAGCAGGGTGCTGATATCAAGCCGTTCTCTATGCTGATCTTCAAGATCGAGCTGTTAGAGGTTAATCCTAAGAGAAAGTAATCTATGAGAAAAGTCATGATCGTAGCACTCACCATGGTGGTGGGTGCTATTTTCAGTCAAGTAAGGGCGCAGCAGTTGGTCACCCCCGTTGACTCCTTGAGCTATAGTTTCGGTTTAGTACAGTCGAAAGGATTGGTGCGTTTCCTGCAGCAGTTCCATCAGGAGGTTTTCGGCAACGACTCGACGCAACGTCTTGACATCGACCTCTTCCTCCAGGCGTTCAATGCGGGAGTGAAAGACGAGAAGACACTGATGACCGTTGACGCTGCCCAAGAGCTTACACAGCATCTGATACAGTCTATCAAGTCCGAGACCGCCATGAAGCTGTATGGTGCCAACAAGAAGGATGGTGAGGATTTCCTCAAGGCGAATGCCAAGAAGAAGGGTATCAAGACCTTAGCGTGTGGTGTACAGTATAAGGTGCTGCAAGAAGGAAAGGGAGCCATCCCTACCGCAGACCAGAAAGTCAAAGTACATTATGAGGGGCGTACCCTCGACGGTACCGTCTTCGACAGCTCATACAAGCGTGGTGAGCCCACCGAGTTCGGTTGTAAGGAGGTCATCAAAGGCTGGACAGAGACACTCACCCACATGCCCGTGGGTTCTATATGGGAAGTGTATATCCCCCAAGAGCTTGCCTATGGCGACAGACAGGCGGGAAAGGATATCAAGCCCTTCTCCATGCTGATCTTTAAGATCGAGCTTTTAGAGATTAAAGAAAAGTAAAAAACAAGGAGAGCAGACAAAAATCTGCTCTTTTTGTTTAAAATACTGCAATTTTCTTTGCAAAATGTTGCCCGTATCGATTATTTTTCCTACTTTTGCTTACAAATTGTAAACTTAAGACCTTATTTTTAATATGGCAACAACAGAGAAAATTGACCAACTAGACAAGAAGATCCTGAATATCTTGTCGAAGAATGCCCGCATTCCTTTCAAGGATGTGGCAGCAGAGTGTGGCGTGTCACGTGCCGCTATCCATCAGCGTGTGCAGCACCTGATAGAAGGAAACGTGATAATGGGTAGTGGTTTTGACGTCAATCCCAAGAGTCTGGGCTACAGCACCTGCACCTATGTAGGTATCACGTTGGAGCGTGGTTCCATGTATAAGGATGTGGTAGAGTGTCTGCAGCATATCCCGGAGATCGTGGAGTGCCACTTCACCACTGGTCCTTATACCATGTTGGTCAAGTTATATGCCCGTGATAATGAGCAATTGATGCATCTGCTCAATGGTCGTCTGCAAGACATACCAGGTGTTGTTGCCACAGAGACATTGATATCCTTGGAGCAGAGCATCAAACGTGAGATACCAGTTAGCGTCGATGAGTAAGCCTATGGACAAGTATGATTGGCAGTCACTACTGGCTCAGCGAGTCAATACGACATTCCCGGAAACGACAATAATCCCTGTCATCGGCATCACCGGTAATTATGGTGATCAGACCTGCAAGCTTGCAGAGGGTTATTACAAGTCAGTCATTAAGGCAGGAGCTATTCCTATTATCATACCTCCCCTTGACGATACCGATGCTATCCTCAACACCTTGAAGAAAATTGACGGTCTGATTCTCAGTGGTGGTGGTGACTACGATCCCCGCTATGCCGGTGAGGAGCCTGACCCCAAGCTGGGTGAGGTCAATACCGAGCGAGACCTTCCAGAGTTGTTCATTACCCGTCTTGCCTACAACCGCCAGATGCCCATTTTAGGTATCTGTCGAGGCATGCAGACCCTTGCCATGGCACTGGATGGAAAGGTCAAACAAGATGTCACCGATGTAGCTACCACCAACCACTCCCAAAGTGAGGACCGTTCCGTAGCCACGCATCAGGTCACTATCGAGAAAGACTCCATCCTCTATCAACTCTATGAGAAGTCACAGCTCTCCGTCAACTCCTTCCACCATCAGGCAGTCTGTGACTGCGGGGAGCGCTTCCGTGCCACAGCGATCTCGGACGACGGCATCATCGAGGCGATGGAGAGCCGTGAGTTTAAGAGCATCATGGGCGTGCAGTGGCATCCTGAGTGTCTTGACGACGGGCTTCCCATTTTCGAATGGATCGTTAAAGAGGCAGTGGATTACCATAATTTACTGGTCTTCCATAAATCCCTATACACCCTTGACTCCCATTGTGACACACCGATGTTCTTCCCACAGGGTGTCGATTTCGGTAATCGTGACGACAGGGTTCTTGTTGATTTGCATAAGATGGATGACGGGCACCTCGACATCTCCATCATGGTCGCCTATCTGCCACAGCCTACCGAGAATCCCACCGCCTATGCCGACAGTATCTTTGATAAGATAGAAGAGATCGTCAGCCGGCACAAGGACTATCTTGCCATTGCCGACTCTCCAGCATCCATCCTCTTAAATAAATTGCACGGCAAGAAGTCCATCATGCTGGGAATAGAGAATGGTATTGCGTTGGATGGTAAACTGGAGAACGTGAAGCACTTCTCCAAACGTGGAATAGTCTATATCACCCTCTGTCACAATGGCGACAATGACATCTGTGACTCAGCCAAAGGCAGTCAGACACACAATGGTGTCAGCCAGTTTGGTAAGAAAGTCATCAGGGAGATGAACAAACGAGGTATCCTTGTGGATCTCAGCCACGCCTCGGAGAAGAGTTTCTATGACGCACTGGAAATCAGTAAGAAACCCGTCGTATGCAGCCATAGCAACTGTCGTGCCCTCTGCGACCATCCCCGTAACCTCACAGACGACCAGATGCGTGCCCTTGCCAAGAAGGGAGGTGTCATGCAGATCACCCTCTATCATGGTTTCCTGCGTAGTGACGGTGAGGCAACCGTCGAGGATGTCCTTGCCCATCTGGAACATGCCATTGAGGTGATGGGCATTGAGCATGTGGGTATCGGAACCGATTTCGATGGCGACGGTGGTGTTCGTGGTTTTGCCAATGCCTCAGATGTCCTCAACTTCACCCGTCTGCTGAGGAAGCGCGGTTATTCCAAGAAGGACATCCAAAAGATATGGGGTATGAACTTCCTGTGTGTCATGAATAGAGCACAATTAGCGAAGGGATTATTATGGTAACCTATAACGTCGAGAACGTCCGTTTCCCGAAGATCAAACGCCGTGAGACCACCGCATGGATCCGTCGTGTCGCCGCTACCTATGGTAAGAAGGTAGGGGAGGTCGGCTACCTCTTCTGCGACGACGAGCATATCCTGGAGGTCAACCGCCAGTATCTGGGGCACGACTACTATACCGACATCATCACCTTCGACTATGACGAGGGGGACACGCTCAATGGTGATTTGGTGATTTCCCTCGATACCGTCCGTTCCAATGCCGAGCTGTTCCATAAGGAATACGATGAGGAGCTGCACCGTGTCATCATCCACGGCATCCTGCACCTCTGTGGCATTAACGACAAGGGACCTGGTGAGCGTGAGATCATGGAGGCTGCCGAGAACAAGGCACTTGCCATGCGCTGAGCGTAAAAAGTGGCATTCCTAACCAAAAATGTATGCGAAAATTATGGACATGTATGGCTTTGTCCATACTATTAGTAATAATAGGTTGTACCCAGCAACCACCACGTTATGTCATTGGAGTCTCCCAATGCTCTGAGGATATCTGGCGTGACAAACAGAATGGCGAGCTGCGCATGGGTGCTTATATCCAAGGCGATGTAGAAGTACGTTTCGCCTCCGCCTATGATAGTGACCAGCGGCAAGTCCAGCAGATAGACAGTCTGGTGAGTACGGGTATCGACCTGCTCATAGTCGCTCCCAATCAGGTGGCAACCATCTCCCCAGCCATCGACCGTGCCTATGATAAGGGCATTCCTGTCATCGTTTTCGAGCGCAAGACCAACTCAAAGAAATATACCGCATTCATAGGTGCCGATAACTATGAGATGGGGCGCATGATGGGAGAGTATATCGCCCAGCAGCTCAATGGGAAGGGAAGGATTCTGGAGATCAAGGGACTGAAAGGCTCTTCTCCCGCCATCGAGCGACATAATGGTTTTGTTGAGGCTCTCCGCCATTATCCGCAAATGGAACTTGTAGACACCTTGCAAGGAGACTGGACAGAACAAAGTGCCTATGAGGCAGTGAAAGGATGGGCGTCCTCCTCTGCTGCACCGATCGACTTCGTCTTCGGACAGAACGACCGTATGGCGCTGGGAGCTCGTAAGGCGCTTGCAGACCACCATCTCTCATCTTCCACCAAGTATTGTGGCATTGACGGACTACCCGGGAAGGAGGGAGGTATCCAGTTAGTACGTGACTCCATATTAACAGCCAGTTATATCTATCCGACCCATGGTGACAAGTTGATACAGCTTGCTGTCAATATCCTTTCCGGCAAACCTTATGAGAAAGAGAACCTCTTGAAGTCGGCGCTCGTGACCCGTGCCAATGCCAATATCGTACAGATGGAGACGGAGGAGACCATGCGGCAGACTGCCTATCTCGACCAGTTGCATGAGAAGGCAGACTCCTATTGGCGGGAACTTGCCACCCAGCGTACCGTGAGCTGGATGCTGGTTGCCATCATCTTTATTATCATCATGAGTGCTATCCTGATAGTCACCAATATGCAACGTCGTCACCGCTTGGAGCGACAAGCATTCTCGATGGTGGTCAATGTACCCCAGAGTGAGACCCTTCCACCTTTAAATGCCCAACCCTTAAGCCACAATACCCAGACACCAACCCTTACAGAGGTTACTCCCGAGGAGCAGGCAAATATGGAGGCAGAGAATGATGCCCGTTTCTTGGAGAAGCTTCGTCAGTATGTGCAGGAAAAGATGGGTAACAGTGATTTCAGTGTGGAGGATCTGGCGGCACAGATGGGGGTAAGCCGTGTACAACTATACCGAAAGGTGAAGGCACAGACAGGACGTACCCCTGTGGATATCATCCGATTGAGCCGTCTTAATCGTAGTAAGGTGTTGTTGCAGACTACCGATCTCTCTGTTAGTGAGATAGCCTATCAGGTAGGCTTTACAGCACCCAGTTATTTTACCAAATGTTTCAAGGAAGAGTTCGGCTCATTACCCGGTGATACAAGAAAATTACAAAAAAAATGAAAAAAAGTCGAAGATTTTTTTGGTAATTCAAAAAAAACCACTATCTTTGCACTCGAGTAATGAATAGTTGATAATAAGTTAGTTAGAAATTGGAGTAGGAGTTGTCGTGAGACAGTTCCTACTATTTTTTTGTGATACAGGGGGAACGATAGGATTCATAGGGTTATAATAACTAATAAAAATCGTTCATTATCTAACAAAAATGTTACGTTGAACGATTTTTGGGGTTCTTTGAAACATCTTTTTTATCCCTCACCTATAAATAGAAGTACCTTTGCAGCAGTAAAAGTTAACAAGAGTACTAACAAAAACCTAAAAGCAAATGAAACAAATGAAAAGATTCATTTTAAGCTTCCTCTCCTTGGCGCTATGTACTATAATGTACGCGCAACAGGAGATCACAGGAACGGTGACTGATGCAACGGGACCCGTCATTGGTGCCACAGTCATGGAGAAAGGTACCACCAATGGTACAGTGACCGATTTTGACGGTAATTTCTCGTTGAAGGTAGAGCCAGGCAAGACCCTCGTCTTCTCCTACATCGGTTACCAGACGGTAGAGATGCCTGCCCAGAACGGTATGGCAGTAACCATGAAAGACGATGCCCAACTTCTGAATGAAGTAGTTATCACGGGTTATCAGGTTCAGCGTAAGGCAGACTTGACAGGATCTGTCGGTGTTGTTGAGACAAAAGATTTCAAGGCAAGTACCACTGACCCGATGGCTTCCCTCCAAGGTAAGGTTCCTGGTATGACCATCACCTCCAACGGTTCACCTTCTGGTGAGGCAAATGTTCAGATTCGTGGTATCGGTTCTATGGGCGGTTCAAGCACAGCTCCCCTCTACATTGTTGACGGCATGCCTTACAGCGGTTCGCTCAATAGTCTGAACACCAACGACATCGAGACGATGCAGGTATTGAAGGATGCCGCCTCCGCCTCTATCTATGGTAGCCGTGCAGCCAATGGTGTTGTCATTATCACCACCAAGAAAGGTAAGAAGGGCGACAAGATCAATATCGACTTCAATGCCTCTGTTTCTGTATCATGGATGTCACAGAAGATGAAACTGCTCAATAGTCAGCAGTATGCCACGGCACTGGTGCAGGCAGCCCTTAATGACGGCAAGAATCCTTACGATTATGCGCAGAACTACGGTTTGGCACTTGATGTTGAGGGTGGCACACCTATTTCTGTTTACGACCCAACCACTGGTGCCATGACCTCATACACCGTTGGTGGTTACTATAATGGATTCATGAATGCCAAGCAGACCATGCCTTATAGTAATACCGACTGGGTGGATGAGATTGGACGCACGGGTGTCACACAGAACTACGACATCTCGTTCTCCAAGGCTTCCGAAAAGACCACCATGCTTTTCTCCGTTGGTTACAAGAAGGCTACTGGTGTACTGAAACACACAGACTTCGAGAATTTCTCTGCCCGTTTCAACAGCAGTTATAAACTCAATAGTATTGTGACCATCGGTGAGAATGCCACCTTCTCATATTCTAATAATGTGGATGCCGCTCCTCTGGAGAATGCGCTGAAGATGGCGCCAACACTTCCCGTCTATGAAATCGATGGTGTGACCTTCTCTGGTCCTGTTGGTGGTATGAGCGACCGCCAGAACCCTATGCGTGAACTTTATCATAACAAGGACAACCGTTTGAAGAAGTGGCGTATCTTTGCCAACGCTTATGTTGACATCACTCCTATCAAAGGCTTGCTCATCCGCTCAAACTTCGGTATCGACTATACCAATAGTTACATCCGTGCACTGACTCACACATGGCACTCTGACGTGGTGAACAACGACACCAATGCCAGTGAGTTGGCTCAGACCCACAGCACCAAGTGGACATGGTCGAACACCGCACAGTACAATTTCGATATTGTAGAGAACCATAACCTCAACATCTTGGTCGGTCTGGAGGCTCATCAGGATAATGGTATCGACTTTGCAGCTCGTCGTGTTGACTATCCTTTAGAGACCATTGACTATATGTGGCCCAGTGCAGGTACTGGTATTCAGACCGTTCGTGGTGCTGGTGACGGCTATAAACTGATGTCCTATTTCGGCAAGATCGACTATAACTGGAACGACCAGTTGCTTGCCTCTTTCACGCTGCGTCACGATGGTTCCAGCCGCTTCGGTAAGAACCACCAGTATGGTACCTTCCCATCAGTATCTCTCGGTTATCGTCTGTCCAAGCACATCAAGGCTGACTGGCTCCGTGACTGGAAGATCCGTGCCAGTTATGGTGTGACGGGTAATCAGGGCATGAACTCTAATAACGCTCACTACGGACTCTATGTTGCCGACTATGGTTCAAGCCGTGAGAACTCTACCGCTTACGACCTCAATCTGCAGGGTTCTGGTACACTGCCCTCAGGTTATTATAAGTCACAGTCATCCAATGAAGACCTGAAGTGGGAGTCTTCCTCACAGTGGAACTTCGGTACCGACTTCTCGCTCTTCGGAGGTGACCTCTACGGTTCTTACGACCTCTTCTTCAAGGAGACAAAGGATATGCTCGTACAACCCGCATTCCTCGGTGCTATCGGTTTCGGTGGTCAGACATGGATCAACGGCCCTACACTGAAGAACTGGGGTATGGAACTTAACCTGGGCTATCGCCACAAGACAGCCTATGGTCTCTCTTACGACATCTCAGGAAACGTTGACTTCTTCCGTTCTAAGGTAACCTATCTGCCTGAGAAGTCTAAGAACTCTTACGAGCACAACGACTACCACAACCTGTCTCAAGACGGAAAGGCGTATGGCTCTCGTATTGGTTATGTGGTTGAGGGTCTCTATCAGTCACGTGAGGAAGTATTGGCAAGTGGTCAGGCTGGTGCCCGTGTAGGTGGTCTGAAGTATGCCGACCTCAATGGTGATGGTAAGATCAACGAGGCAGACCGCACATGGGTATTCAATCCAGTACCAAACTTCTCTTACGGTTTCAATGTAAACCTCGGCTACAAGGACTTCGACTTCACCATGTTCTGGCAGGGCGTATCTGGTGTTGATGTCATCAACGACCAGAAGTTCCAGACCGACTTCTGGAGCATCACCGATGCCGGTTCTAACAAGGGTGAGCGTGTCGTCAACGCATGGACTCCTGCTAACACAGGCTCCAGCATTCCCGCACTGACCACCTCTAACGGTGCTGACGAGGGTCGTATGTCATCTTACTTCGTGGAGAACGGCTCTTACGTCAAACTGCGCACCTTACAACTGGGCTACCGTCTGCCTGCTAACATCACCAAGAAGTTGCTGCTGTCAAGTGCCCGTGTTTACCTCTCTGGCGATAACCTGCTGACCATCAAGTCAAGTTCACTGACCTGCTCCGATCCTGAGAGCACAGCATGGAACTATCCTCACACTGCTTCCTTCACATTCGGAATACAGTTAGGATTCTAAAAGAGTTACAAACATAAGAATTAAGAACAATGAAAAAGATTAATATATATATCGCGTCCTTACTGCTTTCTGTTTTTGCAGTATCATGTAGCGTTGATGATGTGAAGCCACAGGGTACGCTCGATGAAGAGACTGCGTTCTCCAGCCCTGAGAAACTGGTTACCGCAGCCTATGCTAAACTGGGTGATGACTGGTATTCCTATCCCTTTAACTTGTGGCCGTACGGTGACATGAGTGCTGACGACTGTCTGAAGGGTGGCTCTGGTGAGAATGACACAGGTTATCACCCTATGGAGATCTTCTCTACCTTACAGCCTGACCGTGGTGAGTTCGATGAACTATGGTATCAACTTTATAGTGCTATCTCCCGTTGTAACCGTGCCTTGGAGTCGATGCAGAATGTCGAGGAGACGGATGCCATCAAACAACTGAAGGCTGAGACACGCTTCCTGCGCGCTCATTTCTATTACAAGTTGCAGCAGATGTGGTACGAGGTACCTTTCATCATCGAAGGGATGGACAATACAGCCATCGAGGCATGTCCTCAGAGTTCACACGACGAACTCATGCAGTTGATTATCGATGACTTCCAGTATGCCTATGAGAATCTGGCACCAGCAGAACCTGGTAAGACTGGACGTGCCCACAAGGTGGCTGCCGCTGCCTACCTCGCCAAAGTTTATCTGAACTGGGCATACGGTGACGGCTACGAGGCAACGACCGGCTATAGCCATGTTGACCAGACAAAGATCAAGAAAGTATTGGAATACACCGAGGTGGTGAAGAACTCCAATTACGACTATCTCGACACCTACGGTCACATCTTCCTGCAGGACTATGCCAACTCTGTAGAGAGCATCTTTGCCGTACAGCACTCAGGAAAGGCGGATGACGGTACACTCTACGGACGTGCCAACTGGTCGAACATGCTGAATGGTGTATGGGGCATCTGGTCGTGCGGATGGGACTTCCACAAGCCCTCACAGAACCTCGTGAATGCCTTCAAGACCAAGAACGGTCTGCCTATGGACAATTTCGACGAGGACCACAATGCCATCCTGACCAATGGCGCAGACTCTAAGTACAAGTACGACCCACGTCTGTTCCATACCGTTGGTATGCCTACCTATCCTTATAAATATGAGGAGGCTTACACCCTCACCAAGGCAAACAGCCGTACGCCTAACACCTATGGCTACTACTGCTCTATGAAGGAAATTCCTCAGCGTTCTAAGGGTGAGACCTACGACAACCCCTGGCAGGCTTTCGCCCAGAACG
>CALFUF010000131.1 GCA_937916405.1 uncultured Prevotella sp.
GAGATTGCCGCATGGGCAAAGGATCAGGGCAAGACCCTCTACGACCTCCTGATGGATATCTACGCTGAGTATGGCTTCTCGAAGGAGACAACTATCAACGTGGTGAAGCCAGGTAAGAGTGGTGCCGACGAGATCAAGCAGATGATGGAGGACTTCCGTAAGAATCCTCCCACGGAGATTGGCGGCTCTAAGATTTGTGTCTGGAAAGACTTCCGTTCTTTGGAGCAGAAGAATGCCGACGGCAGCGTTTCCAAGATTGACATGCCAGCCACCTCTAACGTGCTGCAGTGGTTCTGCGAGGATGGTACGAAGATCAGTGTCCGTCCCTCAGGCACGGAGCCGAAGATTAAGTTCTACTGTGAGATCAAGGATCCTTCCTTCAAGTGCGCAGGCTGCTACGAGCGTTGCACCAATGCCGCTATGGAGAAAGTAGCCGCCATCAAGAAGAGCCTGAACTTAGACTAATCATTTAAATGATACTAAAAAAGGGGGATTGTGCGCAACAATCCCCCCCTTTTTTTAGAATGATTTGGGTAATTAAAAAAAGCGAGCAAAAGTAAACTTTGCTCGCTTTAATTTTCCCTTTTTCTTCGTGATTCCGTAGGGATTCGAACCCTAGACCCACGCCTTAGAAGGGCGTTGCTCTAATCCAACTGAGCTACGGAACCGACCATGTTTTTGAAATCGGGTGCAAAATTAAACAAAAAAAGGGAGATAACCAAATTTTACACATTAAATCTGACATAGGTACGGTCATCGAACGAGTCTTGCCCTTTCATGAATGCCTTGCTTGCTATGAAGGTATTGATGTTCAGGGGGTCGTTCTTCTTCTGTTCTTCTAATTTCTGCTCACTCTCAGCGAGGGTGGGACAGAGGAAGGGATAGCCGTCTGTGGCAAAAACGATCTCATGAGGTTGGAAGTCGAGGGTGATGACTGGCACATGCTGCTCTGGAATCGGGAAGCCATCGATGACGGAGAAGGTGACATTCTGTCGTTTGGTGCTGTCGACAATATCTGGTAGGATATAGTCACGTGTCGTATCGTGGGTTCGTAACTCGTCAACTGTCGTTCCATTGGCAAGCAGTTGCTTCGCATACTCCGCACGCTTGGCGGCATAGATCGCCTCCTCTGGTTTAGGGTTCTCCAGCAGTTGTCCGTCCAACAGACACAGACAGTCGCCAATCATCCATATCTGTCGTTGCAAACGGCTGTAGATGATAGCGGAGCAGGTCAACCGCTCCTCAGGATGCTCCACCAGTCGCTCTATGCGTGACTTCTTATAGTGTTTGCGGATAGATGCCGTGACCCCACGCAGGAACTCATGACAAGTGATCTGTTTGGGTGCATGACGCAGGTAGCGACATACCAGCCACATCGCCTGTCTGCCATTGCTGCGGAAGATGCTATGACGATAGTCGGTCTTCGAGGTAGAGCCGTCGATGA
>CALFUF010000132.1 GCA_937916405.1 uncultured Prevotella sp.
CCTCTCTTTCGTTGTTGTAATTACTATTTTGCGCATATTTGTCCCCTTTCATATCGTTTGGAGCCTCCATTCAGTCATCGACGAAGTCGCTTGCCAGAAGCAAGAACCCCATTCTTCTACCGTTTCATTACAAAAAATTACTTAAACATTTGGAAAATAATAAATAATTGTTTATCTTTGCAGTGTCAAAATATGTTTTGACTATCCGGGCAGAATCCCGAGAGGGCAAGACCGCATCGACACTACCCATTTAAAAGCCACTTTATCGGTGGCTTTTGTCATCTTAGATAGTTTTTCATAAAAACTTTCACGAAATTTTTATTCTCAATAGATTTTCTGGTTACAGAAATAAGTTTCTTATGCTTAAATACAAGTACTTCAAACCCTAAGGGGTTTATTTCAAAATATGTGAGGATTTCTTTTGCCAACGAACGGGCGTTATAGTCTGTTGTTATGTGTAACAATACATGATGGGTCTGCCCCACAGATTCCAACAATCTGTTAAGTACAGAGGCTTTCCCTTTAATCGTTTTCAAGTCATACATTTTAAAGATACCATGTTGTTCAAAGATAAAATCTGCTGTTCGTATTCCTTTAGGATTGGGAAGTAGATAAACTTTATATCCAAAATCAACTGCTTTACGGGCGGCTTGCAAAATAGAGATATAGTCATCATGCTGATACTCTCCCATGACATAAATTGCTGTCTCACCTTCAAGAAGATGAAAATCTCTTCGTAAAACTATACGTTCTAATTGTTTTACGAACTCCGCACCTTGTAATATGTGCAATTTAGCTAGTTCTGTTGCTATGCCACTCATTTATGAATAGTTGAACAACTATTTTGACTGCAAAGATAAGTAAAATCTTGTAAATTTCCAAACTTTCAGCAAAAAATGCAATTAGTTTTTCATAGAAAATATGCATCCAGTTAATAAATCTTTCAGTCATCCCCTCAGTCGCTTGCCAGAGCAAGAACCGTCCCAACTTTTTCTGTCCCAGATTTTATTTTATTCTGCAAAATGATTCGACAGAAAAGTGGATCATTCAGAACCGTCCCCAACTTTTCAGTGTTGCAGAAACACCTACCTCACACCTACCTCACACCTATCCTGTCGAAATGGATGAGGTGTAGGGTAGGTGTTTACAAACACCTACCTCCCTTCAAACCCTTTGTACACGGGCGTTTGAAGGGTATGGAGATAGGTGGGTAGGTGTTTTTACGAAATTGCTTGCAGAAGTGAATCATTCAGTCATCGACGAAGTCGCTTGCCAGAGCAAGAAACATCCCGGTGATTCCTCCGATTGAAGATAAAGATGCCTTGCGTAGGGGTAACAGGATAAGGGTATTGGGGTATCAGTGCCGTCCTTCGAGGGAGTTAGAAGCATCCTTTCAACCGTTCGCCTATAGCCAAACAACTGAACGGCTCCAGCCAATCAACTGAACGCCTATAGCCGAAAGCAAACCGCTCAAAAAACAATCGCTGTCTGGTAGGGGGATGGTAGCAGGATGGTAGCACCATTGTAGCAGGATAAATCCCAATCCTGCTACAGGCTCCGACCTTTGTATATCGGCATTTGAGCCACATTGGTAGCACGATAGCAGGATTAAAGTCTTTACAACTTAAGGAAGTGGATCATTCAGTCCCTCCGTTTCTTTCGGAGAAAAGGGAATCTTGCAATCAGTACATCATCAACTGCTTAAAATCAGCCAACTTAACAATTTTCGTTTGTTGATGTTGACCCAAGTCGGTTAAATCTGCATCACCGCTTACAATATAGTCTGCGCCTATGGTTTCGGCTAATTGAAGCAGATAAAGGTCTTTTGGATCTCTAACAGCAGACGAAGGCGTTTCCACATTGATGGTAGAATACTTGCAAAATGCATGGATAATGGCTAATAAATCGTCAAGGTCTGTAGGTTTAAGAAACTTAGCAATTTTATCACGACTGGCTACATCGCGAATCTCCTCAATAAGGCGAATGCAGACATAGACATCGAAGCGCAAGTCAGTCAACATCCGACGCACCAACTGAGTCTGATGACCAATAAGAAACGAAATCCAAAGGTTGGTGTCAATAATAACTTTCATAAGTTATTTGTCGTATCTAACGGCATTAACCTCGTTCATGATTTCTTCTTCACATATTGACGGGGTGGCGGGACGGCTACCAACAAAGCGGTCGAGTAACTGCTCGCGAGTTTCAGCCTGCCATCCAAATTTACGGATAAGTTCACGGAACAGTGACCAATCTACGGCAGGTACGTTTACATAAACGCCTTGCATCTGTGCATTGTTTGTTATTGTTGCCATAATCCAATTATATATTTATCGCATGCAAAGATACGAAGTAAATCCGAAACTACAAAGGTTTTCCCAAAAAATCCGTATTGTCTCTTGTCTGTATATCTACATACAAATTGTAAGCACAAAACGTAAAAGTTAAATTAACCCCCTAGAGTCCCCATTTTTCGGGACTTTGATTATTGTGTTATTTTGTCTAAATCATCGACGAAGTCGCTTCGCCAACCGACCGAGGGTGTTGAGGTTGCCTGTGCGTGTCTTGCAGAGGTGGGTGACGAGGTAAGTGGCGGCATAGGTGAGACGGGACGTGACGGGGGCGACGCAGGGGAGCCAGAGGATGTCCGTGGGGTGATGGCGGAGGTCGTATGCGAACTGTTTGCGGAATGTATAGGAGGGGTAGTTCTTCTTCTCACTACGACTATACCCCACTATCCTATAGCCGTTCTTCAAGTGCCAGCGGACAGACCATGTGGCGGCTGCACTAGTGTTACCCTGTAAATAGCGATAGCCATGCTTTCGGAAGATGACTGTCTCATGTTCCAGCATACGACTGGCTATTCCCTCATGCATCGCTTTGGGTGAAATTGCTAAAAAGAATCCGAACGCTAGTCCGTCTTTCTTACGGAACAAGAAGCAATGCATTCCCAACAGTTCTCCTGTCTCTTTATCCTGTGCCACAAACACTACAGAATGTCCTATAACCTCTTTAAACTCCTCAAACGACTTGTTGATAAATGGAGCCTCAATATTTTTGTCACGCCACCGCTGGAATGACTGTTGGAACAGTTCGTAGAGAGCCTCTATTGAGACATCTGTCTCTTTCAGTGTATGGATAACTATTTCTCGCA
>CALFUF010000133.1 GCA_937916405.1 uncultured Prevotella sp.
TTGCCGTCTTTGTATTGCTCGTCCTGATACTGGCACGTCCGCAGACCCATAACTCATGGAACAACAAGTCGGTGGAGGGTATTGATATCATGATGGCAATGGATGTCTCCGGCTCCATGCTCGCCGAGGACCTGAAACCGAATCGTATCGAGGCGGCGAAGCAGGTGGCAGCGGAGTTCATCGCTGGTCGTCCGAATGACAATATCGGTTTGACGATATTCGCCGGTGAGGCTTTCACCCAGTGTCCGATGACGACCGACCATGCGTCGTTGCTGAACCTGTTGCATGGTGTTCGTACAGACTTAGCCACCCGTGGACTCATAGAGGATGGTACTGCTATCGGTATGGGACTGGCGAATGCCGTGAGTCGTCTGAAGAACTCCAAGGCGAAGAGCAAGGTGGTCATCCTGTTGACGGATGGTAGTAACAACCGTGGTGACTTGTCGCCGATGACTGTCGCGGAGATCGCCAAGAGTCTGGGTATCCGTGTCTATACTGTTGGTGTGGGAACCAACAAGGTGGCTCCGTACCCGATGGTGGTGGCAGGCAGTGTGCAGTATGTGAATATCCCAGTGGAGATAGATAGTAAGACACTGAGTGACATCGCCTCGGCGACGGATGGTGACTTCTATCGTGCCACGAATAACAAGGAGTTACAGAATATCTATAAGGAGATTGACAAGTTGGAGAAGTCCAAGTTGAGTGTCAAGACCTACAGTAGGAGATATGAGGCATACCAGCCTTTTGCCATTGCTGCCGTCCTGTTGCTCCTGTTAGAGATCCTGTTGAGAATAACTATATTTAGAAAATTGCCGTAAGAGATTATATGTTTCGATTCGAAGACCCTATATATCTGTATGCCTTAGTGCTGATTCCCGTTTTGGCACTGATCCGTTGGTGGATGGTCATCCGTCAGCGTAAGCAGCTCCGTCGCTTTGGTGACATGGAGCTGGTGCGCCAGTTGATGCCAGATGTCTCCCGTTTCCGTCCATTGGTGAAGTTCTGTCTGTTGCTGACAGCACTCGCCCTGTTGATCGTATTGCTTGCCCGTCCGCAGATGGGTACCCGTATCAGTCATGAGAAACGGACGGGTATAGAGACCATCATAGCCTTGGACATCAGTAACTCTATGCTTGCGGAGGATGTGGCACCCAGCCGTCTGGACCGTGCGAAGATGATGGTAGAGAACCTCGTCGATCATTTCACTGACGACAAGATAGGACTGATCGTCTTTGCCGGTGAGGCTTTCGTCCAGTTGCCGATCACCAGTGATTTCGTATCGGCGAAGATGTTCCTGAGTAGTATTGAGCCGTCCATGATAGAGACACAGGGAACGGATATCGCTGCTGCCGTGACGATGGCGACACATAGCTTCACCCAAGAGGAAGGAGTTGGTAAGGCGGTTATCGTCATCACGGATGGTGAGGACCATGAGGGTGGTGCCTTGGAGGCAGCTCAGGAGGCAAAGGACAAGGGTATGCGTGTCTATATGCTGGGCATCGGATCCACTAAGGGTGCTCCTATCCCCATTCCCGGCAGTAACGACTATATGAGGGACAATACGGGTGAGACGGTGATGTCGGCACTTAATGAGGAGATGTGTAAACAGGTCGCCCAGGCTGGTGGCGGCGCTTATATCCATGTGGAGAATAACAGTAATGCCCAAGAGCAGTTGAACCACGAGTTGGACAAGCTGTCGAAGAAAGAGATATCCAGTACGGTATACAGCGACTATGACGAGCAGTTTCAGGCGGTGGGCATCATCGTCCTCCTGCTCCTGATTGCTGAGATATGTATCATGGAGATCAAGAACCAGCGTTTAGGAAAACTGCATCTGTTCAGTCGTAAGAAGGTGGCAACGATGCTGTTGCTGTTGATGGCGGTAGGTGCTCATGCACAAAGTGACCGTGATTATATCCGTCGGGGAAATAAGCAGTTCCGTGCCGGTAAGTATGCTGAGGCGGAGGTGGATTACCGTAAGGCGATAGAGAAGAATGCGAAGAATCCCCAGGCGGTATACAACTTAGGTAATGCGTTGCTCGCACAGAAGAAAGACTCCGCCGCCATCGAGCAGTTTCAGGCTGCCGCTAAGTTGGAGACCAGTCCTCTTCGTCGTTCAGCGGCTTTTCATAATATCGGCGTCATCTGTCAGGGTCACCAGATGTTCGGAGAGGCGATAGAGGCTTATAAGGAGGCGTTGCGTAATCATCCCAATGATGACGAGACCCGTTATAACCTGGAACTCTGTAAGCGTCAGCAGAAGCAACAGCAGCAGAACCAGCAGAACCAGCAACAAAAGCAGAACAAGGATAATAAGGACAACAAAGACAATAAAGACAAGAATAAAGACCAGGACAAGCAAGACCAGCAGAAGCAGCAGGATAAGGAGCAACAGCAGAAGCAGGACAAGCCCCAGATGAGTAAGGAGAATGCCGAGCAGTTGTTGAATGCCGCCATGCAGGAGGAGAAGAATACGCAGCAGCGTATCAAGAAGGCGCAGCATCAGAAGCAGAACCGTAAGTTGCAGAAGAACTGGTAAGAAAGAGATGAAAATGAAGAAGACCCTCACATTATTATATATATGGATGCTGACCGTGGCCGCTATGGCACAGCAGATCACAGGGCGTGCTCCCTCCCAAGTGGCGGTAGGTGAGCAGTTCCGACTATCCTATACCGTCAATACGGATGATGTCAGCGGTTTCCGTGCAGGAAATATCCCTGATGCTTTCGATGTGCTGATGGGACCGAGCACCTCCACGCAGTCGAGCTTCCAGATGGTCAACGGACATACGTCGAGCTCGACATCCGTGACCTATACCTATATCCTGTCGGCGACGAAGAACGGTTCGTTTACCATTCCGGCGGCTCATGCCACAGTTAATGGAAAGACGTTAAACTCTAACGAGTTACATATTAAGGTGTCAGGAACGGCACAACAAGGGAATAGTGGTGGTGCCCAGCATCCGCAGGGTGGTGGACAGGCTCGTGCGGCTGGCAGTCATATCTCTGGTAGTGACCTGTTTATCAAGGTCAGCGCCAATAAGAGTCATGTCCATGAACAGGAGCCTATCCTGTTGACCTATAAGGTATACACCTTGGTCGACCTGACCTCGTTGAGTGGTAAGATGCCGGACCTGAAGAGTTTCTATACCCGTGAGGTACCCTTGCCGCAGGAGAAGAGTTTTAAGCTGGAGACGCTGAACGGTCGTCCGTATCGTACCGTGACGTGGCAGCAGTATGTCATGTTCCCCCAGACGACGGGTAAGTTGGAGATACCAAGTATCACCTACGAGGGTATGGTGGTGTTGCAGAACCGCAACGTCGATCCCTTCGAGGCTTTCTTCAACGGTGGTTCCGGCTATATGGAGGTGAAGAAAGAGATCAAGGCGCCTGGTCTGACGATTACCGTCGACCCGCTACCTGCCCGTCCCACTAATTTCTCGGGAGGTGTTGGCTCGTTCACGCTAACGGCAAACATCGACAAGAAAGAGATGAAGGCTAACGACCCCATCACCTTCCGTGTCACCGTGAGTGGTACTGGTAACCTGAAACTCATCAAGCAGCCAGTTGTCAACCTGCCGAAGGACTTCGACCAATATGACGCTAAGATTACGGATAACACCAAACTGACAACGAACGGTATAGAGGGCAGTATGGTTTACGACATCCTCGTCGTTCCCCGTCATCAGGGAAAATACGAGGTGCCCCCTGTGGAGTTCACCTACTATGATACCTCGTCGAACAGTTATAAGACCTTACGTTCCCAACCCTTCACCCTTGATGTGGCAAAAGGGAACGGCTCGTCGAGTGTCGCTGCCTATACTGGTGAGGAGTTGAAGCAACTCAATAAGGATATCCGATATATCAAGACAGAGGATACTCGTCTTCGCAAGGTCGATGACTATTTCTTCGGTTCCGCATTCTATTGGATTAGTCTTGCCGTCCTCCTTGCCGTCTTCATCTCGCTCTTCATTATCTTCCGTCATCGTGCGATAGAGAATGCCAATATCGGTAAGATGCGTGGCAAGCGTGCCAACAAGGTTGCCGTCCGTCGTCTGCGTGAGGCTAACAAGCTGTTGAAGGCAGGTAAGCAGAACGAGTTCTATGATGAGGTGCTGCGTGCCCTCTGGGGATATGTGGGTGATAAGCTCGACATGCCCGTCACCCAGCTCTCTCGTGACAATATCAGTCAGCAGCTCACTGAGCGTGGTGTTGATACGGATACTGTCAACCAGTTTATCGGAGCCCTCGACGAGTGTGAGTATGCCCGTTATGCTCCGGGTGATGCCAGTGGTAATATGAACAAGGTATATGATGCCGCTATCCAGGCGATTATGAAGATTGAGGAAACGATGAAAAGAGGTAAGAAGTCAGAGGGTAGAGGTGAGAGGATAGTATCTCCACACCTTCTATTACTTGTCGTCATTTCTCTTACCTCTTACTTCTTACCTCTTACCTCTTATGCTGTGACGAAAGCGGAGGCAGACAGTGCCTATGTCCATGAGCGTTACCAGCAGGCGATAGCCGATTATGAGGCATTGCTGAAGGGTGGGGTGAGTGCCGACCTGTATTATAACTTGGGAAATGCCTATTATCGGACGGACAATATCACGAAGGCAATCCTGAACTACGAGCGTGCCCTGCTGCTCTCTCCGGGGGATGCTGACATCCGCTTTAACTTGCAGATGGCGCGCTCTAAGACGATTGACAAGATCACTCCCGAGTCGGAGATGTTCTTCGTCACATGGTATCACTCGCTGGTCAACCTGATGAGTGTCGACGCATGGGCTCGTACCGCCTTGATCGCCCTTGCCATCGCTATCATCCTTGCCCTTGCTTATCTGTTCTCCAATCGTATGTGGTTGCGGAAGGTGGGCTTCTTCGGGGCGTTGTTCCTGTTGGTGGTATTCCTGTTGAGCAACCTCTTAGCCTACCAGCAGAAGCGGAAACTGACACATCGGACGGGTGCCATCATCATGACGACGGCGGCACCAGTCAAGAGTACGCCGTCTAAAAACGGTACCGACCTCTTCATCCTGCATGAGGGTACTCGTGTCACTATTACTGACGGCTCGATGAAAGGCTGGAAGGAAATCCGTGTGGCTGACGGCAAGCAAGGCTGGATAGAAGTAAAACAATTAGAAATCATATAGTGTATGGAAGAAATCATCCAATTTGACAAACAACTGCTGTTGATGGTGAATGGTAGTGACTCCACGTTCTTGGACTACCTTATCCTGACATTAACGAATGGCTTGACATGGATTCCTTTGTATGTTGGACTATTGTATGTTGTCATCAAATCCAACAAGAACGTCCGTGATATATTCTTGATTCTTGCTGCCGCAGGATTATGCTATTTATTGGCTGGAGCTGTCGATGATAGTATCGTGAAATCCCTTGTGGCTCGTTGGCGACCCACCCACGACCCGGAGATTGGCTCGTTGGTGGATGTGGTGAACGGCTATCGTGGGGGAAACTATGGCTTCTTCTCCGCCCATGCCGCTAACACGTTCAGCATCGCCATCTTCTTCTCCCTGCTGATGCGTCAGCGGATGCTCACCTTCTTCCTCGTGGGTTGGTCGTTGCTGAACTGCTATACCCGTCTGTATCTGGGTGTCCACTATCCAGGTGACATCACGGTCGGACTCCTATGGGGTGGTTTCGTAGGCTGGCTGGTCTACCAAATCTATCGTCGTGTCACCATTCCTGCCAGATATGACATCCGCTACTGCTATGTCCCCATCTGCATCCTTGGGCTCACCTTCCTGACGGCAGTCGTCATGGCATTCTTCGACGTACATCTTTAAATTTAAATGACATACATTCAACGAGGAAGCGACCATACTTCCTCGTTGAGTTATCTATCCTTCCCCAAAGCAGGGGGAGGTTAGGAGGGGTCTTCTTTTTTACCCTATTAACATACTTTAAGGGGGGGTGACAGATTTTAACTAACTTATTCGTATCTTTGTCGCCAATTGTCAGACAACTCATCTTTATTAATAACATAAGACAAAGACTACAATGAAAGAGAAAAAGACGTATGAGCAGCCACGGTCTGAGGTCGTGGAACTGCATGTGAACAACCAGTTGCTTGCCGGCAGTGGAACCCTCAACGCCATGGGCGAACAAGAGGATCTTTAGTATTAACCCTAAATCAGAAGAATCAATGAAGACAAAGAAGATATTTTGGGCTACGCTGTCGATGACAGCCGCCTTTATGATGACAGCCTGCTCGAACGACGACAACATGGTCGAGACTCCTGTGGTTCCTGAGACTCCCGAGGCTCCTGCCTCTGTAACCATCCCTTATACTGTGACCGTCAATGATGGTGCTACGAACCGCGCCGCAGTGGACAGCGATATGAAGACACTGAGGTTCGCCACAGGCGACAAACTTTATATCATGGGTACGAATGTTAAAGGTATACTCGACATCCAGACAGGTGTTGGTGAAACTTCTGGTGCCACGTTCTCGGGCGATCTGACCATTTCTGGTGGTGGTACTCCTGCCAGCAATCTGTCACTGACTGCCACACTTGTGAGCGCACAGCAGACGAAAGGTTCAGAGATAAGTGTAAGCGATGCTGGTGCTGTGACGGTGAACTATCCCGATAATGCCTACTGCGCTGATGTTGCTACAGCCGTTCAGAAGTACAGTTGGCTTACAGGCGAATCTACGTATGCGGCAAAGTCGTTCACGCTCACTCAGAATACAGCCTTCCTCAATTTTGAGATAACCTTTGAGGACGGCACTGCTGCCGGCACCAACCTCTCTGCTGTAGTCAGCAATGGCGGTTCTGCCCTCTGCACTGCCAACGTCACAACAGTGACTGATGGTGGTGTAAAGGCAAAGTTCGTGCTGCCCGTAGCCAGCAGTGGTACCACGCTGAGTGGTGCCAACTTGAAGATGGGCGACAAGGAAGCCATCTCGTTCGGTTCTGACGGCAAGGCACTCGAAGGTAAGGTTTATAATGTGAAGAGAACACAGGCTGTGACGAGTTATACCCTCGCTAAGTCTGAGGTAGGCATGATTGTGGGTACTGACGGCAAGGCATACGCTGTTGCCGACAAGGACAATCTGCCCACAGGTGTGACCGCTGTGGCTATGGTGGCGTATAAAAGTGGCACCAACGGTCTCGCCATTCAACTCAACAGCAGCCCTGAGGATAAGAACCAGACAGATGCCAAGACGTATGCCAGCGGGCTTAATACATCTCTCGCTATTCCCGGCGGCACATGGCGCTTGCCAAGTAAGGAAGACTGGCAGAACATGTTCGTGGGCTGCAAAATCTCTGGCGACGCAAGTGCCGGCAATATCATGAATCCCATTAGGGGCTTCAAGAATAAGATTGCCGCCACCGGCACATCATGGAAGTCGGACTACTATTGGTCGAGAACGTCCGGTTGTATGGTGCGCGTCAACCTGGCTAATGGCTTTTACAGCGCGAACTTCAACGAGGGGTGCAGCCCGTACACAGAGTACTATGTCCTTGGCTGCCTCGCTTTTTAACCTATTAATCCATTCGTTTGGAAATCTCGCATACGACTGGCAGAGCAACGACTCTGCCAGTCGTTTTTGATTCATTACTCCGATGCCTCCGATCACAGTGAGCAGTGCCTCCGATGAAAGATGGCAAACTTTCCCATCCGTGATAGGAGCCTTTACCCAGATAAAGCGAAGGCTTTCCCATCATTGATGCAAGGCATCGCTCTCCGCAAAAACCATTCAAGATGCCTTACGTAGGGGTACCAGATGACTGGTGATGGCGTAGGTGCCGCCTCCTCGTTGCGAAGCCCGTACCTTCGAGGGTCGAATGTGCCGCCTTCGAGGGGAGGATGTGCCGCCTTCGAGGGGAGGATGTGCCGCCTTC
>CALFUF010000134.1 GCA_937916405.1 uncultured Prevotella sp.
TGTGGGTATACCACTCTCATACGGTTCACCTTTCACTTTCGCATAGGATCTTGGTCCTATCAGCTTAGCAATGATGTATGCCGCCACTACCAATGTAATAGCCGTCAAAATGACGGTAATCAACAATGTAAAGTTCATAAAGTTTTATAATATTATATTTTTTATATTGCTTAAGCGACTGCAAAGTTACAAAAAATATTGCAAAGAAAAAGTATAAATATCAAAAACTTTATATAAAAATAAAAGCCGTTACCTGTGAGGGCAACGGCTTTAATTATTTACGTTTAGGAAATGCTTCTTCGGACAATTCCTTAAAGAAGTCGTACTCCAAAATAACGCTGATACGCATCAATAAACGTACGTCCAGACTTTTGCGCTTAAAAATGTTATAAACATTCGTGCGCTCGCAAGGAATTTGCGTTGCCAACCAGGCCGCAGATTTCCCCTGCTTCCTTAGAATTTCTTCAATGTGCTTACCTATATTCATCGGTCTTTGTCGGTGTTGGTTAATTTATTCTTAACTTTCCGTCGGCAAAGATACGCAATATATTCCAATATATCAGCACTTTATTGTAGAAATTGTTTTCGCAACACTTAATCAAATACTAAAACGTTCCCTATACAAGCATTTGGTTGTTGAATATGTAGCAACGAGCATATAGTGGGAGCGATGTCTGTAATATGCACTTCCTGCGGATGACTTCCATGAGGAACATGCCATCCATAGAACAGCAATGGGATATGTGCGTCATAGGGATTCCACTCGCCATGAGTTGTTCCGACTGGGGAAGACCAGGAGCCAAACTCATAATAACCAGGAGTCGGAACCACAAAGATCTCTCCTCCCCTATGGTAATTATACCCTAACAGCATTCGATCTCGAATAATAGGAGGAATAGCTGATGTCGCAATCTTCTCACAGTCGACCACAAAGGACAAGTTCGGACTTTGCTGGAGATATTCCATGATGATCTCTTTAACACGTTGGTAGTCGAGGCCTTGCAGACGAATACCTTCTTTATCTAAGAAGAAACGATAATCAATGACTCCTAATATCACAGATTTTTCATTTCCCAACTTTGAAGCAACAAATGCATCCAGATCTTTTCGCAATCCCTCAGACGACAATTTCCCTGCATGCAACAGATGGTCCTCCATGAATTGTGAGTTATGAGCCGCGCCATGATCGGCAGTCAAAAAAGCGATATAGTTTCCTTTTCCCACCTGTTCGTCCAGAGCGTCAAAGAGACGAGCCAGTTCCTTATCAAGCTCAAGATAAGCCTCATCGGTATGCTCCCCACGAGTACTCCATTTATGTCCGATAACATCGGTATGTGAATAACTGACACACAACATGTCAGTCTCATCACCCTGTCCCAACTTCTCACCCTTAACAGCAGCAATTGCCATATCGGTAATCAGTACACCTGCCAAAGGAGACAGTCCTACATCATTACCAAGTTTCTTCAACTGCTTATTCTTTGCCATTTGCTTATTAACATCCTTAGCCCACTGGGGAAGTTCTTTCATGTAATAAGTACTAGTGACAAACTGTCCATTTTTCAGGTCCATCCAATATGCAGCATTGGCAGAACGACCTGCGGGGAAGATAGCAGCACGATCTTTGTAGGACACACCAAGTACCTTTGAATGGAAATTCGTGTGCAGACGCAGCTGGTCACCTATCGTAGTGGCAAGCAGGTTCCGGGGAGACTTTTTCCCTACGTCCTTATTATCTGTTCCTACTGTCTGCACCGTACTATCAGCGCAACAATATGTCTGCACTCCATCAATAAAGAAGGTATTTCCACAGATACCATGGAAAGCAGGGGTAGTACCCGTATAAGCACTGGTATGACCTATCGCTGTCACGGTTGGAATATAGTTTATCAGACAGTTATCAAAGCTATATCCTTCATCTATCATTCGACGAAATCCCCTTCGCGTGTACCTATTATAATATATAGAAAGGTAATCCCAGCGCATCTGGTCAACCACAATACCTACTACCAGTTTGGGTTTCTCTCCAAATTGGGGACGGTTATCCGTAGCAGATGCCGTTAACGCCACTCCTAACAAACACAAGACAAATAATACTTTCCGCATATTCTAGAACTCCCTTTCTATAATTTCCAGACACATTCGACTATTATGATAAGGACACTTCCAAAAGCCTGCCTTATCATCTACCGTATTCAGCGTACCATCTGGATGGCGGCTCCAATACCACTCACCATTCTTCCAGTCTATCAAATTGTCTTTAATATACTGCCAGCAACGGATGCCATGCTGAAGGGCTTCCTCATCACCGAAGTGCTGATAGATATTCATCCAACCTACCACATTCTCCGCCTGTACCCACCAGTGCAGGTCATCATCCACATGACCAGTATCCAGATTTGCCTCATGAATCATCGAGCCATCAGGACGTAAGCCCTTCTCTGAAGCTTTGGCTACCATCTGGACAACCTTCTCCATTTTGGAAAGAACCTCTTGGTCACCCAATACTAATGCTGCTTCATGCATCAGCCATGAGCATTCTATGTCATGACCATAACTCTCCAACTGTCCGGCACCTCGTGTCCAGTCATTCTCGAAGAAGAGGTCCAAATGATGCGTCTCAGGATTCAGAATATGATCCGTGAAGATATTGATGATGTTACGCAATGCTTTCTCCACTTTTGGAGCCTTACAGATACGATAAAGATTTGCATAAGGCTCTATAATATGTAAGTGGGTGTTCTGTGACTTTGGAAAGTTGGCATCCAGTTCCGACAAACGCATGTCTGCAATTGGTTGCCATTCACGGGTCTTAGCCTCGATATAACCATTATAAACGGGATCCAAGGCATGCTCCTCAATACAGTCGAAAAGTTGCAAGGCACAATCTAATGCTTCTTGATCACCAGTAGCACGGGCGTATTCTGACATACCATACAAGGCGAAGCCGATAGCATAGAACTGCTTACGTGTGTTTAATGGATTCCCCTTATAATCCAGACTCCAATAGACACCGCCATACTCTTTGTCCAGGAAATGCTCCATGAAATACTCCTTGGCATAGGTTGCCATCTCCAAGTATTGCGGATGACCCAATACCCGATATGCAGCAGAGAATGACCATAAGATACGGGCATTGAGGATTGCACCTTTCTCTGCATCCTTATGCAATACCCCTTGACCATCAATTCTTCCATAGAAACCGCCATTCTCACGGTCTACCATCTTATCCATCCAAAAGCGCAGGATGTTGTTCTCTACAACATCCCGCATCTCCTTCTTCATTATTTCTATCATATTAGTCTTCAATAGCACGAATTTGTCTCAGTTCCGCATTAATAGCATTGATCCGCTCAGTAGTTAATGGATAGAACCATACAACACACATAGAGAGCAGAGCCACACAAGCCGGGATGAAACTCATCAACCAGCGCAAACAAGCCAAAGCCTCTGTTGGCTGGGTAACACCCTGTGCAAGCTGAGTGGCATCGGTGATATATCCAAAACCATCAAGCAACCAGAGCACTGCGGCACCACCAATAGCGCCACCGAACTTCTGAGCCATAGAACTGGAGGAGAAGATCAGACCTGTAGAAGCCGTCTTGAACTTCAACTCCGCAAAGTCACTCACGTCAGCATACATACTCCATACCAATGGAGACATAATACCTGTTAGTATAGATATCAGTATCTGGAAAATGAGCATCAACCAATAACCGGTAGGCGTACAGGGAATGAAATAAAACAAAACGCTCAACACCACCAAAGAAGCGTTCACCAAAATAAAGGTGGTCTTCTTACCCAGACGACTGGAAATGGAAACACAAGAGGCAACACCCACCATGTTAGACACCTCACCCACGCCAAGGAATAATCCTGCATAGAAGGCAAATACCAATCCGAAGAATACCAGATTGACATTGGCTCCAATGATATCCTGGAAGAAGTAAGCTACCGTTGCACCACGTACCGTGTTGAACAGGTTGAAGCACAGAGCAGCGCCAATAAGCAACCACCAAGGCTTGTTAGAGAGCAATGCCTTAAAGTCACTACCTACACTGACGGTAGACATCGTCTTCAGATGTTCCTTCGTCATCAAGAAACAGAGAATGAACATCACGAAACATGCCGCTGCAATCATCACCATTGCCCAGAACCATCCTTTAGGAGAGTCATAGCCACCCATTGCATTACATAGTGGTTCCCAGAGGAACAAGGAGATAAATGAGCCACCATAGGCGAAGAACATACGGAAAGAAGAGAAAACGGTCTTCTCGTTTGTATCATCAGTCATCACACCCAACATAGCCCCGTAAGGAACATTGATTCCTGTATAGACAGTCATCATCAGGATATAAGTGACATACGCCCAAATCAGTTTACCACCATATTCGAGATCTGGTGTTGTAAACAACAAGATACCGCAAATGGAGAAGAACGGTGCCACCCATAACAGGTATGGACGATACTTACCCCATTTCGTATTGGTACGGTCAGAGATAACACCCATCATCGGGTCACTGACGGCATCCCAGATACGAGTGACGAGCACCAGTACACCAGCATCAATCAGCGACAGTCCGAAGATATTACTATAGAAGAACGGCAGGTAGTAAGAGAATATCTTCCAGAACATACTGGACGACATATCGCCAAAGCCGTATCCTATTTTCTCAGATAATTTAGATTTAGCCATTTTGTTTATTCTTAGCAATTAGTTTCTTAATGGTTTCCACGGAGGCTGCAGTATAAAGTCCGTCCTCAGGAGTGTTCATACAGTAGTCCACGAGTTTGTCTATAGTTGAGGTAGCAACATGCATACGAGTGTCGGCAGAAGCGTAATAGATAAACACCTTACCAGAAGAATAGTGCTCACCATCTTCTTCATCAGCAATCCATCCGTTAGCGAAAGCGACATTCATCACGTCACCCAAATATTCATCACCAGTAGGTACGAGGAAGAAGCCACCAGGTTGAGCGATCACTTTCGTGGGGTCTTCCAAGGATGTCATATACATATATAATACATAGCGCAGTCCGTCAGCAGTGGCACGAACACCATGTGCGAGGTGTAGCCATCCCTTCTTTGTCTTGATGGGATGTGGTCCCTCACCATTCTTAACCTCAGTAATAGTATGGTAATGACGGGCATTGATAATTTTCTCTTCCTTTACCTCGGCATGAGTAATATCATCAACCAGAGCCCAACCGATACCACCACCAGAACCTGTATCGATGAAGCCATCCTGTGGACGAGTATAGAACGCATACTTTCCATTGACGAACTCAGGATGCAGCACCACGTTACGCTGTTGGCTCTTCGTCTTCAGGTCTGGCAGACGCTCCCATGTCTTCAAATCCTTTGTACGTGCGATACCTGCTGTTGCCGTTGCGGCACTCAGGTTACCAGGCTGTGAGTCGTCATGACGCTCAGCACAGAACACGCCATAGATCCAACCATCCTCATGCTTCGTGATACGCATATCATAGATATTGGTAGCTGGTATCACATCGTCTGGCATAGTGATAGGCTCTTCCCAGAAACGGAAGTTATCGACACCATTAGGACTCTCAGCAACAGCGAAGAATGACTTACGGTCGGCACCCTCGACACGTACTACCAGCACATACTTTCCATTCCACTTGATAGCGCCAGAGTTCAGGGTGGCATTCATCATGATACGCTGCATCAGATAGGGATTATCCTTTTCATTGAAGTCATAGCGCCACTCCAAAGGGGTATGCTCCGCAGTCAGGATAGGGTTCTTCCACTTATCATAAATACCGTTGCCCCACTCTATGGGCTCGTTCTTGCGTGTCAGCAGTTCCTCATGGTGAGCACGCAATGCTGCTACTTTAGTTTTAAAATCACTCATATCTTTATCTTATTTTATATCGTTCTGGAACAAAGTCTTCTCGTCGTTATAGAAATCTACGAAATATTTCGCATCGGGTTTGGAAGTAGAGGGACCGAACCACTCATCCTTATAGTTACGCCAAGTAAGCAAGTAACTGATGGGGAAATCCTTCACGGCAGGCAGCAGTGTAGAAGTCCACCAGTCGGGTTGTGTCATGTTCTTCATACCCGTCTCTGTCAGTGCAGGAATGAGGTGATGCTCCTTAGCCACCTCACACAACACAGTCAGGTTCTGCTTGGTACGCTCTATAAACTTGTCTTTCTCCTCCGGTACCCACTGATAGCCGTCCAGACCAATCATATCCACATGGTCGTCACCAGGATAGCGGTCAAGCAGTCGCTCTGCTGTCAGGTTGTCCTGACAACCGGGAGAGTACGACCATACAAGGTTGTCGAATCCGTCAGCCTTCAACTTATCCTGCAGCATGTTCCATAACGCTTTGTATTCCTCTACTGTACAGAGTTTCTCACCCCACCAGAACCAAGAGCCACTATTCTCATGCCAAGGACGGAAGATGATGGGAATCCGCTGACCATCATCATCAGTCAAGGTAGCGAGGAAGTCAGACACCCGCTGCATCCATGTCTCGAATTTCTCATGAAAGTCACCACCGGGCAATATCTTCTTGACGATAGTAGAGTCGGTCACATCCCATGCGGTACCCTCTGGGAACTTCTGTCCAGCCCATCCTCCACCTTCGATGGTGGTTACAGGATTACGAGGATGCCAACTCAGCGTGACGATACCGCCACGACTGTAATGGTTCTGTATCTCCTCTGTCATACGGGTGAAGGGCACACTATCCAGATTCTTCTTGTCGCCCATCTCAATACCACCAAGGTCGAAGCCCATGATAGCAGGATAGTCGCCACAAACGTTCTTCACATCACTGGAGTCTTTGTCATACTCCCATGTGAGTCCGTACATCGGGTCGTCCTGATGTCCGTACATGATTCCTTTCTTTTGGAGATCAGCAAGACGATCTAATAACTGTTGACTCATCGTTTTCTCTTCTATTTGCTTCGTGGCACATGCTACCATTGTCATTGCTACCACACCCATTACCAAAATCTTCTTCATATTTTTCAATATTCAATGTTCAATGCTCAATGTTCAACGCCTCAGATGCATTTGTTTCAACATCCACTCTTCCCATTCGTCCCACTGCTCTTGGAACCAGAAGTGCCAAGTTGCCTGATAGGGTTTAATCGCCTTGGGACCTTTTACGGTATTATAGGTTGCCCATGCTGTTGTGGGGGGCACCACATCATCATTATAACCGAACGAGAACCAACCAGTCTGCTGGTCTGTAATCAGACGGGCGAAGTTCACACCATCATAATAGCGTGACACCTCAATCTGCTTCTCCTGACCCTTGCCTTTGTTCCAATAGAAATAATGGGGCCATCCGCAGGCAACACCCTGCAGGGATGCTGTATGGTCACAAAGGGCAGCATGCACAGGAGCATAGTAAGTGATACGCTTATCGAGTCCAGCAGTGGCGAGGGTGAGGAAACCACCCTGGCTGGAGCCAGACACCCCCATCTCTTTACCATTCCAAGGAGTATATTCCTCTATATAGTCGAGGGCACGGATACAACCTAAAACCACACGTTTGTAATAGTTCTTGTCACGATCGTCGGTATAGAACTCCCAATACCAGTTCAATGCACCATGGAAGATGTCGTCATACACCTTCTGCTCCATCGTCACGGGGATGCCATGAATACCAATCTCCAGAGTGATAGCACCTTGCGAAGCGGTATATACATCACCACCATAAGGACGCACACCAGCTCCTGGCACTCTCAGCAAGGCAGGATATTTTCCTTCCTTCACAGGGACACACAGGATGCCATAGGTACGATAGTCCCACTGCATATTGTTAAATGACACCTCGTAGACATTCACGTCCTTGGTGCAACGCTCTGGCAGCAGTCGCTTGGTGGGGTTCAAGTCTGTCTTACGGGCCTCCTTGACAGCGTTCTTCCAGAACTCCTCAAAGTCCTTGGGCATCACTGTTGTAGGTTGTAACTTCTCAGGTGAGAAGGCAGCGCCACAGGCGCCTTTGTACTCCTTGCCACCCACATGCGCCTTGACATCAACACGATAGAAACCCGGTTTTGTCATTTTTCCCTTCAATGTCAGCGTCCCGTCTTTCAGAACCACCCCTTTCTTCTTCACGTCCTGATACATCTCCGGACCAGCCTCATAGTCAACGGTCACGTTATCAATCAGGGTTGCGGAGCGTGTCACACTAATCTTGAAGGTAGCCGTCTCCCCTACTTTATAATTCCAGTCCTGATGGTCGGGCACTACATTCACTTGAATCTCATTACCACGAATCTGCGCCTGCAAGGGTAACGCAAAAGTCAACAGCAGCAATAGTAATACGGTTTCTATACGTCTCATTGTTCTTAATGTTTAGGTTTGCATTAATATCGTTTGCAAAGTTAACATTATTTTTGTAAATATAATGATACTTTGTTGCCTTTATCACATACAATTTAATATATTTGTTACTTTACCATACTCATACGCTCCACTTGAGTGCGGATGACATCGAGGGTTGTCGTGTCAGAGGCGAAGACGGAGTTCAAGCCTTGTGCCTCCTGCGCTGGGTCATTGGTATAGGGATCACCCACCTGCCATTGCTCATGCTTGGGTTCAGCGAAGCCACCCCATCCCCAGAAGTTACAACCAGCGAACTTTCCACCGCTCTCCGCATTATCAGCAACCAGTGAGAACACGTACTTATAATAGCCGTCACGACCTGTTGTAGGAGTGTTTGTCGCGAATGAGAATCCATCACGTGGGTAGCCGAACTCCTCCATGACGAGGGGTTTGTTCAGACTGTCACACACAGCAAGGTGCTGGTCAATATACTGTTTGGTGTTCTCACAGGCTCTCGGCAGATGCTCGATGAGCGAGTCAGGCTTTGCCCATCCCCAGTTATAGGGCCACAGATGGACGTTACAATAGTCGATATTCTTGTCGGCACAGATACGGGTCCAACTGCTCAGGTCGTTCTCACACCCCCATGAGCCCTCACTACCTACGGAGACCAGATGGTTCTTGTCCAAAGAACGGATGAGTGCGGAAGCCTCGGCAAGCCATTTCTCAAAGGCTGGCAGTGCCTCTTTAGAGAAAGCACGTGGCTCATTACCTATCTGCCACGACATGATAGCCGGGTCATCCGTATACTTTAAACCCGTATAACGGTTGGTACGACCAATAATGAAACGCACATAGTCATAGAACAACTGGTGTGCCTTCTCATTAGTGGCAAATTTGGACATAGCCTCCATGAAAGCGGGATAGCCCACATCATCCGGTCGTGGCTGCTTGCCCTCGCCAGCATGCTCCAAGTAGAAGCCATAGCCCCCACTCCATTCCCATGAGTTATTCAGATAGAGGACGGCAACCATATCACGTTTCCCCATCTCCATCAACAGGTAGTCCAGACCTGCTAAAATAGTATCATTATACACACCGGGTGACACTTGCAGCGTTGGTTCCACCTTTGTCTTCACACCACGCTCGCCATCAGAGCCTACGAGGATGCGAAGGTTATCGATACCCATCCGCTTCATCTCATCCAGCTCTCGACCAAGACGTGCGCGGTCACCACCTTGTCCTTCCGAGCCAAGGATAGCACCATACCAGAAGTTAGTACCCACGTAGTAATATGGTTTACCACCACGTGTAAAGTGTCCGTTCTCTACTTTCACATAGTCCATAGTCTCTTGTTTCTTTTGACAGGCGACAGTCACAGCTGCCACCATCATTAGTAGTAATAGCTTTCTCATGTTAGTATTGGTTTAACGTTCCTTTTAGTTAGCAAAAATAACTAATTATTTCGTAACTTCCAAATTTATCAACGAAAAAGGTGGAACTTGTTGGAGTCCCACCTTCATACTTGATAACGATACCCTTGTAGTTCTCGTTCACCTTCTGACCAGCGAGGTTGTAGATAGCATCAGTGATAATGACTGGCTAACCAACTTCACATTGGTAATACCAGTAGAAGAACCACCCTCTACGAACTTCACGTATGCGAAGTAGATACATTCCGTGTGTCCACCTCCTAGCGGGAGGTGGATATATTATATATAAATAAGGTAATACATTATTTAATATAAGAAGAGAGAGTGCCCGCTCTAAGTATAATCGCCATTTGAAGGAAATAGGAAGGATGATAGGCGTACAGCGTCCTCTCACCTCTTACGTCGCACGTCATTCCTGGGGCAAGTATAGCCTATCACTCCAATGTCGATCTCGCTGTTATCTCAAAGGCACTGGGAAATACTTCTCCACAAACGACATTGACCTACATTCAGGAGATTGACGACTTCCCGTATTGACCAAGCCAACGAGCAAATGCTAAGGAGTTTTGCTCACTACATAACATGAATAACCCTGCTATCCCTGCTACAGGAGGGCTCTATTGCCGATAGATAAAGGGCGGAGCCTGTAGCAGGGTTGAGGCTAACCCTGCTACAATGGTGCTACAACCCTGCTACAGGCAGCCACTGTTTTGGGGTTGAATTGAATATTGCTATTTCCCTCCTTATAAATATTTTTGCTGGAAAAATTTGGAGGTTTGGAGATTAATTCCTACTTTTGCAACGCAACAAAGAAAAAATTGTAAGTTTATGTCACAGATTGAATATATTACAATCAAAAACGCTCCGCTTAAGGTTTTGAAGCGAATGCGTAAGATTGGTGAGGAAAAAGCCAAAAGGCTCCAAAATGTGCAGGAGCGTTGGGACAAGGGTGAATACAAAGACGTAGACGTGGAAGTTGTGGGCTTGTAGAAATGGACGACTTCGTCAGGATCTTTGAGTCAGCCTCCGGTGACAATAACATTAACGACGTGCGTCTATCAGTTGTCGAAATTAATGGCATAAATGAAAAGTACTATTTCCATGTCATTTATAGAGAGTCGCTTTCGATGTTGGCTTCAATGATTGGGAATGATTTGAAAGAAGGATTTGACAAATAACCATGTAGGCTTATTTCCTTCCCTTCCTAATACTTTCTTAACAATTTCTTAGTATATTTTACCACAATGATTATTTTGACGGGAAAAAATTTGGAGGATTCAAGAATAATTTCTACATTTGCAATGTTTTATATCCCCCTCCCGCCGGCGAGGTGGACACGCAGACTGAAACTTACAATAAACTTTTATATTAACCAAACAATTAAAATTAAACGCTTATGAAAAAATTATTTACTCTGATGGTAATGGCACTTGTTGCTTTAGGTACAAGTGCTACAGTGGAAAAGGATCTTATTACAGAACCTGTAGACTTGGATAATTCAAGTTATGGTTGGTATCCTGGCTATGTGATACCTAGAGCTAATTTCACATCTGCACCAGTTGGAACAAAACTTATAATTGAATATACCCTGAATTCAGGAGATAGTCACGGTTTCCGTTTGTGCACCAATTACTCAAATACTCCTCTTCCTGGTTTTGAGGTTGATGATGCCGATCATAATTATTATCCAAAGGCAGATGGCTCATACTCTTATGAAATTACACAAGAGACTATTGATTTGCTGAATAACACAGATGCTATTTCTTGGGATAATGTCCGTTTAGTAGGTGCAGGTGTTACAGTTACTGCTCTTAAGTTGGTACGTAAGGTTGCAGACGAAGGTGGCGAAGAGACTACTACTTACATCCTCGACTTGAATACTATTTACGATAACGCTAAAGCTGGTACTGATGGTGCTGCCCAGAACAGTGGTTCTAAGTACAATATGAATAATTACTCTCCTGTACAGGACATCTTCACTATCGTTTCTAAGTCTGACCGTACCTATCGTATTGATTTGTATAATCCCAAAAATACAGAGGAGACTGCTGATTATACAGACTATGTTGCTCAGGCTCGTCTAGAGCCAAATGGTGCTTCTAACTCAACAGGTGGTCGTCAGATGTTTGTAGAGGTTGCCAAGAAGGGTAAGTTGTATATCGGTGCATGGGGTGATGCTGATCGTTCTTTCATGGTTGTTCCTGCGAAAGATAAGACCTCTTACTACAATGTTTCTGACAATTCCAAGTCTTCATACATTGCTGAGGCAGACAGAAAGTTGACTCACAAATTTACTGCAGACGATGCAAAGACTGCTGTGTACGAAGTAGAGCTTGAGCCAGGTCTCTACTGCGTCACTCAGGATGCTGGTATCTACTTCGCTTATGTGAAGTTCGTAGAGGGTGGTTCTTCTACTGGTATCAACAATGTGAAGTTGGTTAAGCCCGTGATTATTGACGGTGCTATCTACAACCTCGCTGGTCAGAAGGTGAACGAGAACTACAAGGGTATCGTT
>CALFUF010000135.1 GCA_937916405.1 uncultured Prevotella sp.
CATGCGCTTGCTTCTGATTATCAATGCGTTAAGATTTAGTTATATAGAAGCAAATTATTCTATTTGGAGATTGTAAATATTAAACCAATAACAACAATGACAACAAATGTAATGACACAGGAGACGAAGGGCTTTTATAAGCTTTCATGGCTCCAAAGAATCGGATTCGGGTCGGGTGACCTTGCACAGAATCTGATTTTCCAGACTACCTGTATGTATCTGCTGTTCTTCTACACAGACATCTATGGACTAGATGCTGTTGATGTGTCGGTGATGTTTACAGTGGGTAATGTCGCGAATGTGATATGGGATCCTATTGTGGGAACACTTATTGACAAGAGTAATCCCCGGTTAGGTAAATATCGTGCTTATCTGGTGTTTGTCGGTGTACCACTGACAGGTTTCGCCATCCTCTGCTTTTGGAATGGCTTTGCTCCTTCGTTGCTCTATGCCTATGTCACCTATATTGCAATGACATTACTCTATACCTTTATTAATGTTCCTTATGGTGCCTTGAATTCCTCACTTACTAGGGATACGGATGAGATTACTATTCTTACCAGTGTCCGTATGTTCATGGCTAACTGTGGTGGTCTTGCAGTTGGTTCCGGACTTCCCTTGCTGATCGCTTATTTCACTAATGAGCCAACAGAAGGTCTTCCAAAGGATCCAGGTGCGTGGTTTACCACGATGTGCATTTATGCACTTGTAGGTCTTGCCTTGCTGTTCTTCTGTTTCAGTCAGTGTAAAGAGCGTGTGGTAATGGATGCCAGTGAGGCTGCTAATGTGAAAATCAGCGATCTCTGGATGGAGTTCTTTCACAACCGTCCATTGCGAGTTATAGCCTTCTTCTTCATAACTGCATTCGCCATGATGTCGATAGGTAATGCTGCAGGTGCTTATTTTATTAATAGTAACATGCACGGGACACCAGAACAGTTGTCTTTCTTTATGGGTCTTGGTTCTGCTCCGTCGTTTATCTTCATGCCACTTGTTCCGATTATCAAAAAGATGGTGGGTAAGAAGAATATGTTTTATATATTCCTTTCGATAGCTATTATCGGCATGGCATTCCTCTATATCGTAGCCAAGATGGATGAGCCCAGCATGACGCTTGTCTATATCGCACAGTTCGTGAAGTCGACAGGTGTTATTGTTGCTACAGGATATATGTGGGCATTAGTTCCTGAGGTGATCTCTTACGGCGAGTATGTCAGTGGTAAGCGCATCGCTGGTATCGTTAATGCTCTTACTGGTATTTTCTTCAAGGCAGGTATGACGTTAGGTAGTGTTGTCGCTCCAGCTATTCTGGCTTATGTCTCCTATAATCCTGAGGTGATAGAGCAAACACCAGAAGCACAAGAGGGTATCCTTTGGTTAGTATGTGTGATTCCCGCCGCCTTGCTTCTCCTTGCCATGTTTATCATTTCTAAATACGAGTTGACTGATGAGGTGATAGACGATATCAATAAGAAGATTGAGGAGCGCAATAAAGAATAATATAATAATGAGAAATATGTAGAAAGAGAGGGGAGGTTCAAGGATCTCCCCTCTCTTCTTATTTTGTAATCGTCAACTCAAAAGGTGCTGCAGGTAGTCCGTTGGAGGAATATAAATGTGCACGAATGGGGTTGTCTTTCCATGCATAGCGTATGGTCACAGGTTCGGAAATTTGCGATTCCAACGTAACCTGATTACCTTTTGCCACTGCTTTGACATTGAAAAACTGATGGTCAGCACCAGCTAATTCAAATTCTGCTTGCTCATCTGGGCGAAGAGGTTGGTCGAAAGTAACTACTACTTGGTTGCCCTCCACCTTTGCACTGATAGGCTTTGGAGAGAGACGGACATTTTTGTGATAGGCTAATTGATCAAGACAAAGTCCTACACGTTCTGCCAATTCTTTTTTCCTTAGTGGGTGAATGTCCACCGTTTCACCGAGGTCGATAGCAACAGCAAGCGCAGCGTATGGGTCTTTTTCTTCTACTTGACGTTGTGCTTCACGCAATTGTGCCCAGTTGGAATGTTGAGGCTTTTCCGAGGGTTCCATATAATTGGCAAGCTGTACGATACAGAATGGAAGTTTGGGATCTTTCCAAAGGGTACGCCAGTTGTTCATCATCTTGTGTAGCAGATCCGCATAAGGTGCAGGATTACCTGTATTTGATTCTCCTTGATACCATACCACACCGCAGATAGCATAAGGAGCCAAGGGATAAACTACCGCATTATATAAAGTGGTAGGCAAGTTTTGAAGTGAGACATCACCACTGGGGCAAGAAGGCATATCAGCTCCTGTATGGTGTTTCCAGTTCTCGCTCAACGGGATATAATCTTTAGGCATCGGGTTCAAGCTGAAACGATCGTCCCCAAAGGCAAGCATATAGGGCTTCTTCTTGATAAAATGGGCAATTCCGTATTTATTGATAAAGCGGATAGTAATCACATTATCGCCTTCACGGAGCATTCCCTCTGGGATATCATAACGGCGGGGAGGATACTGGTAATAAGTACGACCAATCTCCTTACCATTCAGATAGGTGTAATCGGCATCGAAGAGCGTTCCTAACAGCAGGCGTGCAGGTTTTCCGGCATGAGCTTTATCGACATGAATATGTTGGCGAAGCCAGATACTGCCGATGATACCTCTTCCGTTCTTTTTTGCCCATTCCATCGAATACTGATTGACGGTTTTCCATGCCGAGTCGTCATAGTCGAAGGCAGAGAAATGTTCTTTAATTCCAGGGTCTTTCTCATTTAACAGTTCATTCCACCGTTGGTCTGCCAATTGATTTGCCTTTGCCTGTGCTTTCACAAATTCGTCATTCTGGTAGATACGTGTTTTCTCCACCAATAGGGGATAATCTCGTTGTAAGCTATCTGCCGAGATCCATGCCTCGATAGGTGTTCCTCCCCAGCTGTTTACAATAATGCCCTGTGGAACGCCATTCTCCTCTTGCATTTGTTTTCCTAGGAAAGTCCCTAATGCGGAGAACAGCCATGCGTCTTTTTTGGTTAAAGGTTTCCAATTGATGGAAGTGGGTCGTATATCCTCTTGTATGCCGTGTGTGTTCGTTTCGTTCTGTATGCGGAACAATCGGACTTGATCATTGGCAAACTG
This sequence comes from uncultured Prevotella sp., assembly GCA_937916405.1. Lineage (GTDB taxonomy): Bacteria > Bacteroidota > Bacteroidia > Bacteroidales > Bacteroidaceae > Prevotella. Next base: position 3,122 of record CALFUF010000135.1, read on the forward strand.
GTCTATCTCTTTAGTATATTGTGGGTAGACCCGTTCGATAGTCACATCCATGTTCGATTGACCGGAACATAACCAAACATCACCGACTAATACATTGGTAAGTACCATGTCCCCAACCATTAATGTATAGGGACCACCAGCCTTCATCGCAGGTAATTCAGTTCGAAATTTCCCGTTGGAATCAGCGGAAATGACCGTTTTAAATTTGTTGATTCGGATAGTGATTTTCTCACCAGCATCCGCCTGACCCCATACAGGAACGGGTTTCCCTCGCTGAATGACCATGCCAGACTGGAAAAATAGGGGTAGTTTGACCTTAGCATTAGTTTCCAAACCCACCATCAGAAGGCATGCTAAAAGGATTGTTAGTTTATACGTTTTACTCATAATACTAAAAAATGTTTATTTTGGTGCAAAAATAATAAAAAAAGGTGATGAACTGGAAAAAAAGTGCTTTTTTCTTAGTTGCTGAAACAATTGGGGTATGTTTATGTAACAAATTCCCATAAAAATTTTGGAAGAAATGTTGTATCTTTGCATCATCAAATTGATCAAAATATAAAATGAGTAGTACAATTATGCGGCAAAAAGTTGCTTTTGGCGAAAAACTCGGATACTCATTGGGAGATGTGGCAGCTAATCTGGTATTCCAGATAATGATGGTCTTCCAATTGAAGTTTTATACCGATGTTTTTGGCTTGGAAGGAGCTGTCGCTGGTACTATCATTTTAATTGTCTGTCTCTCGGGAGCCTTTTTTGACCCCATAGTGGGGATCATAACTGACCGTACCAACACGCGCTGGGGTAAATATCGTCCTTGGCTGTTGTGGACCGCTTTGCCTTTCTCTGTGTTTTATGTATTAGCTTTCTATCATCCTGGAATAGAAGAGAAAGGTCTGGTAGCTGTCTATGCGACCGTTTCCTATCTCTTATTAATAATAATGTACGCGATGAGCAGTATCCCTTATTCTTCATTGGGAGGTGTGATGACCAGTGATATTAAGGAGCGTACGAGTATTAATGCTATCCGTTTTGTGGCTGTTAGCCTTGCGCAATTCATGGTACAGGGTCTGACACTTCCTCTTGTCGATAAGTTCGCAGGAGAAGAAGGAAAGGTGCAGCAAGGGTGGACGCTGACCATAGACTTTTTGGGAATGTTAGGATTGACAGATATACATCAAGAGAAAACGGGAATATGGTTTGCTATTCTCAATAGTTTTAACTTGATAGCTCATGATTCATCTGACGCTTATTCCATCGGGTTCTCCTTATTTAATATGGTAGGGGCAGTGATTCAGCTATTAGGGATTGTCCTATTGGCTCGAATACTTGCTAATAGATTTGGAAAGAGGAACACTTTTATAGTATGTCTGTTTTTGACAGCCGTCTTTACAGCGATGTTCTATCTGCCTTCACCAGTGGATATTTCCTTAGTCTTTAGTCTTTGTATATTGAAATCATTAGCATATGCTCCTACCGTACCTTTGTTATGGGCGATGATAGGAGATGTTGCCGATCATGTGGAGTATATTAGCAAGCGTCGCGCTACTGGTTTTTGCTTTTCCGGGATGTCTTTTGCCCTGAAGGCAGGGCTAGGTTTAGGAGGGGCTTTTGCTGGAATAATCCTCACCAGTTTCGGTTATGTATCAGGTCTGAATGAGCCGCAATCAGCGGAAGCGTTACAGGGTATACGTCTTGTCAGCTCACTCATTCCGGCTTTTCTCTTTGGCATCGGAGTGATAGCACTGCTATTTTATCCGATTACGAAAACGTATAATGAAAAGATGCAGTCGGAATTATCCATCCGTCGGCGAAATATAAGCGTTTAATAACTTTTTTATCAGCAGACAAAAGACTTTGATTATTATGAAGATTTTTAGGTTAGTAGTTGTATTGTTTTCAGTGATTACAGCTGAAGTAGTGTTGGCTCAATCTGCGCTGGGAAGCGCGGATGAGCAATCCTACCTCAAATCATCTGGAAACACGTTGAAAGACGCTTATCGTGACTACTGGTATACTGGAGTCAGTGTGAATCAATGGGAAGTGGAAGCTGATAAGAAGGGTGGCAACGCCTTTGATGTCACAGGGTTTGTCAGCAATGACCAGACAGCCGATTGGCAAGTGATAGTGAAGAACTTTAACTGGGTGGTTGCTGAGAACTGCATGAAGTGTGAGGTAATCCACCCGAAAGAGGGTGTTTATGATTTCACACTTGCTGATAAGTTTGTTGATAAAGCGAAAGCCGCAGGTCTGAAAGTATTGGGTCATTGTCTGATTTGGCATTCTCAGTGTGCCCCCTGGTTTCATTACGATGAAATGGGCAATTTAGTATCTCCTGAGGTTTTGAGGAAGCGTATTCGTGAACATATATATACGATAGTCAATCATTTTAAGGGACGTATCGATGCTTGGGATGTTGTTAACGAGGCGTTTGAGGATGACGGTAACCCACGTAATAGTCTTTTCTATCAGATTCTTGGAACAGACTATATCCCTCTTGCTTTCCGATATGCGCATGAGGCAGATCCGGATGCCGAGCTTTATTATCAGGATTTCTCCATGAACAAAGCGAAGAAGGTAGAAGGTGTTGTTAACTTCTTCCGTCCTCTTATCAAGCAGGGTTTACCCGTCAGTGCTATTGGCATGCAGGGGCACATGGTATTGGAAGACAATAACTATATCGAGGAATACGAGCATTCCATCAATACGATAGCCTCCTTGGGTATACCTACAGCCTTTACAGAACTCGACCTGACAGTATTACCTAACCCATACGGTTTCTCGGGTGCTAATGTAAGTGACCGTTTCGCCTATCGTCCAGAGATGGATCCATATAAGAATGGACTCAGTAAGGAGCATGAGGCAGAGATAGAGAAGTTCTGGATCAGCTTCTATCAGATGCTGCTGCGCCATCATAAGGATATCCAGCGTGTCAACTTCTGGTGTTTGAACGATGCGGTCTCATGGCGCAACGACTTCCCTATCAAAGGGCGTACCGACTATGCGACGTTGTTTGACCGTCAGAATCAGCCCAAGCCTTTTGTGCAGTCTTTGATAGATTTGGTGAAGCCCCAGACAACAGAAACAAAGAAAGTGAAGAAGAACAAAAAATAGTAATTAATTAAACAACTACTGACTATGGCAAAATTACCTCGTTATTTATTCCCGAGTGATTACATGGCTGACCCTTCAGCTAATGTGTTTAATGGTAAATTGTATATTTACCCTTCCCACGATCGTGAGGCAGGACACGCCTTCGATGATGATGGTGGTCACTTCCAGATGAAAGACTATCATGTGCTCTCTTTTAATGATGTGGAGAACGATGAGGCTACAGACCATGGCGTTATCCTCGATGTGGAGGATGTCGCATGGGCAGAGAAGCAAATGTGGGATAATGACGTAGTGGAGAAAGGTGGTAAATACTATCTTATTTTCTCCGCCAAGGATTATAATGGCGTGTTCCATCTGGGTGTTGCTGTCGCTGACAAGCCCGAAGGTCCTTTCGTTCCACAGGAGCATCCTATCCGTGGCTCTTTCTCTATTGACCCTTGTGTGTTCAAGGATGACGACGGAGAGATATACTGCTACTTCGGAGGACTCTGGGGTGGACAGCTCCAGTGGTATCAGGCACCGGCAAAGTTACTAAAGGAAGGTGTTGACCTAGGTCCTGCCGCTGATAAGAAGACACAGCTTTATGCGCCGGCAGACGTACCAGCCCTCTCAAGTTTTGTGGTACGCATGAGTGATGATGTCATGCAGTTTGCTGAGGCACCGCATTCTGTAGTGATTCTCGACAAGAACGGAGAGCCTTTGAAAGCAGGTGACCCCCATCGTTTCTTTGAGGCTTCATGGATGCATAAATATAATGGAAAGTACTATTTCTCTTATTCTACAGGTGATAGTCATTTCCTCTGTTATGCCATGGGCGATACGCCTTATGGTCCATTTACCTATCAAGGGGTTATTCTCGATCCAGTGGTAGGATGGACTACCCATCATAGTATTGTAGAATATAAGGGACAGTGGTATTTGTTCTATCATGATTGTGTTCCTTCTAACGATGTCACCCATTTGCGTAGTTTGAAGGTGCAGCGTTTGTTCTATAACGAGGATGGAACGATAAAGAAGGTTATTAATGAATAATCAGGAGAAACTTGCTAACTATTATCAGCGTTATCGTGAGGAAATCGTTGATTTTATCACGGTACGCGTTCAGGACAGAGAAGAGGCTTTGGACATGGTCCAGGATCTCTTCCTGCGCCTGCTGACCCGTCAGCCATTGATAACAGAAAAGTCTTTCCCCAGTCTGATTTACACCATGGCGAAACATATGGTAGCAGATTATTATCGTCGTCGGCATGTGTATGAGGAATATGAGCATTATATCCAGCATGACAACGACTCAGATGACTCGATGGAATCGGTATTTTCTGCTCGTCAGATAATGGAAAGGATGGAATTTTCGCTAGCTCGTCTGCCAGAGAGTTGTAGGGAGGTTTATAGGCTTCATATCTATGATGGTATGAAAGTTAGTGAGATATCACAAACATTGGGAGAAGATTATAAACGTGTTGAAAATCAATTAGGACATGCCCGTAAGGTCGTTCGCCGACAGTTGAGGGCATGTGTTTAATAGGTTACCTATATCTCTTTTGTATATCTTTTTATCAATTCTTTGAAAAGAGGATTGAGCGAGAGTATTTGGGTGTTGCCAGTTATCAGTAACTGCTTGCGGGCACGAGTGATAGCGACATTCAGCTTCCTGTCGATAACCTTACCGTTTGACTCGAAACAGTTAGCGGTGAGGAAATCGAGTTGATAGGGATGTTGGATGGTGAAGCTATAGATGATGACATCCCGTTGACTGCCCTGATAGCGTTCTACAGTATCGATGGAGATATCCAATAGGGCAGGGATATTCAACCGTTCTATCTCCCGGCGTATCATCGCTATCTGGTTGCGATAGGGTACGATGACACCCACCGTCCGTGCTGTGTCGAAGTGGTCAGCGCCATATTGGCGATAGATGCGGCACAGGAGGTCGGCGACGATGTGCGCCTCTGTGGGATTGACTTTGTCGGAAAGGGTAATGGAGCTGGTAGAACTAGTATTCCTAGTAGAACTAGATAAACTAGTAGAACTAGTATCACTAGGGATAAAGATCACACGATGCTGTTTCAGCAGGTCGTCGAGATGGTCTTTCGAGGGCTGTTGGTAGTCCAGTTGCTCTTCCTCTTGGTGGGGTAAGGGCACAGGTTGCAGTTGCTCCTCGGCATAGAACATCTCATTGGGGAAGGCAGCGATGTCAGGGTGCATGCGTCCTTGTCGCTGGAGGATAGCCGTAAAGGCAGTGCGTTTTGCCTCTCGCTCTATCCGCAGCAGTCGCTCAAAAAGTGATTGGCGACAAGCCGAGAGGGCAGGGATGTCGTCTGGCTGTTGCACCACGGCAGGCAGTTGCTTATGGTCGCCGATAAGGATAAACTTATCGACCTGTGGGGAGGCAAGCAGTCCTATCACGTTCGGCTCTAAGATCTGGGATGCCTCATCGACGATACACAGTGAGAAATGTTTTAATTGGAAGAGATAGGGTCGTGACTGCATCGTGGATGTCGTGCTGACGATGACCTTGGTATTGATGATGTATTGGCGGAAGTCGTCCATCCGAGGATATTGGTTGACGGCACGGCACAGCAGATGACTCGCAAAACGAGGGTCGCAAGAGGTCTCACTACCTAATCGTAGATAGTCAATGCCAGCATCCTCCAGCATCCCGCAGATCTCGTCCACCGCGCGGTTGGTGTAGGAGAGTAATAAAATGGACAACGGAGAATTGGCAGTTGAGAGAAGCTCCTCTTCCACCAAGAAACGGAGAGCCATCGAGGTCTTGCCCGTACCAGGAGGACCTTGCAGGAGGAAATAGTCACGAGCCTGTTTAGCTTTAAGCAGGATATCATCATAATGAGGGTGGTAGGAGCGGGACAGTTGGAGCGTCTCGTCACGTCGGGGTTCCCTTTCACCTAACAGTAAGTCACGACGCTCAGGATCGGCAGTGCAGAGTGCATGTAGCGATCGGATAGCAGAGGTCGTCCCCATATCCGAGAAGGTAGGCTCGATAGCGTATGTCGTATCCTCGAAGACCTCAGGATTCTGTTGTCCGTCATTCAGGCGCACCACCACCTCATGGTCTGTCAACCGCTCTATCACACCTTTATAGAGTACAGCATGACAGATAGACGGCTCGTTATCGTAGGCATAGAGACACACCATATCGTTGCGACGGAAATTAGGTAGGAAATCGTCGCCCATGTCAGGTATCGAGAGCGTCAGACGGTCGTAGCCGCTATAGACTGTCGACTGCTCCTTATGCAATATGCGGAGCCCATAGAAGATACAACCAGTGTCACGCTTCTCCGTCAATGGCATGTTCCAGAGGTTAGCCACAGCACCCCCTTGTCCTTCCTGTGTTCCCACCTTCTGGGCAAGTTGCTCCCGATAGACGAAGGTCATCATGCGCTCGATATAGTTTTGTGCGGTCTCTGAGAGTCCTTTCAGCGAGTCAAGACTCAGCTGGGGCAGTAGCTGGTTGAATCCCTTCTTTGCCACCTCTATCTCCTGAGCCACGATCTGATTACGCAGGCGGATAGCCTCATGGAATAGTTGCTGGTAGTAGTTAACCACCAACAAACCGTGCTTGGCGGGATAACGGGAATAGAGCAGTCGGATGTCCACCTTGTCGGCAGAGAGTTGGAAGTTATAGCGCAGGATACCGTAATAGAGTAACAACTGCACATAATGAGATTCCGCATAGAGATGTGATGCCTGGGTAGAGAGTCCCGCAGAGTGCTCCAAGTTCCAGTTCTTACCCGACTTCTGCTCCACCAGCAGGTGCTTGTCACTCGTCATCAGGTCGACACGTCCCTGCAGTCCTAAGTGCTCACAGACAAAGGAGGGCTCCAAAAGAGGTAAGAAGTGAGATGTATGAGGTAAGAGTTGTACTACCGCCTCCTTGATATTCTCCACTTGTCGAAGGGCATCCTCCTTGAACTGCTGGGGATTGAATTCCGCACAGGTGCAGAACTGGAGCGCCTGCTCACGGAAGGAGTTACGGATGGTGTCATGCGGATGACAATCCGTCTGGTTGATGATATCATCCAAGGCGGCTCCGGCGAAATTACCCAAGAGGATAGGCTGCGTGTTTGCCGATGGTTGCAGGCGGCGCAGTGTATAAGTAACCGGATAATGCCCATGATTCACAAAACAGGCTGCCAGCGAGGAGATATCCACCAGGAAGTCGGGCTCCACCACGATGAGCTTAGGCAGGATGGTCTGTCCCTCCCGGTGACAGTCGAGCAGATTCAGTTGCATCCCCTCAGTCAATAGCGGACGTAGCGTCTCGTCGTCCGTCTGGATACACACACTGCCGTCGTCCGTCGTCGCATAGATATATTTCTCGTCCCAATACGACACCACACAGCGGACATACCGCTGGTTGATATGCAGAGCGAGATTGGTGGGACGACCGTTGGTGGGGATACGTGTCACTAGCTCATGGGGGATATCCTCGTTGAAGACGGCGGAGATAAAGAGGGCAAGAGCACGAATGTCGTAACGGAGGTCCTGACGGGTCAGTACCCCGTCTTTCCTGTTGGAATGCCTGCGCATCGTCTGGATGGCGATACGGTCGGCGACACCAATACCAGCCTGTTTGCACAGATAATCCGTCTGTGCCATCAAGTTACCGAACCCCTGTCCGCTGCCCTTCAGCGCCTCCGCACAAGCCAGTACAAGTGTCTCATGCATATAGCGCAGCACAGTCACAGACGGCTCTGCCTGTACTATCTCTACACAACGCTCAAAGAGTTCCGAAACTTTCATGACGACAAAGATACGCAAAAACGAGAGAAATGCCAAATTTATTTGAGCATTTCCGAGTGTCAAGTAAGTTCGACGAAGCCATATATAGACAAAAAACTTGATAATCTTTGAGAATAATTAAAACTTTCCCAATCAGTTGTACTATACAAATGGGCTAGAAAACCTCACAAATT
>CALFUF010000136.1 GCA_937916405.1 uncultured Prevotella sp.
ATGCGTTGTTCTTCCCAGAGCCACAGGCAACGATGGCACGGATGGCGAAACATTCCGTGGTGCTTGATACTCGTAAAATGAATATGCAGATGGGTGTACTCGTCTTCCGTGAGAAAGAGATGCGTCGTCCAGAGCGTCATAAGCAGTTGGACCTCTTCGTCAAGGCATATAATGCCGCCTGTGACTCCATCAATAAGAAAGGAGTCAAGTATTATCGGAATATCGTGATGGAAAAGTGTCATGTGTCCTCTGCTGTCGTTGACTCCCTCCCCAAGAATTTGAAATACCAGCATGCCATAGGTCCTCGACAGCAAGATATTGACAAGGCACAGAAATGGCTTAATAAGAAGTAAAAAGATGACAGGAACCGAAATACAATTACAAAGGGTAGCTACAGAGTTGCATCGGGGTAACGTGGGGCTCGCCATGGCGGAGATGGAGACCTATCTTGCCGCCTATCCGCAGGTGCAGACCTCGGAACGGCTGAATGGTATCAAGGCAGAATACGAGTTGATGGCAGACTACTGGAGAAGAGGGGTGAACGATCCCCAGCTGGATCAGCTCTATCACCATCTGCTGCAACGGGTCTATGTCCTTTATGCCAATATCGCCTCCTATTATAGAATGCGTTCTTATCCTACATTAGCAGGAATCTATAATCGGGTGCGGATGGAACGTCAGGACTGGTCGTTGACCGATATCCGTAAGGAGATGGAGAACTTTGTCAGCAATATCGCCATGTTGGAGTTGGAGCCAGCGCATACCCGACAGGAGAAGAGTGAGCAACTCTACAAGGAGCATCAGACACAGATGAATAGTCTGTTCTGTTATGTACTGACATCCCGTATGTGGACAGATTGGATAGGGCATGACTTCGAGGAGATCCTCATCTCACCGACTATTGACAGTAATGACCAGCAGCTGCTGGTGTCTGCGATAACCTTATCACTGCTGAACCAATATGACATGGTGAAGTTCCGTATCTTGGTGAATACTTATCGTCGTTCACGAGATGAGGGAGTGCGTCAGCGTGCCCTGGTGGGATGGGTATTAGCCATTCGGGAAGAGGTTCGCCCAGTCTACCCCGAGCAGGAGGAGCTGGTCTTGTCACTCTTGTCATCGAAGAAGGTTTGTGAGGAACTGACAGAGTTACAGATGCAGTTGATATACTGTCTGAATGCCGAGAAGGATACCGATACCATCCAGAAAGAGATCATGCCCGACCTTATCAAGAATAACAATCTCAAGATTAACCAGTTCACTATTGAGGAGCGGGAGGACGACCCGATGGAGGATATCCTGAATCCGGAAGCATCAGAACAGCGGATGGAGAAGTTAGAGTCTACCTTTGGGCGGATGATGGATATGCAGAAACAAGGGTCGGACATCTATTTTGGTGGTTTCTCGCAGATGAAACGGTTCCCTTTCTTCTATGATATCAGTAACTGGTTAGTACCCTTTTATCTGGAACATCCCGATATTGCCCATTTCGTCCGTAGGATGCAGGGGAATAAGTTTGTGGAGAAAATGATGCAGAAAGGTCCGTTCTGCAACAGTGATAAGTACTCTTTCATTATCGCTTTCCAGCAAGTATTCGAGCGGATTCCTGAGGGGATGCGTCAGATGCTTGAGCGTGGAGAGGCTACCATGGGAGAGATACCAGAGGACGAATTACACACTCCAGCCTTTATGCGTCGTGCCTATCTGATGGACCTTTATCGTTTCTATCGGCTGTATCCGAGTCGTAACGAGTTCGAGAATCCCTTTAATGTTTCGCACATCGATTTAGGAGCCTGTGGCTTTTTCACCTATTGGCTGTTTGTGGACTCTCCCTTGGAGCCCTATAAGGATCAGATAGTACGTCTGTTGAAACGAAATAAGATGGAAGAGCCTGCGATGCGTCTGTTGGATACCTATAGTGAGAGTCACCATACCGTACAGTATTATATCTGGTCGGGGATGTATCAGAAAGCGTTAGCGTTGGATCCTACTAACGAGCGAGCCATGCAGGGAAGTGCTCGTGAGTTGTTTAACTTAGGACTTTTTGATGAGGCATTGGATGCCTATGATGAGTTACTCGTGCTCCAACCCGACAAGCCAAGCTTCCTATTGAACAAAGCGATCTGTCTGGTACATATTGAGGATTATGAGGAGGCACAGAAGATCCTCTACCGATTGAACTACGACAATCCCGAGGATACCCGTGTGAACCGTGTACTTGCTTGGGCAAATCTCTGTTCCGGAAAACTGGAACAGGCTGACCAGATTTATCAAAAACTGATATCAGCGGAGAAGCCTTCTTATGAGGATTGGCAAAACTACGGCTATTGCTGTTGGTTCTTAGGACGGATTGATGAGGCGGCACATTGTTTTAAGCAATACTGTGCGGCTTTCGCACCAGAAAAGGAGTTGTTCTTGTTTGATAATACCTTCTTGAAAGAGCATGGTATCACTGATACCCAAATCAAACTGATGGATGCCCTTGTGCATGCTTGATCCGTTGGTAACACCAGGTCCATGCTAAGGGGATGCCAACTCCCGCAATGGTATATAACACCCAGAACCAGTCTTCTTTGGCATGCTCGTGGATGACCATGTGACATCCAATCTGGGCAAAGTCCAGATCATAGTACCATATCTTGAGCAGACTGACCACCTTGTAACTGATGATGTGGAATACGAAGATGGGTAGGGTGTTGTCACCACAGAATACGAGAAAGCGTTTGACGACTCCTTCGTGCCTGTCCAAGTAATGGGCGATATTGTAAGTCATCAGGAAACCGCAGATGGCAGGAACGGGAAGGGAGATAAACTGAACGAATGAGGAGCGCCAGTTCATGTTCGCTGTCAGGTATTTGGAGAAGAGATAGACGATGACGGCAAACACGATGGTTATCCACCAAGTTATTCTATAGTGTTGCTCCCATTTGCGGAACAAGAAGCCACAACCAAAGAAGAAGGTACCCATAATCTCCCGATAACCTCCTTGGATGAGGGTGATGATACGTAGTCCCTCCGATGTTTTCCAAGCGGCAAGTAATAACATACAGACACAGACACCGATGGGGACAATGAGTTCTTGATGCGGTGCTAATTTGGAGGACTTCTCAACAAGTGCGTTCAGCCCCTTATATATAATAAGGTACGCGATACTTGCCACCAGAAGTCCACGGAAAAACCAGAAAGCGCCGCAAAGGAACTGGTCGTACCCACCCATCGCTGTGACCATGTTCCACAGGTTCTGTTGCATCTGATGCCATGAGTAGGGATGGGTCACACCACCACTCCAGTTGCCATATTGCTCATTCAGAATGCCAAGGTCGAACATCCAGTTGTGGATGATTAAGAAGAATACCGCCCATGTCAGGAATGGCACATAGAGCCCTTTGAAGCGTTTTTTCACAAAGGTCACTTCATCATGGAGATAGCGAAGAGAGAAGAAATAGCCTGCTGTGATAAAGAATACCGGCATGTGGAACTCGTACAGGAAAGCACTGACAACATCCGGCGCGTCAGCATGACCTATCACCATCAGGATGATGGCAAGTGCCTTACAGATAGATATGACGGTATTGCGTTGCATGGCACTACATAAATGGGGCTAATAAGTGAGCGAACCATCCACGGAACTTCTGCCAGGGGGTACGGAACTGGTCCCATGACTCCTCTGTTAAAAGGAAACTCTTCTTAGTGTCACGGTCGAACATATCATCCAATTCCTTCGTGGTCTCCTTGTCGATGATGACAGCGTTCTGCTCAAAGTCGCATTTCAGACTACGAGCGTCCAAGTTGGTGCTGCCTATCGTACAATAACGTCCGTCTACCATCATGATTTTCGAATGGTGGAACCCTGGTTTGTACATCCAGATGATAGCTCCTCGTTTCATCAGTTTATGTGCTTGATAATAAGCACAGTCTGGAGTCAAAGGTATATCGCTCTTTGCCGATTGCATGATCTCCACCTTCACACCTCGTTTAATAGCCCTTGTTAAAGCTCTTGTTACTTTGGGAATCAGGGTGAAGTAGGGATTGATGATCTTGATGGAGTCTTGTGCCTGGTTGATAGCGCTGATGTAGAATTCGCGCATAATCTTTGGTGTCAGATAAGGCTCACGAGTGATGATGCCCACCATCTTCTTGCCGGCAGTCGATGTCGTATCAGGTTTCAATCCCTCAAAGCGGGTCATTGTTCCGCCACGGTAGTATTTGATGCCATGCACATTCTCACCAGTAACCCTGTTCCATATCCTCATGAAGATCTTCTGCAACTCGTTCACGGCATCGCCCTCTATGCGGCAATGCATATCACGCCATTCTCCGACTTGTTCTGTACCTTTAATATAATAGTCAGCGACATTCATTCCTCCAGTATAGGCGATTTGTCCGTCGATAACGACAATCTTACGATGGTCGCGTCCGAATATCTTAGTCACCCAAGGGAAACGAATGGGGTCATATTCTACGATCTTGATGCTGTCATCACGTAATGCTTTCAAATGGTATTTCTTGAGAGGCTGGTTGTTGGAGTCATTACCAAAGCCGTCAAACATAGCACGGATCTCCACACCTTCCTTTCGCTTCTCACGGAGGATTTCGAAGAGGAGGGATGCGATAGAGTCATTGCGGAAATTAAAGTATTCCAAATGGACACTACTCTTTGCCTGCCGTATCGCCTTGAACATATCGTCGAACTTCTCTTGTCCAGACATCAAGAGTGTCACACTATTATTATCAGAGAACTGGATCTTCTTTGAGCGTAGTGTTTGTACAATCAGCGAGTCACTCGTTTGAGCGCTCGCTGATAGGGTGATGAGAACAAATAAAGCGGATAAAAGGATTCGCGTCATATTATTGTTTGTACTTTAGGCGATATTCAAGAGGTGTCATGCCATATTTGTCTTTAAAGATATTAATGAAATTCTCAGCGGTAGAGAATCCTATATTGATGGCAAGCTCACTCATATTGATGTTTGTCTTTGTCAATAGCACACAAGCATGCTTTAGGCGAATCTCACGAACTACCTCAGCGGGTGTCTTGGTGGTGATACTCCTGATCTTATGGAAGAAGGGTACACGTCCCATACCCATTGCCGATGCCATCTCCTCCAGACTGATTTGTCCTCTACTCATGTTTTGGAGGACATATTGCTCGACATTCTTCATTAACTGGCGGTCCATCAGCGTACTCATCGAGTAATTGCCGATCGTCTCGTCGTCACCATAGAACTGTTGGGCAAGAGTAGCGTCTTGACTTGACTGAGTATTCTCAGCTTCCTTTTGCTGTGGCTCTACCTCCGGTTCTTCTGACGGTGTTTCTTTGACATCGTCAGTGACGGGTGGCATGTCATCATATACCATGGTAGCTGTCGTCATACTGGCATTACGTCCTTCCAGCATACGAGTCTCGCGTCCTTCAATGGTGTTCTGCTCCATCTCAACAGGTCCTAATCCCATCAGTTTGTTGAAGCGCATGACAGCCTCCTGTACGTTAAACGGCTTAGCAATATAGTCGTCTGCGGCAAGCGTGATATTCATGTCGTTCATCATCTCTTGGGTCAGAACGGAATCTGTCATCAGGACAAACTTGATCTGTTGGGTACGTGGGTTAGATTTAAGTCGGTTACATAACTCACTACCTGTCATATGCTTCATCTCCTGCTTACAGATAACCAAATCAGCTTTTAATGCTTCGATGTCAGGTATTGCCAGTCTGATGTCGTCATAAATATGGAAGTCATAGACCTCACGCAGATGCGCATTCATGAAATTGTTAAAGTCCTTATTGCTATCAATGAATACCACGTTGAATTTGTGAGTCTTCTTGTCCAAACGTAGAGACTGGATGGTCGCTGTCAGTTCTGCAGTAGCAACAGAAGGCAGACTGATTTCTCCTTGGTCGTTAAGCTCCATGCGGTCTTTTGCTGTGGATTCAGCCTTTGCTTCAGGATTCTCAAGGATGGTCTGCATCTCAGCAATGCGGGTGATGACCTGTAGCATTTGGAAATGCAGGGAGTTCAATTGCTCACGACCGTCCAAATCGTTTTCCTTCTCAGCAAGATTACCGATGATGGTTGTCATTCGTGCCATGGGCTGTCGTAACTCATCACTAGTGAGTTTGATTTCCTCACGTTGACGCTTCAGCTCTTCAATAACTGTGCGCTTTCTGGTCATGTAATTCTTGATCCTCTTATAACTATGGCGCCAAATGATCAAGGCGATGATAGCTAACAGGACATAGAGAGAAAGCATCCACCAGGATAACCACCAAGGTCGCTCAATGATGATATCCAGTTTACGCTCCTGATTACTTACAGCACCATCAGCACTGACAGCCTTGACATGTAAAGTATAACTGCCACTGCCCAGATCGCGGAACTTCACGCCATGGAGCAGGGCATCTCCATTTTTCCAGTCATGGTCTTTTCCTTCCATCCAGTACATGAACTGAAGACGTTCCCCTTGGTTGTAGTTTCCTGCTGCGAATTTGATGGTGAAAGTATTCTGATTGTTCTTAAGCTTAATCTTATTACTTTCATTGAGGGCTTGCGGAAGAATGACATTGTCGTCATATTCATGTCCTACATGAATCTCTTCCTCACCAATAAACAATTGGGTGAGCATCACACGAGGTAGCGTGTTCTGGTCTTCCTTTGCTGTTTGACGAACCCAGTTAACACCATACAGACCGCCAAAGATAACGGAACCGTCAGATTTCGTATAAATAGCGCCTGTGTTAAACTCATTGCTTTGCAGTCCATCCTTAGTGTCATAATTATAAAGACCATATCCGAATGTTCCTTCTTCGCGGTTACGCTGTACTACAATACGGCTGATACCATTACTGGTAGTAACCCAGATATTACTGCTTCTATCTTCTGTGATACCACAGATGGAGTTGTTGCAAAGTCCATTCTTCTCTGTGATATAGTTCAAAGAGTCCGTTGAGGAGTTGTAGACATTCAGACCTTCACGTGTTCCTATCCATATCAAGCCACGGGAGTCCTCGTATACTTGAGTGATGTAGTTATTGGTGAATGTCTTGATGTTTGTGGAATTACCTGTCAATAAAGTCTTCTCGCGATTGGAGAGGTTAAGCAGAATCATACCCTCGGAAGTACCAATGAGTAGTGTGTTGTTCTTTCCGTAAAACAGGCAGGTGATGTTATTGGTGTTCAGCAAACCATTCTCACGGGTATAAGAAGAGAAGGTGTTCATCTTGGGATTATAAACCTGTAAGCCTCCATTAGTCGCTATCCACAGATTCCCGCTATTATCTTTTGCAAGTGCATTGATATGATCATCAATCAGTGTCCTCATACTGTCTCTTGCTGCCGAGAAGATGTATGAGGATCCATCCTTGATACGAGTCAGACCGTTTTGACGGGAACCGACCCAGATGCTTCCGTCTGTCGTCGTTTCCATACAGGTTACTTTCTGACTTGCCAAAGCACCTTGGTATCCGATCACACCTTTGTCACTTGTTCCGTACCAGATGTTTCCGTCAATGTCCTGTGTGATCGCTGTAACGTCACCGTTGAAAGTAGACTGGAACTTATAAATATTGTCTCCATAGAAGGCGATACCAGACTTTTCTGTTCCTATCCAAAGCAAGTCAGTATCATCAACATAGACACTCTGGATACCAATAATCTCTTGTGAAAGTTGCTTGTTCCTGCCATCGTTGGGCTGTACGGATTCTATCTGGTGGGTGTTCCCATCCATGCGGAGAAGTCCCATACGGTCAGTTCCAATCCAGATGTCTCCCTTTTTGTCACCTGCCAACCCGTTCACGCTATGATCCACAGTCACACTTGTCAGACCGAGACTGTTTCCAATGGAAGTGTCCCATACATTAGTACTCTTGTTGTAAAGCATCAAGGTACCTTGACCATAAAGCCAGATGTTGTCTGATTGGTCGGCAAACACTTTTAAGGTTAAACTCTTGCGGAGATGTTGCTTGGCTATATGGTCGGTCGCCCATACCGTATGTTGCTGGTGCATAATGTCGCAACATACCATTCTTCCGTCCTCATAGACAATAATGGCTCCATCAAGGCATTCGCCGATAGAGCAGATAACACCTTGCGGAACTCCATGGCTGTCGTCAGTATATCCGAACTCATAAAGCAGTTGCTGCTGCATGTTATAAGCAACGACTCCTTTATTTGGAATAGCAGCCCATAAGTTCTTATGTCGATCGAAATAGACAACATTTGGTTGTCCTTCAATTCCCATACGAGCATAGACTTGCTTCATGTCACGCTCAAAAGTCTCTGTTTGCGGATGGTATATACAATAGCCAGCGGAAGTGAGGATCCACAAATTTCCGTCTAAGGCTTCTTGGATGCTTAAAATGTAACTGTCGGGTAGGGAAGAACCGTCCTTTGAGTTACTCTGAAAATACTTGAAGGTATACCCGTCATATCGATAGAGTCCTGCAGGTGTACCAAACCACATATATCCTCGATTATCTTTCAGGATACAGTTAATCTGACTAGTGGTTAGACCGTCTTTAATGTCTAATGCCTTGAACAGATAAACGCCTGCAACAGCAAGTGGCAGTGCAAGCATCAGCAATAATAATATGTTCTTCAGTCCTTTCATAACCTGTTTTGTTTTCCTATTTAAAGAATACATGCATAACGGTCTACGATACCTAACAGCTTGTTGCTGGTGTCAGTAACCAGTACATTATGTATTTTATACTTATTCATCGTCTTCTGTATCTCTGAGATCTTTGTCTGTGGAGTAACCGTTTTGGGCGATCGTGTCATGATATCACTAACTGTACGGTCAAAGAACTCTGCCTTCCATTTCTCCATTGCCCTACGTATGTCACCGTCAGTAATCATACCGGCAATGACATTATTCGTAATAGCTACACCGAGTCCCAGTTTACCTTTACTTACCAGAATAATAGCCTCTCCAAGATGCATCTCTGGAGTTAAAATCGGCAGGTTCTCAGTAATCATCACGTCTTGGGCAGTCGTCAGCAACCGCTTTCCTAATTCGCCACCAGGGTGGAACTGGGCAAAATCTTGCGGTTGGAAATGACGTTTGTTCATCAGCGCAACGGCAAGTGCGTCACCCATGACCAAAGTAGCAGTGGTACTGCTGGTAGGTGCCAGATTCAGAGGGCATGCCTCTTTCTCTACGCTCACATTCAGGTGGCAGGTAGAGTATTTTGCCAATAGAGATTGTGGATGACCACTCATGGCAATAATAGGGATTTCCATATGTAGCACCATGGGAATGAAACGCAATAGCTCATCCGTCTGTCCGGAATTGGAGATGGCGAGTACTACGTCTCCTTTCGACATCACGCCGAGGTCACCATGAAATACGTCCAAAGGGTTGACGAAGAAGGAGGGCGTACCTGTTGACGCCAAAGTCGCTGCGATTTTAGCACCGATATGTCCACTCTTCCCGACACCAGTAACAATAACCTTACCATCGCAATGCATGATTAAGTCAACAGCTTTCTCGAAGTTGTCGTCTATCTTATCGATCAGGTCAAGTACCGCCTGTGCTTCGTCTTTAATACATTGTATGGCGTTTTCCTTATCAGTCATTGTCTGTCAATTTTGCGACGAGCTGTTCCAGCTTGTCCAGTTCTAACATGTTGGCGGCATCACTAAGTCCCTGGTCTGGGGTGGGGTGTACTTCAAAGAACCATCCCGTAGCTCCGAATGCTTTTGCCGCTAAAGCCATCTGGGGGACGTAGCGTCTGTCGCCTCCCGTCTTTCCTCCAGCACCTCCAGGGCGTTGTACGCTGTGGGTGCAATCCATGATGACGGTAGGGACAATTTCCAACATGTCAGGGATATTGCGGAAATCCACCACCAGATTGTTATACCCCATCATATTACCCCTTTCTGTCAACCATATATCCTTGGCTCCTGCATCACGGGCTTTCTCCACAGGATAGCGCATGTCTTGTCCACTCAGGAATTGCGCCTTTTTGATATTGACTGTCCTGCCAGTCCTTGCGGCGGCAATAAGCAGGTCTGTCTGTCTGCAAAGGAAAGCTGGAATCTGGATGACATCTACTGCCTGTCCTACAGGCTCGGCCTGCCATGCCTCATGGATGTCAGTGAGCAGACGAAGTCCGTATCTCTCCTTGACATCGTTAAGCATTTGCAATCCTTTGTCAATACCAGGTCCCCGGAAGGAGCTGATAGAGGTGCGGTTCGCTTTGTCAAACGACGCTTTGAATATAATGTCAGTCCCCAGTTTCTTGTTGATATCCACTAATTTCGCTGCAACAGTATCCAGCAGCTCAGCAGATTCTATGACACAGGGACCAGCGATAATCGTACTTTCCATATTTGTAGTGTACATTTCCTTGCAAAGATAGTCATAATTCTACAAATAAACGTATCATTCTCGAATTATTTTGCATAAAAGAATGAAATTTTATTTCATTTAATATGTACATCCTGTTGTGGGAAAGGTATCTCAATGCCGTTTTGGTTAAGTGTATTGTAGATGGTGTTCAGAACATCACTGATGACATAGGATTGTTTAGGAGCATCTGCCCATACGAACATCTTCAAGTTAATACCAGAGTCAGCAAGCTCTCCAACAACCGACTTCGCTTTCTTGGATTTGTCCATCCACTTGTGCTTCATCTGATTAACGGCACCATCCACAAGCTCTATCACTTGCTGAAGATTACTGCCATAGGCGACACCGTAGTGGACAACGGCAAGTACGTAGCCGTGGTTGCGAGTCAGATTCTTATAGTTCTTAGTGAATAATTGCGAGTTCTGGAAGGTGATGACCTCACCATACAGTGATTCGACAACCGTAGAGGTATAACTGATTTTAGTTACCTTACCCATGGTGCCGTCAACCTGAATCCAATCTCCTACTTTGATACGTCCTGTCATCAGGGTAATACCATAATAGATATTCTCAATGATGTCTTTCGAGGCAAAACCGATACCGGTAGACAGACCGCCAGTAACCACCATCAGCCATGCGAGGGAGATATTCAGAATCCCCATGGAGATAAGGAACCATGCTCCCCAGATGATGACTTGTATGACGTTTCTGCCCATCACTTCCTTGCTGGCGGCAGTTGACGGATCGCTGATCTGATAATGCATTCGCATCAGCTGCAGAATGGTCTTGCTGACATAAGAGAAGAAAAACCACAGGCTAATGACAATGGCAAGAGAGATGATGCTCAGTTTCAGATTTTTCAAATCCACGAAGTTGGTATTGAAAATCTTCCAGCATAAATCACTGAGGTTAAAGACATCTGCAGCCCAGTAAATACTGATCATGACGGAGGCAACACCTGCGACAGGAAGCAACACCTGATAGAAGAGGTCGTAAGCCCATGTCTTCGTAATCGGTTTGTCAGCCATTTGATGCTTGATACCGTATAGTTTCATGTATTGCAGGGCACAGGTGATGGTAAGGATACACGTCAGCTGCATCGTCCACCAAATCAACATCTGTACCGCCATCAACGTATACCCTGACCAAGAGCAGATGACGGAGGCGATAAATACGATGAGCGAGATATAACTGTAAAAGATGTCCGATCGTGGGATATTCTGGTTGTGGCGTCCGATGACACTCCACTGCCATAAAGCGCAAAGGAGCAATACGGGTGGAAAGAGCATGTTTACTAACTCATTTGGTATCAAGATGATACGGAAGGCAATCACCAAGAAGCTGATTGCCATCAAAGGGGTGTAGATGCGGAAGGCACTCGTGATCTGGTCACCTTTGACACGAAGCAAGAGGGATATCAAGATAACACCCATTAGCCATGCGAAATTCACCAGCAGATTACTTGCCATGATAATGAAGTTCTGTTCTGCAAGGGCTAAGGCGATACCTAAGATGACGGCAAAGGTAATGGTCGTTGTGGCAAGTGTGATGCAGGTCCGTTTCTTCATGAACTCCTCTGTACGGAACCGTTTGGGTACCACATAGCGGATAACGGTGAAATTCAGCAGAGAGGCAATGATGCCGTATATGATGATGGTGATGAGCAGTCCGAAGATCCACCGGCTGTCCCACTGGGAATAGGCGTTCGGCTTATATTTCTTCGCCACTGTTCTCTTTGTCATCTGCCATTGTCTGTTCCAATCTTTGATAATGCTGAAATAACTGTCTCCACCATTCTTAAAGATACTTGTCTGGATATCATTATAGCGTTTCTGCGCATAATCGTTCAAGTAAGACAGCCGCTTCTCCGTCATGTTGTAATAATGGATGTAGTCCTGCATGGTGGCACGGTTCTCGTCCATCGTGTTGCGGATGTTAGTGGCTAAAGTCAGACATACATTCCTGTCAATCTTAGCCTGTTCGTCAAGTGTTTGGACGGGCATCGCCTTTAGTGAACTGATCAAGGAGTCATAACGGGCAATCTCTGCGTCCGCTTTGGTCAGGAAGTTCTTAAAGGGGGTTCTTTGTCTTTGGAAGGTATGGTATTGTTCTGTAGCCTCATGGCATGCATAGGTTAAGTCGAATACATATTCCTGTTTCTGGGAATAGAGCATGAGCGAGTTCTGGTTCGACAGTTTCATGGTAGACATCAACTGCTCCCTGACTCTCTCACTCTGTTTCTTGTTCATTTCCAGCATCTGCGCCAAATCCCTATGATAGGTGGTCAGTTCAGTGCGCAGGATTTGCAATGTTTGGGGAAGGTCCTTTTCTTTCAGGACGGCATGAGCGTTTAACGCCCCTGTCAGTAAAATCAGTAAAGCAAGTACTTTCTTCATGTTTTTGCGTAATTTTGGCGCAAAGATACGAATTATTTCTAATTTCTAATTTCTAATTACTAATTATTTCGTATCTTTGCAACAAATTTAGAAATAGGAACGACTATGAAATTGATAGCTGACAGTGGAAGTACAAAGACAGACTGGACCCTCCTTCACGATTCAGGTTTGCGAACGGAGAGTGTGTTTATGGCATCTTTTAAGACTCAGGGGATAACTCCCATCCATCAGTCTCCTGCTGAGATTCGTCAGATTCTGGCACAGGAGTTGATGCCCCAGCTCTCTACCTTCTCACGAGCTCAACTGGTCAATTCGAAAATTCTTGAAAGTCCGTTGCTGTCCAATATCCAAGTGTACTTTTATGGCAGTGGCTGCACACCAGTCCATGTTCCTATGATGAAACAGATGCTCGATGAGGTGTTCTCTCCTAAAACCGTGGAAGTGTATAGCGATTTGATGGCTGCCGCCAGAGCATTATGTGGTCATGATGAAGGTATCGCCTGTATTCTTGGAACAGGAGCTAACTCCTGTCTGTTTGATGGTGAAAAAATTGTACAAAACACGCCAGCACTTGGCTATGTGTTAGGTGATGAGGGTAGTGGCTCCGTATTAGGGCGTTTATTCATGAATGCTATTTTTAAGAATCCTCAGTTTGCAGATATTCGAGATGCTTTCTTGGAAGAGACCAAGTTGACGCTGCCTATTATTATAAATAAGGTATATAGGGAGCCACTTGCCAATCGATTCCTCGCCTCTACGGCTTCATTTATCCATGAGCACCTTGACTTTCAGCCATTACGGGAGTTGGTAGTAAACAATTTCCGCACTTTCTTCCAGCATAATCTTATACAATATCAGCGTCGTGACCTGGCTGTTCATGCTGTCGGCAGTATCGCTTTCCACTTTCAGGAGGAGTTGAAAGAGGCTGCAGAGCAAGAAGGTTTTACTCTTGGCACTATCTTATCTGCACCAATGGAAGGGTTGGTAAATTACCACCAATAACCTTTCGGTGTTGATACTTTGTTGCTGAAATGTGATACTTTTGATGATATTCATTGATTTTCCGCACTTTTTTTTGTGTGGTAACAATTTTTTTGTTTATTTTTGCAAATTGAAAAGCCACTCCATGGATGGGGTAGGCTTACGTAACTGAAGTAAATTACTACTAATTTAATAATCATTTTATGGACAAAACAACACGAAAAGCGATTGTAAGAATCAGGTACTTGGTACTGTTTCTTATGATGTTCCCACTTTGTGCTTTGGCACAAAATGTGAATGTGTTCGGTACGGTGACGGATGCCAACAGTGGTGAGGAAGTCATCGGAGCGACAGTGAAGGTAAAGGGCGCCTCTGGTGGCTCTATTACGGATTTTGAAGGTAAGTACAAGATTTCTGTGAAGCCGGGTGCTACCTTGGAGATCTCGTATGTAGGTTATCAGACCAAGTCCGTCAAGGTGACGAAAGCAGGTCAGTTAGACATTCAGATTGCTGAGGATGTTAACATGCTGGATCAGGTGGTTGTCGTTGGTTATGGTGTGATGAAACGCTCTGACCTGACAGGTTCTGTATCCAGTATCGACGAGAAAGCAATCAAGCAGGGTGTCAATACCAGTATTGAACAGGCGATGCAAGGACGTATCGCCGGTGTTGCCGTAACGCAGAACTCTGGTGCACCTGGTGGTGGTATCTCCGTACAGATTCGTGGTATCAACTCTCTGAGTGGTAACGAGCCTCTGTATGTGATTGACGGTGTCGCTATGTCTGGTCAGACAGGTGACAACTCATCAGTATTAAGTACTTTGAACCCTTCGGACATTACCTCTTTGGAAGTACTGAAAGATGCTTCCGCAACCGCTATTTACGGTTCTCGTGCATCTAATGGTGTCGTCCTGATTACGACAAAGAAGGGCTCTGAGGGTAAACCGAAAGTCATATATGAAGGTATGGTGGGTTGGCAGAAGCTTCCCAAGCATTTGGATATGATGAACCTGAAGCAGTATGCGCAGTTCTATAACGACCGTGCCGCTCTTTGGGGATGGGGTTCTATGGAGCAATACAAAGATCCGTCATTGTTGACAAATGGTACTGACTGGCAGAATGAGCTGTTCCAGGTTGCTTTCATGCACCAGCATCAGTTGGGTGTTAGTGGTGGTACCAAGGACATGAACTATAACCTCTCTGGTGGTTTTCTGGATCAGGATGGTATCGGTATCGGATCAGGCTTTAAGCGTGCCAGCTTCCGTGCTAATGTTGAGACAAACGTCAATAAGTGGTTGAAGGTCGGTGGAAATGGTTATTTCGCTCGTACCAAGCAGATTATCACTTTTGATGATGCCAACGTTATCCAGGACGCTATATCTATGACTCCTGATGTTGCCGCTCGTAATGCAGACGGTTCTTATGACTCAGGTGCTGAGAATGAGTTCAACTATACAGAGAACCCGTTGTTCAAGGCACAGCAGATAGACAATCATAATGAGAAGTCTCAGTTGGATTTCAACCTCTATGCGAACATTACACCTATTAAGAATCTTGTTCTTCGTGTAGAATATGGTGGAAGTTTCTCATGGGGAGACTCCTATTTCTTCCGTCCAGAGTACTCCTATGGCTCTAATAATCAGAAAGTGGAGTCGTTAGGTCAACGAACCTCTTCCAAGAGTAAATATCAGAGTTTCAAGCAGTATGCTACCTATGACTTTGACCCGTTGAAGAACAATCATCTGCAGATCATGTTAGGTCACGAGTCACAATGGGGTGACTGGTCCAATCTCTCTGCTTCAAGAAGAGGATTTATCTCTGACGCTATTCACTCTCTCCATGTTGGTGACGCTACGACAGCTACCAACGACGAGCAGGGTAGTGAGTGGGCTATTGAGTCCTATTTCGGACGTTTGAACTATAATTTGTTAGACCGTTACTTGCTGACCGCTACACTTCGTGCGGACGGTTCTTCTTCATTCGGTCCGAATAACCGTTGGGGGTGGTTCCCGTCATTGGCTGCTGCTTGGCGTATTACTCAGGAGCCATTTATGAAGAATCTCACATGGTTGAGCAATGCTAAACTCCGTCTCGGATGGGGTCTTGTTGGTAACCAGAGCGCAGGCTCTTATGCCTATGGTGTTGCGATGAGTGCTGTATCTACCGCTTGGGGTAATGGTTACTATGCAGGTAACTATGCGAATCCCGACTTGAAGTGGGAGAGTACCAATGCATGGAACATCGGTCTTGACCTCTCTTTCTTCAATAATCGTATTGAGTTCATTGTGGATGCTTATTATAAGAAGACCAAGAATCTGCTGATGTACTCCGTTCTTCCTACCTATCTGATTGATGAGGAAGGTTATCAGTATTACTTTGGTATCTACCCGCCATACGTGAATGCCGGTGCTATTCGTAACAAGGGTATTGAGTTCACCTTGAACACGGTGAATATCTCTAATAAGGACTGGCAGTGGCGTACTGGTGCCACCATTTCTTTCAACCGTAACAAGTTGACCAAGTTGAATAGTGAGGACTCCTCTTTGCAGGGACGTATCGGTAGTGATACCTATACCTTGTCAGAGGTTGGCGGTCCTGTTGGTCGTTTCTATGGTTACAATGTGATTGGCATGTTCAACAAGGAAGACGACTTCTATCAGAAAGATCCGAATGGTGCCAGAATGATAGATAAGAATGGTAATTATATTCCTGTCGCACGTCCAGTAGACAGTGATGGTAATATGTATGACATCAAGCAGAACGGTATCTGGGTAGGTGACTATATCTACGAGGATGTTGACGGTGATGGAAAGATTACCGAGTCAGACCGTAAGTATATTGGTGACCCGAACCCGAAATTCACCTTTGGTTTGAACAATACTATTACTTATAAGGACTTTGAGTTGTCGTTCTTCTTGAGTGGCTCTTATGGCAATGATGTATACAATGTGCTCCGTCAGACAAAGACCGATCCTAAGGGTTGGGGTAACAAGATGGCGTATGTTGCCAACTGCGCGAAGATCGAGATGTATGACCCAGAGGGTTCTTTGAGTGATATCTCTAATGTGTATATTTCTAATGCTGGCTCAGCATCATGTTGGCGTATAGAGCCTTCTGGTGGTGGTCAGAATACGAACAACCGTATTTCATCTGCCTTTGTGGAGAATGGCTCCTATATTCGTTTGAAGTCACTCTCTCTCGCTTGGAATCTGCCAAGACGCTGGATACAGAAAGTTGGTATTGAGTGGTGTCAGATTTATGCCAATATTCAAAACCTCTTTACGATTACCGGTTATGATGGTTACGATCCTGAAGTCGGTGCCCAGGGACAGAGCGTGATTCTGCAGGGACTTGATAACGGACGTTATCCTTCTCAGCGTATTTACAACTTCGGTCTCAAACTCAACTTCTAATATTAAATAGGATATGAAAAAATTGAATATATTGCTGTTGGCTGGTTCTCTGATTGTCATGGGAACACTTACTACCAGTTGTGGTAAGGATTTCCTTGACAAAACCCCTCAGCATTCCTATACAGCAGATACATATTACTCTTCTGACGATGCGGTAATGAAGGCTATTGAGCCGCTGTATAATTACGCATGGTTTAACTACAACTACCGTGCTATGGTGGGTATGGGCTCTGCTCGTGCTAACGACGGATGGAACCCTTATCTGAACCCACAGTTCGCTACCTTCCAGGTGACTGGTCTGGATGGTGACCTCGCTAATGCTTGGAAATCATTCTATCTGGTAGTATCCATGTCAAACCAGTTGATTTCAGATGTCAACACCTATAGTACGGAGGCTGTCAGTGAGGATGTGAAAAACCTTGCTTTAGGTGAGGCTTATCTGATGCGTGGATGGGCTTATTTCTATTTGCTGCGCTCGTGGGGTGATGTGATTGTCTATGAAAACAATCTTGAGATGACCAATACCCCTGTGGTTCCTTTGACGAAGGAAGAGGATGTCCTGAAGTTTATTATTCGTGATGCCCGTCGTGCCGCAGACCTCCTCCCTGTAGCAAGTACCAGCAACCATGCCACTAAGTACTCTGCAGAGGGTCTTCTCGCAAAGGCACTGCTGGCTCAGAGCGGATGGGGCAAAAATGGTACACGTGACCAGAGTATTCTCGACGAGGTTGTTGAGCTTTGTGATGATATTATCAATAATGGTCCTTACAGCTTGTTGCCTGATTATGCAGACCTCTTTAAGTATGATAATAATAACTTCACCATGCAGAACTCAGAGACTTTGCTTGCGATGCATTGGGCAGACCCGTTGACGGCTACCTGGGGAACCTATAGCGCCAACTACTCTGACCTCGCATGGAGTGGTGCCTCAGACGTCAATGTATGGGGTGGTATCTATGCTTCTGTAGATATGCTTGACCTCTACAACGAGGATATCAGCGACTCTATCCGTTTCCAGGCGACATTCTGTCTGCCAGGTATCTACTATAGTTACTGGGATACAGGTAACGACTTGGTAGCTGCTGCTGATAAGACTCCTGCTAACGGTTATCCACAGCCGACAGGTTATGTCTATAGCAAGAAGTTCTGTCAGCTGAAGAAATGGGTCGTAGGTACGAAGGCTGACTGTCAGGGTCACCTCGCACAGATGGCTTCTCCGCTGAACACTTACATCCAGCGTCTTGCTGATATCTATCTGATCAAGGCTGAGGCTATTCTTGGTAATGATGAGACCACTTCTGACGCAGAGGGTCTTGATGCCATCAATGCCGTTCGTGCCAGAGCGAAGGTTGATAATATGCTGACCTCCTACGGACTTGCTGAGCTGATTAAGGAGCGTCGCAAGGAGTTCTGCATGGAGTTCTCTAACTGGTACGACATGGTGACATGGTATCGCTGGCAGCCCCAGTACATGCTCGACTACTTCAACAACAAGCAGCACCGTGCCTTCATGATCAATCAGGGCGATGTGCTTTATAACGAAGACCATACGATTTCCTATCGTACATTCCCCAACCGTCAGTCGTCCGCATGGTATTTCTATGATGATAACGGAAATTGCTATTGGAATGACTGCTTGCGTGAGGAGGACTCTGAGAATGTCGTCCAGAAAGTGGAAGAAGGTTATTCCTATGACGTGGATGCCCTCTCAAGAGCCCGTGACGGTTACGACCCTGTAACGCTGAATGAGACGAATATCTTCATGCCTTATCCTGAGGCTGACGTGATTCGCAACCCTTACTTCAAGGAGCCAGCTCAGAGCTATGACTTTGGAGATGAAAAGTAATAATTTAAAGATGACAAAGCTATGAATAAGATATTAAAAATGCAAAACGGACTGCTACTGGCTCTGATGGCTTTCTTTGCGCTGGGTTTCACTGCTTGTAGCGATAGCGATGGTGGTGGCGGACAGCCTGAGATTACTGGTGTTCGTGTTTGCGACCCGGAGAAGGCCGACAGTCTTTTCACGAAGTCGGCTCAAGGACAGACGATTGCCATTATTGGTAAGAATCTGGGTGGAGCACTTGCCGTTTATATTAACGACCAGAAGGTGGGCTTCAGTCCCACGATGAATACGGATCACAGTATTATTGTGAAAGTCCCCTCTGAGACCGATGGTTTCCAACTCACCGCTTTCAACTCAGACTTGAAGGATGAGATTCGTGTGGAGACTGGTGGCGGTATAGCAACATACGCTTTCAAAGTGTTAGGTGCTTATCCTTCTATTGCTCGTATTCAGGGTTCTTATCCTCGTGCCGCTGGTGACATCCTGAATGTTTATGGTCTCAACCTCTACAGCATCGAGAAAATGTACTTTACGGATGTGACAACAGAGGAGCTTGAGTCAACAGAGTGGGAGGAGATTCCTGGAAATCGTGTGGAGGTCAGCGATTACGATATTGTGAAACAAGACCGCTATATTAATTCCAACCAGAGCTATGAGGTGAATTCACAGATTCAGCTGGTTACTCCAAGTCTTCCTTTTGATGAGGGAACGCTGGTCATTGAGTGCGCCGCTGGTATCGTCTATATTCCTTATACAAAGGTTCCTGGTAAACCTGTGATTACTTCTATCAATACGGATATGCCTATCCCTGGTACTGATCTGATTATCAAGGGACGTGAGTTTGTGCAGGTAGAGTCTGTCACTTATGGTGACATCACACTGGGTCCGGATGACTTCACCGTTGCTGAGTCTGAGGACCAGATCACGATTGCCTTCACAAAGGAGTTAAAGCCTTCTGAGGGGTCTGGTACAACTTTGACCGTTACCACTCCTGGTGGTACGGCATCGCAGGATTACTTCTACGTTACTGATGGTATTATCTTGAACTTCGAGGACGGCTTCGCTACTGATAACGGATGGGGTCCGAATGGAGAACTCAAAGACGAGGCCACCAGTGACGCACTGCCATTCACCAGCGATGGTAAGTTCTGGCGTATTAAGTCCACTGACGGTGGTTGGAACTGGTGGGCTACCATGTGTTACTTCCGTAAGGACTGGAATGGAAATTCGTTCTCGCTGCCAGGCTTCGACCTGATTCCTGCCAGCACCTCTACTGATGACGTCTATCTCGCTATGGAGGTATGGGACAATAATACTGATTTTGGTGAGGCACAGTATCCTTTCCTGCACTATCAGATCCAGACGATTGGTGACGCGAAGACTATTGTCTTTGAGAACTTTATCCAGAATGATGTGGTCTATAAGGAGAAAGCACTTCGTGCCATTGACAATACCCAGCCGAAGGAACAGTGGTATCGCCACGTGATCAAACTCAGCAACTTTGACGAATGGGCAGGTAAGACCTATGGTGACGTTGTTGCTGACGGTATTAACCAGATTCGTTTCATGCACATGAACTGGAATGGTACTCCATCTACGATGGATATCATGTTCGACAATGTTCGAATCCTGTATGTACCAGCCGCTAAGTAATGAGTCTAATATAAATGAATAATGATTATGAGAAAGAATATATTAAACACTGCACTCCTGCTGCTCTTTGCCTTTGTGGCAGGAGCATGCAGCGACAGCGATACCACCAAGACGGTGGACAATGGTCTCAGAAGTGGAGCCGGTACTATCCTGGAGTTGCTGAATACTGATGAGGGTGACCTCTCTGCGCTGAACTTCTCTTTGGGTGCTAACAGTTATATTGTAGGCATCAACTGTGACGGTGACTGGACAGCTTCTGTGGATGCTGACTGGGTGACACTGTCAAACTACGCTGGCTATGGCTATGCTAACAAGTATAGTTATGACAAGATATCTGTTTCTAAAAATATGGGTGAGGAGCGTACTGCTACCGTTACCTTTACTACTGGTAGTCTCAGCAAGTCTCTGGTCATCACTCAGAAAGGTGCCGGAGCTGATCCAAATGATCCCTTCGAGACTTCCTTCGAATTGGTGGAGAACCTTGTGATGGGTTATAACCTTGGTAACACCCTTGATGCTAACCCATGGGGTGACTGGTGGGATCCTTCTACCAAGACTATCGCCGACTGGGAGACATCATGGGGTCAGCCTCTGACTACGCAGGAGATTATCGATGCCATTGCGGCAAAGGGCTTCAACATTATTCGTGTTCCTGTGACATGGTATCCTCACATGGATGCTCAGGACAATGTCAGTGCTGAGTGGATGAACCGTGTGGAGGAAGTTGTCAATTATGTGCTGAACGCTGGCTGCTACTGCATCTTGAATATACAGCATGACAATGGTGCGGCTAATGGACGTACGGATGGTGGTGCATGGCTCTATGCGGATATCGACGACTATCCCACACTGACTGTCCGCTACCAGAAACTCTGGAAGCAGATTGCCGAGCACTTCAAGAACTATGACGAGCACCTGATCTTCGAGTCGTTCAACGAGATTCTGAACAAGAGTTACTCATGGACCGCTCCTTCTTCTGAAACAGATGGCGCTTATCAGGCTATCAATAAGTTGCAACAGGACTTCGTGAATGTGGTTCGTGAGACAGGTGGTAACAACAAGTATCGTAACCTTGCAGTGACAACTTACTCTGCGACAGGAACCAGCGATGTCGCACTTCAGGCGTTCGAGCTTCCTACTGATCCGTCAAGCAACCACCTCTATCTGTCAATCCACTCTTACGATCCTTATAACTTCTGTAACTACAATGCAGGTAAGGATGATGCAGGTAATGAGTACGACTATAACATCCAAGTGTTCGATGCCGATTGTGAGGCTACTATTGATGGTGTCTTCAATCGTGTCAGCAAGCGTGCTTCTGAGGTGGGTATCCCATTCATCTTTGGTGAGTTTGGTGCTATCGATGAGAGTAAGAGTATGGCAGAGCGTATCAAATATGCTAAGTACCTGAAGACAAAGTTCCAGCAATATGATACTGCTGGTCTTTGGTGGATGGGTCTCTACGACCGCAAGGCAGAGACATGGTATGAGGAAGAGATTG
>CALFUF010000137.1 GCA_937916405.1 uncultured Prevotella sp.
TCCATAGTTACCTCCTATTTTTATAAGGTTATACTAAGCCCTTGGATGGGCATCTTTATATACTTTTTTCAATTGTTCGAAAGTGGTATGGGTATATATTTCCGTGGTGGCGACACTCTCATGACCCAGCAATTTGCGAACACTTTCAAGTCCTGCGCCATTATTCAGCATGGCTGTAGCAAAGGAATGCCTCAACACATGCGGGGAGCGCTTTTTCAAAGTCGTCACCTGTGAAAGACGCTCATTCACCAGATGCTCTATTCTACTACGTGTGATTCTGCGTCCATCATCTAGGACAAACAACGCTTCAGTAGGTCCGCCCACGAGTTGGTCACGTGAAGAGATATACTCACGGAGGGCTGTCTCCACCTCTTGCCCAAATGGGATAATACGCTGTTTGTTTCTCTTACCTGTCACCTTCAGCTGATGAGACGTGAAATCCACGTCCAGGCTATTAAGCCCTACCAGTTCGGCAAGACGCATTCCAGTATTATAGAATAATATAATTATTGTACGCGCGCGAACCTCATTGAAATCATCCCCCCAAAATTCTGGTGTATCAATCAGTCTGTTCATCTCACTTTCCCTAACAAACTGAGGTAACGGTTTTTGCTTTTTAGGGCCTTTCACGATATGGGAAGGATCATGACTTACCAATCCATGCGACAAGGCAAAACGAAAAAAAGAACGCACGGCACTCAGGTGTTGGTTCACTGATGATGCCATGTCGCCTTTATCCATCAAGCTCTCCATCCAGTCACGGATGACATCTGAGTCTATAGACTCCCATGAGAGCTGACTATCTCGATTTTTGAAGTATGACTCGAAATCCTTAAGACTCCGCTCATAGCTTTGAACAGTAAGCTCGGAACGATTTCGCTCATACCGCAGGTAGCTCAAGAACTTCTCTATCATATTTTCGTTGCTTTTATGTTTTCGGCAACGAATTTACAAAGAAAATCGCAAACTACCAAAAAAAATCTGCTTTTTTTACTCTTCTGTAGCGCGAAGCTTCTGTACGTAAATAGCGTGCTCCATCTTGAGGCGCTTCAGTACAGAGGGCTTGTCAAACTGCTGACGACGACGAAGTTCCTTCACAACGCCTGTCTTCTCAAACTTTCTCTTGAACTTTTTAAGAGCCTTTTCAATGTTCTCGCCTTCTTTTACTGGTACAATAATCATGTCGTTTTTTTTCTTTAATTTTTTAAGTTAAACTTCTCGTTTTGCGATTAAGCGGGTGCAAAATTACAACTATTTTATGAAATGCGCAAGTTTTTTTGCCATTTTTTAATTAATATCCCTTTATAAGGCTGTTGTGGCTTGCCTCAGCCACTCCATCTCCGAGGGTTCCAAATAGGGCGACAATTTCGCATACACTGTCTCATGATACTGATTAAGCCATTCTTTCTCCTCATTACTGAGCTTATCCTTGATGACTGGGCGCATATCAATAGGGCATAATGTCAAAGGCTCAAATTGAAGGAATTTGCCACTTTCCGTCTCCTGGGCAGGTATGACAAGCAAGGTATTCTCCGTACGGACACCAAAACGCCCTTCCAGATAGACACCCGGCTCGTCCGTTATTGTCATACCAGCACGCAAGGGCGCTGGTCTCCACTCCATGCGGATCTGATGCGGTCCCTCATGCACATTCAGGAAGCATCCTACCCCATGACCCGTACCATGCAGATAGTTATAGCCAGCCTCCCATAAGTCTTTCCTGGCTATTGCGTCCAACTGGGTACCACTGGCTCCATCCGGGAAGTGGAGCAGCTGCAACTGGATATGTCCTTTCAACACCAATGTGTAGACTTCTCGCTGCTCTTCTGTTAGGGGACCCAATGCGATGGTACGAGTGATATCCGTCGTACCGTCCTGATATTGCGCACCACTATCAAGCAACAAGAGTCCTTTTGGCTGCAAGACAGCATCCGTCTCAGGTGTCGCCTCATAGTGCACGATGGCGCCATGCTCCTCATAACCTGCGATAGTATCGAAGGAGAGACCTCGATATAAAGGCTGTTCCGCACGTAAAGCCTCCAACTTGTCTGATATGGAGATCTCTGTCAGTGTTTCTTTTCCGATGTGCTCATCGAGCCATTTCAAGAACTTCACCATTGCGATGCCGTCACGCAGCATCGCAGACCTAAAACCCAGGCGTTCCCTCTCATTCTTGACGGCTTTCATTGCAGCGATGGGGGAAGTGCCTCGCACGATATTTCGCGTCACCTTCTGGTACAAGGTATAGCACACCTCATCCGGGTCTATCAGGATATTATACTCGAAATAGTCCTGCAGTCCTTTTCCCACTTCCTCATAGTCAGCCATCTCCACACCCTGCTGTTTCAGGTATTGGCATACCTCACCGCTCACCTTCTCCTTGTTAATAAATAAGGTCGCTTTATCTGAGGCGATGAGCAGATATGACACAAAGACGGGGTTACAATGGACGTCAGACCCTCGCAGGTTCAGTGTCCAGGCGATATCATCCAATGCGGACACCAGCATACCGTCCGCATGCTGTTCATGCAACGCCTTTCTGATACGCGCCAGTTTCGATCTCGTCTCCTCCCCAGCAAACTCCAACGGCTGCGGCACCACTGGGTTCCTTGGAATCTGAGGACGGTCTTTCCATATCCTCGTCAAAGGATCGAAGTTGGTACGCACAGTGATACCCCCACGCCGTTTCAAGTTCTCTTTCAACTGCTCCATATCAGACACTGAGGTCAGCATGCCGTCGACCCCTATTTCCTTATCAGACATCTCTGTCAGCTCACGTCCCAACCACTCAGCGATGGAGGGGGTACCAGCCACTTTGAGTCTCATCAGTTGGAACTCCGTCCCTTTAAGTTGCTCCGCTGCTTGGATGAAATAACGGGAGTCCGTCCATAATGCCGCACTCTGAAGGGTCACCACCGCAGTACCTGCCGACCCAGTAAACCCACTGATCCACTCGCGACCTTTCCAATGGTCAGCCGTATACTCGCTGTTATGCGGGTCTGTCGTTGGGAAGACGAAAGCACTCAGATGCTCCCTTCGCAGTTCTTCCCTCAACCATGATAATCGTTCCTCTATCTGTTTCATAAGGGCAAAGATAATACAAAATTTGCCACACAGAGTTAGCAAAGCCTATAGTTTTCAGAATAAATAACATATTTAATTGAGTTTTGAGAATTAAGAATTAAAAAATATTTGTAACTTTGCAACCATTCAAGAACAATTAAAACGTAAAGAATAAAACTATGGCATTTTTAACAAACGAGAAATTGACCATCGTCGGCGCTGCCGGTATGATTGGCTCAAACATGGCACAGTCGGCACTCATGATGGGTCTGACAAGTGAGATTTGTCTCTATGACGTTTTCTCTCCAGAAGGTGTGGCAGAGGAGATGCGCCAGAGTGGTTTTGACAATGTGAACATCGTTGCCACCACTGATGCTGAGGAGGCTTTCAAGAACGCTAAGTACATCATCTCCTCTGGTGGTGCTCCCCGTAAGGCTGGTATGACCCGTGAGGACCTGCTTGCCGGCAACTGTAAGATTGCCGAGGAGCTGGGACAGAACATCAAGAAGTACTGCCCTGACGTAAAGCACGTGGTGATTATCTTCAACCCTGCTGACCTGACTGGTCTGGTTACCTTGCTGTACTCTGGTCTGAAACCAGGTCAGGTGACCACTCTCGCTGGTCTGGACACCACCCGTCTGCAGTCTGCCCTTGCCAAGAAGTTTGGTGTGATGCAGAATGAGATCACAGGTTGTGCTACCTATGGTGGACATGGTGAGCAGATGGCAGTATTCGGCAGTCACGTAGAGATCAAGGGTCGCAAGCTGACTGACATCATCGGCACTGCTGAGTTCCCCGCAGAGGAGTGGGATCAGATGAAGATAGACGTGACGAAGGGTGGTGCCAAGATCATCGAGCTTCGTGGACGTAGCTCTTTCCAGAGCCCTTCTTACCTTTCTGTTGAGATGATTCGTGCCGCTATGGGTGGTGAGCCATTCCGCTTCCCCGTTGGTACTTATGTGAAGACTGACAAGTACGACCACATCATGATGGCGATGAAGACCACCATGACTGCTGAGGGTGCTAAGTTTGAGGTTCCACAGGGTACTGCTGAGGAGAATGCCAAGCTCGACCAGAGCTACGAGCACCTCTGCAAGATGCGTGACGAGCTGGTTACCTTGAACATCGTGCCCCCTGTTTCTGAGTGGAATAAGATTAACCCGAACCTGTAATCGGGTCATCACTTTCGATAGAAACAAAGGCGTTCGCAGTCGTGCGAGCGCCTTTGTCGTTGTTGTCAAATAGGACGACTGTCGCATAGGAGCCACCCTATGCGGTTGTAAGTGCCGTTGTGTTCGATGCGAAGTGCCGTTATTCGCAGTTGTTAGAACCATCCTAACTAACGGTTGACTCCAGTCAACCGATCTGCCGACTCCAGTCAACCGATCGGTTGACTCTAAGTCGACAGGCATGCTGACTCTAAGTCAACAGATAAAAAAGTATAAAATGTACCATGGTCCTCCTGATAATAAGCGACAATTATCGTATCTTTGCACGCAAAATCATAATATGAAATCTATGTGGATGTTACTCTTTATGGGGCTGCCCCTGCTTGCCCTTGCTTATATCGGCTGGCACATCTGGTGCCTGCTCCCTTTGTCTGCCGTATGGAAAGCGGTGGTCATCATCGTGATGATAGGTTGTTTCCTGCTCACCTTCGCTAACTTCTCGCGCTCGACAGACGGCATGCCCATGCCTGCTGCCATCTTCTGCTACGAGGTGGCGAACTCGAGCCTCATCATCCTGCTCTATCTGTTCATCCTCTTTCTGGTGCTCGACCTTGGAAGACTCGTCCGTCTCCTCCCGCGTACCTTATTATATAATAACTGGGCGACCGCTATAGGAATCGTCGTCCTCATGACCGTTGTCTTCACTTATGGCTATTTCCACTACAAGCATAAGTATTGTGAGGACATCCAGTTGACAACAGAGAAGCCGATGACTAAACCCTTGAGAATCGTCATGATGAGCGACCTGCACTTAGGGTATCATAATCGTCGTGAGGAGTTGCACCGCTGGGTGGACATGATCAACGCTGAGCATGCTGACGCTATCCTGATAGCTGGTGATATCATCGATATGAGTATACGTCCCTTGAAAGAGGAGCGGATGTTTGAGGAGTTCCAACGGCTCAACGCCCCTGTCTATGCTTGCTTGGGCAATCACGAGTATTACAGTGGGGAGCCTGATGTCCAGAGGTTCTATGAGCTGGCAGGCATCCATCTCCTGCAAGACCGTTTTGCGATAGTCGGCGACCTCTGTATCGTTGGTCGTGACGACCGCACCAACCAGCATCGCAAGACCTTAGCGGATATCATGAAGCAAGCCGACCGCTCGAAATTCACGATACTCCTCGACCACCAGCCCTATCACTTGGAGCAGGCAGAGCGACAGAAAGTAGACTTCCAGTTCAGTGGTCATACCCATCACGGACAGGTATGGCCCATCTCATGGATCACAGAGAGTATCTACGAGTGTGCCTTTGGTGCCCACCAGAGAGGTGACACACAGTATTATGTCAGTTCGGGAATTGGTATCTGGGGTGGTAAGTTCCGCATCGGAACCCGCTCAGAATATATCGTAGCGACTATTTCTCACCAGTAAAACGGCACTCGGGATTCTCGTCCATGTAGAATTTCGAGTAGGCGACATAGTGCTCCGCATTGTCTGTCTGACCAGGACGGGTGGGTTTGATATACTTGGCAGGTACCCCACCCCATATCTCATTGGGTCCGATCTTCGTGTTCTGCAGTACCAAGGCACCAGCGGCGACAATGGCTCCCTCACCTACCTCACAGCCGTCCAGCAAGGTGGCACCCATACCTATCAGGGCATGGTCGTGGATCGTACAGGCATGAACGGTCACATTATGACCTATCGTCACATAGCTGCCGATATGCGTAGGACCCGTCTCATGGGTCACATGGATGCAAGAGCCGTCCTGCACATTGGTGCAATGACCTATCGTGATAGGAGCCACATCACCACGTACCACGGCATTAAACCATACAGAACACTCGTCACCCATCGTCACATCACCCACGATGGTGGCGTTCTCACTAAAATAACAGTCCTTTCCCCATTTTGGAGTCAGACCACGATAGGATTTGATTAAAGCCATCTCAACTACAATTTTACCTCAGAAAGTATCTTTTTGGTGGCACCCGTCATCTGTTCCACATAGGCACCCGCTTTCTTCCCAGCCTCAGCAATAGTCTCGTCACTGCTGATAAAACGCTGCATGACAGACTCGAAGTCGGCAGCATCCTTGATCTCAAGACCTCCACCACAAGCCTTCAAACCCTGTGCCTCCTGGAACCTCTGGTTGTTGGGGCCAAAGATAACAGGCATGTCCCATACTGCTGCCTCTAACGTGTTGTGAATACCCACACCAAAGCCACCACCAATATAAGCGACATCACCATAATGGTAGATACTGGAGAGCAAGCCGAAACAGTCGATGATTAAGACATCAGCATCAGATGGATCAGCATGCTCAGAGAGTTCTGTGTATCGAGCCACCTTACGTCCCTCCAGCTTATTGATAATCTGCTGCAGGTGATCCTCCCCTATCACATGGGGCGCAAGAATCATCTTCCAGTCAGGATGGGCATTCATATAGGGAATGAAGATATCCTCGTCTGGCTGCCAACTGCTGCCGGCAACAAAGACCTTATGCCCTTTCACGAAATGCTCCACCAAAGGCAACTGCTTGGCAGCCTCCTTGATTTGCAGTACACGATCAAAGCGGGTATCCCCCACAATAGAGACATCATCGATACCAATCTTGGCAAGCAGGTCTTTGCTGACCTGATTCTGTACGTAGAAATGGGTGAAGCACTTCAACACATGGGCATACTGTCGTCCATACCACTTGAAGAAGATCTGGTCGGGACGGAAGATACTGCTCACACTATATACGGGCACCTGACGATGCTTCAGGATATGCAGGTAGTTATACCAGAACTCATACTTGATGAAGAACGCCATCACAGGACGGATGGCACGCAGGAAACGACGGGCATTGGTGATGGTGTCCAAAGGCAGGTAGCAGATAATATCCGCTCCCTCATAATTCTTACGGACCTCATAACCTGAGGGGGAGAAGAAAGTCAACAGGATCTTGTATTCCGGATGCTCCTTACGCAGTTGCTCCATCAAGGGGCGACCTTGCTCGAACTCTCCAAGCGAGGCGGCATGAAACCATACATACTGTGCCTCCGGGTCGACTTTCTCCTTCAGCAAACGGATAGCGTCACGCTCTCCACGCCACATCTTACGCACCTTATCGCTAAAGTGGCTTACGATGGCTACACCTATCAGATAGAGATATATTCCGAGGTTGTACATGCTCAGCCCAGTATTTCGATAGCACGTTTCATTCGCCGGATCGTCTCCTCCTTACCTAAGAAAGCGGAGATGTCGAACATACCAGGTCCCTTACCCTCGCCAACCAAGGTCAGACGCCACGCATTCATGATGTTTCCGAGTTTGTACTCTTTCTGTTCTATCCATTGATGAACGATTTGCTCTTGGTTCTCCAACGAGAAATCATCAATACCCTCCAACACTCCTATCAACTCTGTGAGTTGTTGTGCAGAGTCTTCCTTCCAACGCTTCTTCGCTGTCTTCTCATCATACTCCGCGGGTGCCTCGAAGAAGAAGGAGCAGAGGGACCATAACTCCTTGACAAAGGATACACGGTCTTTCATCATAGCGACAACCTGCAGGATACGCTCAGAGGAGTCCTTCACACCATGCTCACGACAGATAGGCTCAAACAAGGAGGCGATCTCCTCAGCTGATTTCTTCAGGATATACTCATGGTTAAACCAGATTCCTTTGTCGTAAGCGAACTTCGCTCCAGCCTTTGAACATTTTGAGATGTCGAACAATGGTACCAGCTCTTCCAAGGTGAACAATTCCTGCTCTGTACCTGGATTCCATCCTAACAGCGCAAGGAAATTAATGACTGCCTCTGGGAAATAACCATCCTCACGATAGCCACGTGATATCTCACCTGTCTTGGGATCTTTCCATTGCAAGGGGAATACGGGGAAACCTAAACGGTCACCGTCACGCTTCGACAACTTACCTTTTCCGTCCGGCTTCAAGAGTAACGGCAGATGGGCAAATTGCGGCATGGTGTCCTCCCAACCAAAGGCACGATAGAGCATCACATGCAGGGGAGCAGAGGGTAACCACTCCTCACCACGGATGACATGGGAGATTTCCATCAAGTGGTCGTCCACGATATTGGCAAGATGATAGGTTGGCAACTCGTCGGCACTCTTATACAGCACCTTGTCGTCTACGATATCACTCTTCACACGCACCTCACCACGGATCAGGTCGTTGACAAGGATCTCCTCACCCGGCTCCACCTTGAAGCGGACCACATATTGCTTGCCGTCGGCTATCCGCTGGTCTACCTCCTCTTTCGACAAGGTCAGCGAGTTACACATCTGCTGACGGGTATGACAGTCATACTGGAAGTTCTGGACCTCCGCACGCTTAGCCTCCAGCTCCTGAGGGGTATCGAAAGCGATATATGCCTTGCCGGCATCTAACAACTGCTTAACATATTTCTTATAAATGTCTCGACGCTCACTCTGACGATAAGGTCCTTTGTCTCCTCCGAAGGACACTCCCTCATCGAACTGGATTCCCAGCCACTTGAAAGACTCGATGATATATTCCTCGGCACCTGGTACGAAACGATTAGAGTCTGTGTCCTCGATACGGAACACCAAATCACCGCCATGCTGACGTGCGAACAAATAATTATATAATGCCGTACGTACCCCACCAATATGCAAAGCACCTGTGGGACTAGGGGCAAAACGCACTCTCACTCTTCTCTCTGCCATATCCTTTTTAATGGTATCTTTATAAAATTGGTGCAAATTTACACATTTTTTTTGATATATACGACTTTTTCCGTTTTTTTCCGTATCTTTGTACTCGTAAATGAATACGAACTTCAATATCAAAGAGGAGCAGACATGGCGCAACTATGTGATGCGTGCCGTGTTGGTTATTCTGTCTATCGCACTGATTGTGTGGGCAATGCCCCACGACAATCGTAGTTATTTCCATATCGAGAAGGGAAAGCCTTGGAAGTATGCCGACTTTACTGCCCCCTTCGACTTCCCTGTCTATAAGTCTGACGAAGCTATCCGCGCAGAGAAAGACAGTCTGATGAAATCCTATGAGCCATACTATCAATACGACCAAGACAAGGAGACTCAGATGGTCAACAAGTTCAAGAAGGACTATGCGGAAGGCATCCCCGGACTGGGAGAGGAATATCTCAAAATCATCACCAATCGTCTGCATAGCCTATACCAACAGGGAATCATGTCGCCCACCGAGTATACTGAGTTACGAGTCGACACGGCAAGGATGATACGTGTGGTCAGTGGAAAACAGGCTAACAGCATCTCTATTATGGAGGTCTATTCCGCCAAGACCGCCTACGAGCAACTGTTCCGTGACGAGATGCTTGCTCTTCAACGACCTATCCTGCAGAAATGCAACTTGAACGACTATATCACACCTAACCTTATATATGACAAGGAGAGGAGTGAGACAAGCATCAACGACCTGATGTCGAGTATCGCCTTGGCAAGTGGTGTGGTACAGAAAGGTCAGAAGATAGTAGGACGAGGAGAGATTGTCACAGACAAGACCTATCGTACCATGGAGTCGTTTATGAAGGAGAATGAGCGACTGCATCAGGACGACACGCAAAACCAGTTTGCCCTCCTCGGACAGATACTCTACGTCTCTATCCTTATCTTTGCCTTCACCTTCTTCCTGAGTCTTTATCGTAACGATTATCTGACGAAGTCGAGAAAGATCATGATGATTTATGCGCTGATCACCTTGTTTGCCATCATGACGGCACTTTTCATGCGCAACACCTTCATCCATGTATATATTCTGCCATACGCCATGGTTCCCATCTTCGTGCGTGTGTTCATGGACTCTCGTACCGCTTTCATGGCACATATCACGATGATACTTATCTGCGGTGTCATGCTGGTACACTCCTTCGAATTCGTTGTCGTCGAGGCGATAGGCGGCTTGGTGGCAATCACCTCTCTGAGAGAATTGTCACAGCGCTCCCAGTTGTTTAAGACCGCCATTTTCATTACTATCGCGATGATTGCCGTTAACCTTGCCTTCGACTGGATGCGCACTGACTCGCTGTCGAAGATAGACTACAGCACCTATAATTACTTGATTGTCAATGGTATCGCTCTGCTGTTCGCCTATCCCCTTCTCTTCCTCATTGAGAAGGCTTTCGGTTTCACCAGTGATATCACACTGATTGAGCTGTCCAACACCAACAACCAACTGCTGCGCCAGATGAGTGAGATAGCTCCTGGCACCTTCAACCACTCTATTCAGGTGGCAAACCTTGCTGGCGAAATAGCTAATAAGATTGGGGCTGAGGCTCAGCTGGTACGTACGGGCGCCCTCTATCACGACATAGGTAAACTGACCAACCCTATTTACTTTACTGAAAACCAGTCGGGCATCAACCCGCATGAGATGCTGACAGATATAGAGAGTGCCCAGATGATTATCAGCCACGTGACGGAAGGACAGAAGATGGCGGATAAGTACAACCTGCCCAAGGAAATCCGCGACTTCATCTCTACCCACCATGGACAGGGCAAGGCAAAGTTCTTCTATATCAAATATCATAAGGAGCACCCCGACGAACCAGTCGACGACTTGTTGTTTACCTACCCAGGACCTAACCCGTTCACTCGCGAGCAAGCCATCCTGATGATGGCAGACACGGTAGAGGCGGCATCACGCTCCCTACAAGAGTATACCGAACAGAACATCCGTGACCTTGTCAACCGTCTCATTGACACACAGGTCAGCGAGGGCTACTTCCGTGAGTGTCCTATCACCTTCCGTGACATTCAGTATGCCAAGACGGTTCTCATCGAGAAGTTGAAGACCATCTACCATACCCGTATCAGTTACCCCTCTGAGAAATAGCGAAATCTTATTGCGCATTTGTTGCCGTTTTGTGCATCGTTTTTATGCACAAAATGCACACTTTGTGCAATAAATGTGCAATATTTAGTTAATAAACATTAATCTGTGTGCGTTTACAGAACAACCAATAAACATTTATTATACCTTTGCAGCCGATTTAAGAAAAATTAATTTAACGTAATAGAGAAAAACAATGAGAAAAGGTTTAATAGCATTAGCTGTTTTCATGATGACTACAGGAAGCGCCTGGGCAGGCGGTATCCTCACGAACACCAATCAGAGTATCGACTTCCTCAGAAACCCCGCCCGTGACGCTGCCATCGGACTGGATGGTGTATACAGCAACCCCGCCGGTGTCGTTTTTATGCCCGAGGGCTTTCATCTCGGTATCAACTGGCAGTATGCGCACCAGACACGTACCATCACTTCGACAAACCCTGTCTTCCAGATGGGTAGAAAGAACAACGCTGAATCTCCTGTCAAGATTTTCGAGGGTGTTGCCGATGCCCCTATCATTCCTTCCATCCAGATTGCTTATAACATGGAGAACTGGAGTCTTCAGGCTAACCTGTCAGTACCTGGAGGTGGCGGCAGTTGCGAGTTTGAGGACGGACTGGGCTCCTTCGAGAGCGTAGTGGGAAATATCGCCGCCATGCTGGCACCTATGGGAGCACAAGGCTACGACATGGACGGTTATATGAAAGGCCGCCAATATTATTATGGTGTACAGATTGGCGCTGCCTGCAAAGTCACACCTAACCTCTCCCTCTATGGTGGTCTCCGCATGCTCTACGGTGATGCCACTTACAAGGCAAAGATCAGTAACATACAGGTAAAGACTGCCAATGGCTACATTGACTTTGGAAGTTATCTCCAGGCAATCACTGCTGCCGGCTATGGTGAGCAGGTGGCATCCCTGCAGAAATACGGTGATGGCGTCAACCTGCTGTGCAACCAGACTGGTATCGGCTTTGCTCCTATCTTAGGTGTTGACTACAAAATAGGAAAGTTCAACTTTGCCGCCAAATATGAGTTCCGCACTCAGATCCGCATGAAGAACGAGTCTACCGTCAACGAGGCTAGTGCTCTCGACGCAGTCAACAAATACAGAGACGGTGAGAATGTTAACGAGGACATGCCTGCCCTGCTGTCTATTGGTGTGCAATACAGTCCTATAGACATTGTACGAATCAACGCTGGATGGCACCATTTCTTCGACAAGGATGCCTCATGGTATAACCAGTCGCAAGATCTGTTGAAGCACAACACCAACGAGTTTTTGTTAGGTGCTGAATGGGACACCACGGAGAATCTGACTTTCTCCGCTGGAGGACAGATTACTCGCTATGGCAATACCGATGAGTACATCAACGACATGTCGTTCGTGGTAAACAGTTACAGCATTGGTTTCGGTTTCAGTTACAAGTTGTCCAAGAAGGTGGCTGTCAAGGCTGCTTATTTCCAGACCTACTATGGGGACTATGACCGCACAAATGCTGACAACCCGCAGGTTAAGGATTCCTTCACCCGCACCAACCGCGTATTTGGCGTAGGTTGCCAACTTGACCTCTAAAGGACTGACTGATTACTTACAGGTAATAACGGTCAATGTTCTGTTTGATCATATCAGCCTGATCGGGTGCTACTTTCTCCACTTGAGCAATGATGACTCCTTTGAGCACTTGCAGCCATCGCTGCTGTCAGCATCACACTAAGGAAAAATAATTTCTTCATTGTTTTATTATATTAATTCAAGTTTCGCATGCTTCGCATTCTCAACTTTCAGAGGTGAGAGGTAAGAGGTGAGAGGTAAGAGATT